>NZ_SRID01000262.1 GCF_004684805.1 Streptomyces palmae
GCCCAGCCCCGCCCCACCGCCGCCGACCCCGAGTCCGAAGGAGGTGCCGGACCGCCGCCGTCCACCTCGGACCCGGTGCGCCCGACCAGCCATGAGCCAGTCCTTTGAGGCCGCCCACCGGCACTGCCAGTCGCTGCAGGACGCCCTGAGCCGCTTCCGCCGGCACAGCCTCCACCAGATCGCCCAGTGGGGTACCCATCTGGCGGCCATCCTGCCCGTCGGCGGGCGGCTGCTGGCCGCCGGCAACGGGGGCAGCGCAGCCCAGGCCCAGCACCTGACCGCCGAACTCGTCGGCCGCTACCAGCGGGAGCGCCCCGCCTACTCCGCCATCGCCCTGCACGCCGAGACCTCCAGCGTCACCGCCATCGGGAACGACTACGGCTTCGACCACGTCTACGCCCGCCAGGTCGCCGCCCACGGCCGCCCCGGCGACGTACTCGTCCTGCTGTCCACCTCCGGCCGCAGCGGCAACCTGCTCGCCGCGGCGGAGACCGGCCGCGCCGCCGGACTGCGGGTATGGGCGATGACCGGTCCGCGGCCCAACCCGCTCGCCGCCGCCGCGGACGAGGCGGTGTGCATCGACGCGGACAGCACGGCCACCGTCCAGGAGGCCCACCTCCTCGCCGTGCACCTGCTCTGCGAGAGCCTGGACGCGGCCGGCCCGCCGTCCCCCGCGCCGGCCGTGCCCGTCCGCGGGGCCCGCCTGCGCCCCGGGGACCCGGTATGACCGGACGGGGCGGCCGGCCGCTGGTGATCGTCGGAGACGTCCTGCTCGACCGGGACGTGGACGGCGTCTCCTCCCGGCTGGCACCGGACGCGCCCGCACCGGTGGTGGAGGTGACCGGCGACCGGACCCGGCCCGGCGGAGCCGGCCTGGCCGCCGCCCTCGCCGCCCGCGGCGGTCGCCCGGTCGTCCTGGTGACCGCGCTCGGCGAGGACCCGGCCAGCGACACCGCCCGCCGGGCGCTGCGGCGCCTGGTGCGGCTCACCGAGCTTCCGCTGACCGGGTCCCTGCCGGTCAAGACCCGGATCATCGCCGGGGGCCGCCCGCTGGTGCGGGTGGACCGCGGCGGCGGCGTCCCCGGGCCCCCCACGGACGCGGTCCGCGCCGCGCTCGCCCAGGCCGGGACGGTGCTGGTCGCGGACTACGGACAGGGCACGGTCGACGCGGTACGGGACCACCTCGCCCAGGCTGCCCGCTCGGTTCCCCTGCTGTGGGACCCGCACCCCCGGGGTGCCCAACCGGTGCCCGGGGCCCGCCTGGTGACCCCGAACGGGGCCGAGGCCCGCGCGCTGTGCCCGGGGGACGACGAGTCGCTGCGCGCCTACGCGCTGCGCGGCAGCCGGCTGGCCACCCGCTGGCAGGCGGCCGCCGTGGCGGTCACGCTCGGCGAGCGGGGCGTGCTGCTGGCCCGGGCCGGGATCGACACCCCCATGCTGATGCCCGTGCCCTACCGGGCGACCGGCGACCCGTGCGGCGCGGGCGACTGCTTCGCGGCCACCGCGGCCGGCGCCCTGGCCGACGGCGCCCTGCCGGAGGAGGCCGTGCAGCGGGCGGTCGCCGAAGCCGCCGCCTTCGTCGCGGCCGACGGGGCGCGCAACGCCTCGCTGTGGGACACCGCCGCCGCCGAGCGGGCCCGCCCGGCCCGGGAGACCGACCCGTTCGCCCTGGCCGAGTCGGTCCGGGCCCGGGGCGGCACGGTGGTGGCCACCGGCGGCTGCTTCGACCTGCTGCACGCCGGCCATGTGGGCCTGCTGGAGAGCGCCCGCCGGATCGGCGACTGCCTCATCGTCTGCCTCAACTCCGACGAGTCCGTCACCCGCCTCAAGGGCCCCGGCCGCCCCCTCACCCTCGCCGCCGACCGGGCCCGGGTACTCGCCGGACTGGGCAGCGTCGACGCGGTCGCGGTCTTCTCCGAGGACTCCCCGCAACGGCTGCTGCGCCGGCTGCGGCCCGATGTGTGGGTCAAGGGCGGCGACTACTCCGTCGAGGACCTGCCGGAGGCCGAGACCCTCCACGAGTGGGGCGGCCAGGCGATCGTCCTGCCCTACCTCGACGGGCGGTCCACCACCGCGCTGACCCGGCGGGCCGCCCGGGCCGCCGAACCGGAGGGCCGGCCATGACCGGACGCGCCGAGGAACCCCGGGCGGCCGACTCCGCGGCCGAGGCCCGCCGCCGGCCGGCCGCCCGGCCCCGCCCCGCGCCCCGGGTGGGCGTGGTGGTGATCACCCGGAACCGGCGGTCCGGTGTGCTGCACACCCTGGACCGCCTCGCCCGGCTGCCCGAGGCCCCGCCCGTCGCCGTGGTCGACAACGGCTCCGCGGACGGCACCGCGGCGGCGGTGCGCGACCGCCACCCGGCGGTGACCGTCCTGACCGCCGACCGCAACCTGGGCGCCGTGGGACGCAACCTGGGCGCCGCCGCCCTGACCACCCCCTACATCGCCTTCAGCGACGACGACTCCTGGTGGGAGCCGGGCTCCCTGGCCCGCGCCGCGGACCTCCTGGACGCCCACCCCCGGCTGGGGCTGATCGCCGCCGCCACCCGGGTGGGCCCGGCCGGGCTGCCCGACCCGCTCAACGCCGTGCTCGCGGCCTCCCCGCTCGGCCGGGAACCGGACCTGCCCGGCCCCTCGGTACTGGGCTTCCTGGCCTGCGCCGCCGTGGTGCGCCGGACCGCCTTCCTGGCGGCCGGCGGCTTCCACCCGGTGCTGCACTTCGGCGCCGAGGAGGCGCTGCTCGCCATCGACCTCACCACCCGCCGCTGGGGTGTCGTGCACTGCCCCGAGGTGGTCGCCCGGCACCTGCCCGAGCACCAGCACGGCGCACCGCGCCCCGGACGGCTCCGCCGGGTGCGGCGCAACACCCTCCTCACCGCCTGGCTGCGGCGCCCGCTGCGGCACGCCCTGCGGGCCACCGCGCGCCTGGCCCTGGACGGCCGCACCGACCCGCAGGCGCGGGCCGCACTGGCCGAGACGCTGCGCCTGCTGCCCGCCGCGCTGGCGCGCCGACGGCCCGTGCCGCGCGGTGTGGAGCGGCGCATCCGGGCCGTCGAGGCGGCCTCACCCGGCCGTTGAGACGGCGGCACCGCACCCGGCGGAAGGAGGCCCCGTGACCGACCCGCGGATCACCGTCATCGTCATCACCCGCGACCGCAGGGAGGACCTGCTGCACACCCTGGGCCGACTGGCCGGCCTCCCCGAGCGGCCGCCGGTCATCGTGGTCGACAACCACTCCTCGGACGGCACCGCGCAGGCCGTACGGCGGGGGTACCCGGACGTCACCCTGCTCGCCCTGAGCCGCAACCTCGGCGCGGTGGGCCGCAATCTCGCCGCCCGCCGGGCGACCACGCCCTATCTCGCCTTCTGCGACGACGACTCCTGGTGGCAGCCGGGCTCGCTGGCCGGCGCCGCCGACGCGCTGGACGCGCACCCCCAGGTGGCGGCGGTGACCGCGCGCATCGTGGCGCACCCCCATCCGGACGACCCCGAGGCCGGGGGCGGCTGCCGCGAGGACCCCATCGTGCCCGAACTGCGCGGCTCCCCGCTGCCGGCCCCGCCCGGACTGCCCGGCCCGGCGCTCGGCTCCTTCCTCGCCGCCGCCACCGTACTGCGCGCCGACGCCTTCCGCGCCGCGGGCGGCTTCTCCCCGCGGCTGGTGCTCGGCGGCGAGGAGGAACTGCTCGCCGCCGACCTGGCGGCAAGCGGCTGGTGGCTGTGCTACGCCGACGGGCTGACCGCCCATCACCGGGCCTCGCCGCACCGGGACCGCACCGGGCGGCGGCGCCAGGGCATCCGGAACACCCTGTGGTTCACCTGGCTCCGCCGTCCCTGGCCCACGGCCCTGCGGCGCACGGCGTGGCTGGCCGCGACCGTGCCCCGGGACGCCGTCTCGGCCCGGGCCTTCGCCGAGGCCGCCCGCGGACTGCCCTGGGTGCTCCGGGAACGCCGCCCGCTGCCCCGCGCGGTCGAGGGGCGCCTGAAGCTGCTCGCCGCCGCCCAGCGGCGATCCACCGCACGCGGCTACCGCGACTGAACCGCGGTAGCCGCGCCGCCCCGGCCGGTGGTGCCGTCGGAACCGGAGCGCCGGCCGGTGGTGCCGTCGGAACCGCGCCGCCCCGGCCGGTGGTGCACTCCTGGGAAGCCCAGCGACCAGGTCGGCGTTGGCCTCAGAACCGCAGCGGCGGCCGGTTGGGGTGCCGGTGGAAGGCGATCGCCTCGGTGAAGGCGTGGGCGAAGTCCGCGCTGATCGCGCCGGCCGGCGTGTGGGTGACCACACCCTGGTCGGACACCGTCTCCTGCTGCCCGGTGGCGAGCAGCAGGGGCACCTCCAGAAGTGTCAGCACCTCGATGCCGGTGCCCAGGGCGGCGATCGGCTTGCCGTGGCGGTAGGCGTCGCGTACGAACCGTACGGCCGCCGGCTGGAGACCCGGCACCGGGGCGCCGCCCGGAGCCCCGGGCACCACCACCGCGTCGTAGAGGACCGAGGCCATGGTGGGCAGCGCGCGGTCCACCGGGTGGTCGGCGCCGTCGGACCCGGTGAACACACCGTCGTGCGGGGCGAGGACCTCGACCACCGCGCCCGCGGTCGTGAGGCTGGCCTTGAGGGTGTCGATCTGCTCGGCGTCCGCCCCGTCCCCCGCCAGCACGGCGATCCGCCGGGTGCGGATGCCGCCCGTCCCCCGGTTGTTCTCCAGGCTCAGAGCGGGGGAGGGGGTCGGCTGCGGCACCTGGCCGGCCGGGGCGGGCGCGGGGACGCCGATGCCCTCGGCGACCGAGACGGCCAGGGTGTGGTCGACCCGCGCCAACTGCTCGACGGTGCGGACCCGCACCTCCATCGAGTTCACCTTGCCCAACTCGAAGCGGAAGGCGTTCACGATGTGCTGCTGCTCCCAGTCGGACATGCTGTGCCAGAACATCGCGGGCTGGGTGTAGTGGTCCTCGAAGCTGGGGCTGCGCTTGCGGATCTTGTGCCCGTCCACCCGCTCCATCAGGTGCCGGAAGGCCGGAGCGTCCGGGTCGGCCAGCGCCGGGCAGCCACCGCCCAGCGAGTTGGGGCTGTAGCTGGTCCCGTGGTGGATGCTGCTCTGGTGGTAGCCGTCCCGCTGGTTGTTGCGGACCGGGGCCACCGGCCGGTTGACCGGGATCTGGCTGAAGTTCGGGCCGCCCAGGCGGATCAGCTGGGTGTCCAGGTAGGAGAAGTTGCGGGCCTGGAGCAGCGGGTCGTTGGTGAAGTCGATGCCGGGTACGACATTGGCGGTGTGGAAGGCCACCTGCTCGGTCTCGGCGAAGAAGTTGTCCGGGTTGCGGTCCAGGACCAGCCGGCCGATGGGCCGGACCGGTACCAGCTCCTCCGGGATGATCTTCGTGGCGTCGAGCAGGTCGAAGTCGAAGCGGTGCTCGTCCTCCTCCGGGACCAGCTGCACGCCGAGTTCCCACTCCGGGTACTCACCGGCCTCGATGGTGTCCCACAGGTCGCGGCGGTTGAAGTCGGGATCGCGGCCCTGCGCCTCCTGGGCCTCGTCCCACACCAGGGAGTGCACCCCCAGCTTGGGCTTCCAGTGGAACTTCACGAAGGTGCCCCGGCCCCGCGCGTTGACGAACCGGAAGGTGTGGACGCCGAAGCCCTGCATCATCCGGTAGCTCCGGGGGATGGCCCGGTCCGACATCAGCCACATGATGGTGTGCAGGGTCTCGGGCTGGAGCGAGACGAAGTCCCACAGGGTGTCGTGGGCCGAGGCGCCGGTGGGGATCTCGTTGTGCGGCTCCATCTTCACCGCGTGCACGAAGTCCGGGAACTTGATGCCGTCCTGGATGAAGAAGACCGGGAAGTTGTTCCCGACCAGGTCGTAGTTGCCCTCCGAGGTGAAGAACTTGGTCGCGAAGCCGCGGACGTCGCGCACCGTGTCGGCGGAGCCGCGCGGCCCCTGCACGGTGGAGAACCGGACGAAGACCGGGGTCCGCACCCCCGGGTCCTGGAGGAAGGCCGCCCGGGTGAACTCGGCACAGGAGGCGTACGGCTCGAAGTACCCGTAGGCGCCCGCGCCCCGCGCGTGGACCACCCGCTCCGGGATCCGCTCGTGGTCGAACCGGGTGATCTTCTCCCGGAAGTGGAAGTCCTCCATCAGGGTGGGGCCGCGCTCCCCGACCCGGAGGGAGTCGTCGGTGTGGTCGACGACCACACCCTGGTCGGTCGTCAGCGGACCCGCGGCCGGATCGTCCGCGAAATGGGTCTTGCGCTGTTCCTGTTTGCTGTCCGTCATCTCACTGCACCTCACCGGCCGATTGCGGAAGGGACGTCCGGCGGCCGGGACCGGAACGGCCGTGCCGATCTCGCGTGCCCTGGGCAGGGCGGTGGGAAGGAACCCGGCGGACCACCGGTCGGTCAAGCGGCACGGAGGCGCGTCAGCGGCCGGTGCGCGAGGCCCCGCCGAAGAGCCGGGCGAGCGCGCGGAACGGCAGGGTCACCACCGTCGCGACCGCGTTGCCGACGGCCCGCAGGACATCGGCGATGGCGCTGAGCACACTGACCTCCCGAGCGGGGCGAGCCGGTCCGCCCGGGGAGGCGCGGGCGCCTCTCCGGCACGTCGGAGCGCCTCCGGGGCGGCACCGATCCGGCCCTCATCGTCCGCGCCACTCCGGTGCGCGGTTCCTCTCATGGAACACCCGCCCGCCGGGCGCCGCATGGCGGGGGGCCGCCGGCGGGTCAGGACCCGTGCCGCCGGGTGAGCAGGTCCCGGGCGCGGTCCACCAGGCCGACGCCCGGCGCCAGCAGCTTGTTCGCGGGCGGGGTGTGCGGCGCCGAGGGGTGCGGACGGGTGGGCGCCAGCTTCTTGGCCTGCCGCACCCGGTCACCCAGCCGCATCAGGAACTCCTGCGGGCAGGCCGCGCGCAGCATCGGGAACAGCCGTCCCTCCTCGTCCTGCACATGGGTGGTGACCTCGGACATCAGCTGCTCGACCAGTCGGCCGAAGGAGGGGTCGCTCGGCTGCATGCCCTCCAGGTCCTTGAGGATCCGCTCGACCCGCTTGTGGTCGGCGAGCTCCTTGTCCGCCAGCGGGCCGCCGTTCTCGACGTGCTCGCGCACCGTCGGGTACAGGTACTCCTCCTCCGCCACCGAGTGCCTCACCAGCTCGACCGTCGCTTCGTCGACCAGATTCCTGACCTCCGGATCGCCGGGCCGCGCCGCCCGGATCCGCTCGAAGAGCCCCTCCACCTCGCGGTGGTCGGAGGTCAGCTCGGCGATCACGTCTCCGTCATGCCCCATGGCCGTTCACCTTCCGTCGTCGGGTGGCGTGCGCTCCGCCGGCCGGCCGGTGACAAGGGCGGCGAGGCGGCGGCCGGACTGCTGTCGCACCGGGCGCACGGACAACACAGCGGACCGCACCACCCGGGCGTGTCCGCCTCAATCCATCGCCCGTGGGCGTGTCACCGCGAACCGCCGCCATCGCGCGCCGGTGCGATGCCGCCTCGTTCACGGCATGGCCCCGCACTGACGCCATCGCGCTTCGGGCCGGCGGATCACGGCCGGCCGGCGGGGTCCGCGTGGAGCCGGTCCCTGAGCTCGTCGCGGTAGAGCGCGGCGACCCGGTCCAGCAGATCGGGATGGCGCAGCAGGCCGGCGGCGGACCGGTCGCCGTCATCGGGCGCCGTCAGCCGGTGGAACCGCACGGGGGTCTGCGAGCCGTGCTCGCCGGCCGCCGCCGCGGCGACCGCCGCCTCGGCCAGCGCGGGCTCGCCGAGCAGGCAGGCGGCCCAGCTCGCCACCGACTCGTCCACCCAGCTGCGCCAGGCGTCATCCGCGGGGTCGAGGTCCACCCGGGCGCCCACCAGCGCGTCCAGCCGGTGCGAGCCGCCGGGCCCCAGCAGCGAGACCAGCCCCGCGTCCAGCGAGGTCGGGTAGCGCAGCCAGGCGGCGACCGTCACCGCCTGGCGGGCCTGAGCCTCGGCGAGGGCCGCGCTCAGCGGCCCGCCGACCGGGGGATAGGCGCGCAGCAGCCAGCGGGTGGTGGCCGCGATGACGGAGGTGAGTTCCACGGACATGGCGCCAGGGACCTCCTTCCGCGGCGGAGCGGCGCTCGGCGGCGGCCGCGCGCGGCCGTGCCCGCGCGAGCGCGGCGGGGGCCGGGTGCCGCCCCTCCCGGCCGGGGCCGGGTGACGGGCCTCACCGGGCCTCGCGCGTCCGCCGCCGGTTGGCCTTGCGGATCGCCTCCAGCAGCTGCGGCTTGTCCATGGTCGAGCGGCCCTCGATGTCCAGCCGCTGGGCCACCTCGTACAGGTGGGCCTTGGTCGCCTGCTCGTCGACGCCCTCCCCGCTGCGCCCGCCCACCTGCCGCGGACGGGCGCCCAGCGGGTCCGAGGGCCCTCGGCGACCGCCCTCCTTGCGCTCCCAGTGATCGCCGACCTTCTCGAAGGAGTGCTTGAGCGCCGCGAAGGCCACCCGGTGCGAACGGTCCCCCTCCCCGTACTCCTCCACCGCCGCGTCATGCGCCTTGATCCAGGTGCGCTGCGCCTCCTTGGGCGAGCGCTCCAGGGTGGACGGCAGTTCCTGCTTGCCCGGCATCTCCCATCACCTCCGGTACCCAGGCGACGGGTCCCCGGCCCGGCCGCGCCGAAACGGCCCCGCCGGCCGGTCCGTACCGGATCCCCGCCCGGACCGACCGGCGATCTTGGGAGACCGGGCCCCCGGGCGGTCGCCTCAGGCGGTCGCGGGCGCCGCGGTCAGCGCACGGCCGCGCAGGACGGCCCCGGCCCCGACCGCGCCGGCGATGATCAGCCCGCCGGTCACCAGGGCGCCGCGCGCCCCGGCCAGCTCCATCAGCAGACCGAGCAGCGGCGGGCCGGCCAGACCCCACAGGGTGCTCACACTGCGCCACACGCCCAGCACCCGGCCGCGCAGATGCGCCGGCGGATCGGTCTGCAGGACGGTGGTCCCCGCGGTGTCGGAGATCGACTCCACCACGGCCATCGGCAGCACCAGCACCAGCAGCACCGCCAGGGAGGGCGAGAGGCCGGCCACCACCTGGAGCAGCGCCCCGGCGGCGGCCAGGGTGCCGACCAGGCGGACCGAGGGGCTGCGCAGCCGGGCGGCGAGCACCGCGCCGACGATGCCGCCGACGGCCAGCACCGTGGACACGGTGCCGAAGGCGCCCCCGCCGCCGTGCAGCGGGCCGGTCACCAGGACCGCCAGGGTCAGTCCGTAGTTCCGGCCGAAGACGGCGCTCAGCCCGGTGATACCGGCCAGCGCCACCAGCCGGGGCCGGCGGCAGAAGAAGGCCAGCCCCTCGCGGGCGGTCATGCCCTCGTCCGGCGCCCGCGGCCCGGGCGCGGCGGCGGCGTCGTCCGGTGCCCCGCCGGCCCCGGCCGCCGGGGTGAGGAACGGAACGACCGCGGCGACGAAGAGGAAGGACAGCCCGTTGGCCGCGTAGGCGGCCTGGGTGCCGAGGAAGGCGACGACCACACCGGCGGCGGCGGTCCCCGCGAGCCGGCCGACGCTGTGCACCATGGAGCCGACGGCGATGGCGGACGGCACGTCCTCGGTGGGCACCAGGTCGTTGCCGAGCAGCGCGCAGGCCGGCCCGTCCACGGTGGCGATCAGACCGGTGACGGCGGCCAGCACCATCAGCACCGTCAGGTCGAGCCGGTCGAAGGCGACCAGCGCGGCGGTGGTGAACGCGACCAGCGCCAGGGCCGCCTGACTCACCGCGGCGGTCACCTTCCGGGGCCAGCGGTCCACCGCGGCGCCGCCCAGCAGCCCCATGAGCAGGCCCGGGGCCGCCTGTACGGACAGCGACAGGCCGGTGGCCGCCGCCGACCCGGTGACCTGGAGCACCAGCAGGTTCTGCACGGTGAGCTGCATCCAGGTGCCGGCGTTCGACACCAGGTTGGCCAGGGACCACCACCGCATGCTCCGGTGGCGCAGTGAGCGCCAGGCGGCGCGGTCGGGCCGGCCCTCCGTCCGCCGCCCCGCGCCCCTGAGCCGTCCGGCCGGCCGTGCGGGGGCGGGTTCGGTCGGTTCGGTCAGGGCCGGTGCGGCGGGTACGGCGGGGG
>NZ_SRID01000263.1 GCF_004684805.1 Streptomyces palmae
CCGCACCCCGCCCGCGAGGGCGGCCGGGCGCCGGGGCCCGAGGTCAGTGGGCGGTCTTGTCCGGGCGGACCACACCCAGGATCGGCATGGACCCCGCGCCCGCCAGCGTCACCTGACGCCCCGGGCGCGGCGCGTGCACGATGGTGCCCTTGCCCACGTACATCCCGACGTGGGTGGCGTCCTTGAAGTAGATGATCAGGTCACCGGGGCGCATGTCCTCGACGGCCACTCGGGGCAGCTGCCGCCACTGCTCCTGCGAGGTCCGCGGAATGGGCCGGCCGGCCGCCGCCCACGCCTTGAGGGTCAGCCCCGAGCAGTCGAAGGTGTCCGGCCCCTCGGCGCCCCATACGTAGTCCTTGCCGATCTGCGCGGTGGCGAACTCGACCGCCCGCTTGCCGGCCGAGCTGGCCTTCCCGTCGATGTCGTCGAGGATCCCCGAGCCGACCCACTTCTCCTGCGCCAGCCTGGCCTTCCGCTCCTCCAGCTTGCGCAGCCGCTCCTGCTCGTCCTTCTTGAGCTTGGACTCCAGCTTCTTGGCCTTGGCGAGCTTCGCCTTGATCAGCTTCTGGGCCGCCGCCTTGCGGCTTCGGCTCGCGTCCAGCCGCACCCATTCCTGGGAGGCGGAGTCGGCGTAGCGGTCCAAGGTGGCCTGGGTCTGGGCCAATCGGCCGATCACCCCGCGGGCGGCCTGCTGCCCCTTGCGGGCCAGGTCGATGCCCCTCATGAGGTCCTGCGGGTCGTCTGAGAGCACCAGCTTCCACTCCGCGGGCACCGAGCCGCCGCGGTACTGGGCCGCGGCCATCGCGCCGACCTGCCGCTTCAGCGCGGCCATCTCCTTCTTGGTGCGCGCCACGTCGCGGGCGATCCGCACGATGGTCTTCTGCTGCGCCAGCTGCTTGCCGCGCGCCAGGTTGTACGCGTCGGTGGCCGCCTCCGCCTGCCGGTAGAGGCTCTCCACCTGCTGGTGGACCTCCTCCAGCCGCTTGGTGGACCGGGGCTCCGGCTTGTCGGGAGCGGCCAGCGCCCGGTCCGGCACCGAGAGCATTCCCACCGCGCAGACCAGTACGGTCCCCGCGGCGACACCTGCGCCCCTTCGCCTACCGTCACGCCCCACGGCGTACCTCCTCCTGTCCCGGCCATCCGGTGCGGCCGTCCGCGTACCGAACCGCGTCCTTACCGACGCGTAGGAACGGATGGTGACATGCCCGCACGGAAAGCAACAGAGCGGCACGACGTTCCGTCCCATACGGGCAGTCACGGCCCCGCCACAAGGCCACCGCTCTGACGGCCGAGGTTCACCCCGCGTTCACTCGCCCCCATCGGCGCTGTCATCTCATCTGCCTAATTTCGGCCCTACCGCGTGCGAGTCAGGCCCACGGCCGGCCGCCGCGTCACCACGTAGCAGACATCCACACGTCTTCTCCTCGCGCGCCGTCCCCACCGGCGGCTCCTGGAAGGAACTCCCGAAAGTGATGCTTCAGCGCAAGAACGGGCTTCGCGCCGTCGCCGCCGGTGCTCTCGTCGTCTCCGGTCTCCTCGCCCTCACGGCCTGCGGCTCGGACGACAACAGCGGCTCCTCGGGTGGCGACGCCTCCAAGCAGGCCGGGAACATCAAGTGCGAGGGCAAGGGCAGCCTGCTGGCCTCGGGCTCCTCGGCGCAGAAGAACGCCATGGACCTGTGGGTGCGCAACTACACCGCGGCCTGCGGCGACACCCAGGTCAACTACAAGGCCACCGGCTCCGGCGCGGGTATCCAGGAGTTCCTCCAGGGCAAGACCGCGTTCGCCGGCTCCGACTCGGCGCTCAAGCCCGAGGAGGTCACCGCCTCCAAGGAGGTCTGCACCGACAGCCAGGCCATCGACATACCCATGGTCGGCGGTCCGATCGCGGTCGGCTTCCACGTGGGCGACCTGGACAAGCTGACCCTGGACGCCGAGACCCTGGCGAAGATCTTCGACTCGAAGATCACCAACTGGAACGACGAGGCGATCAAGAAGCTGAACCCGGGCGCCAAGCTGCCCGACCTGAAGATCCAGCCGTTCCACCGCTCCGACGAGTCGGGCACCACCGACAACTTCACCAAGTACCTCAAGGCCGCCGCCCCGTCCGCGTGGCCGCACGAGCCGGGCAAGGCGTGGGAGGCCAAGGGCGGCCAGGCCGCGGACGGTTCCGCCGGCGTCTCCTCCCAGGTCAAGCAGGTCAACGGCGCGATCTCCTACTTCGAGCTCTCCTACGCCACCTCCGGCAGCATCCCCACCGTCGACCTGAAGACTGGCGCCGCCGCCCCGGTCCAGGCCACCACCGAGAACGCCTCCAAGGCGATCTCCGAGGCCAAGATCGTCGGCAAGGGCAAGGACCTCGCCCTGCAGCTGGCGTACGACACCAAGGCCGAGGGCGCGTACCCGATCACCCTGGTCACGTACGAGATCGCCTGCGAGAAGGGCAACAAGGCCGACACCCTCCAGGCCACCAAGTCCTTCCTGACCTACCTGGCCAGCGAGGACGGCCAGTCGGTGCTGAAGGAGCGCGGCTACGCGGCGCTGCCGCCCGAGATCGCCACCAAGGTGCGCGAGACCGTCACCGCCCTGTCCTGAGCCCGCACGGCCGGCCCCCACCGCGGGGCCGGCCGCCTCCCCATCCGGTGCACCGCCGCGCCAGGAACCGCGACCCGGTTCCGCAGACCGGAGAAATGATGAGCGAGACAACACCCCAGCACGAGAACCCGCCTCCCCCGGACGGCATACGGACCACCGGGGCCGACGCCCCCGGCGACCTCCCCCGCGCCCCGCTCGCCGAGGCCAGGGGCACCGGCCGCATCGGCGACAAGATCTTCCTCGGCCTCTCCCGCGGAGCCGGCGTCACCCTGCTGGTGATCATGGCAGCCATCGCGGGCTTCCTGGCCATCCGGGCCAGCCACGCGCTCAGCGCCAACGAAGGCAACTTCCTCACCACCTTCACCTGGGACGCCAACGCCAACCCGCCGGTCTTCGGCATCGCGGTCCTGCTCTTCGGCACCGTCGTCAGCTCGATCATCGCCATGGCCCTCGCGGTCCCGATCGCCATCGCCATCGCGCTGTTCATCACCCACTACGCACCGCGCCGGCTGTCCGGCCCGATCGCCTATGTGATCGACCTGCTGGCCGCGATCCCCAGCATCGTCTACGGCCTGTGGGGCGGCCTCTTCCTCGTCCCGCACCTGGAAGGCCTCTACAAGTGGCTGGACGACTACCTGGGCTGGACGAAGATCTTCGCCTACCACGACGGCGCGGCCCGCTCGCTGTTCACCGTCGGCATCCTGCTCGCCATCATGATCCTGCCGATCATCACCAGCGTCAGCCGCGAGGTCTTCCGGCAGGTCCCGCGGATGCACGAGGAGGCCGCCCTGGCGCTCGGCGCCACCCGCTGGGAGGTCATCCGGATGTCGGTCCTGCCGTTCGGCCGGTCCGGCGTCATCAGCGCCTCGATGCTGGGCCTGGGCCGCGCGCTCGGCGAGACCATGGCCGTGGCCACCGTGCTCTCCCCCAGCTGGGACATCGTCCCCAGCGTGCTGGACGCCGGCGGCGGCACCTTCGCCCAGAACATCGCCAGCAGCTTCAAGGAGGCCTCCGGTGACATGGGCAAGGACGCGCTGATCGCCTCCGGCCTGGTTCTGTTCGTGATCACCCTGGTGGTGAACGGCGCGGCCCGCCTGGTCATCGCGCGCCGCAAGGAGTACTCGGGGGCCAACGCATGAGCAACCTCGTCAAGGACCGGCCCGCGGTCACCGGCAGTGCTCCCCGCCCCGGCAGCCTGCGGCAGCCCCGGCTCCCCCGCTGGGCCCCCGCGGCCTTCGCCCTGGGCTCGGCCGTCGTCGGCGTCGCCATCGGCCTGGTCGCCGGGCTGGACAGCCGGATCCAGTGGGGCCTGATCGCCGCCCTGGTCTTCGTCCTCGGTTCGTACATCGCCTCGACCGTGGTCGAGGGCCGCCGGCAGGCCAAGGACCGGCTCGCCACCAGCCTGGTGTGGGTGGCCTTCCTGCTCGCCGTGATCCCGCTGGTCTCCCTGCTCTACGAGACCGTCAAGCGCGGCAGCAAGGCCCTCAACGCGGACTTCCTCAACCACTCCATGGCCGGCATGCTCGACGACCAGGCCGGCGGCGGCGTCTACCACGCCATCATCGGCACCCTGGAGCAGGTCGGCCTGGCCACCGCCATCGCCGCCCCGATCGGTCTGCTGACCGCCATCTACCTGGTGGAGTACGGGCGCGGCGCGCTGGCCAAGGCGGTCACCTTCTTCGTCGACGTGATGACCGGCATCCCGTCCATCGTGGCCGGCCTTTTCATCCTCAGCTTCTGGATCCTCTGGCTGGACTTCGACTACTCCGGCTTCGCGGGCGCCATGGCCCTGGCGATCCTGATGATGCCGGTCGTCGTCCGCTCCACCGAGGAGATGCTCAAGCTCGTGCCCAACGAGCTGCGCGAGGCCTCACTGGCGCTCGGCGTGCCCAAGTGGCGCACCATCCTCAAGGTCGTACTGCCCACCGCGATCGGGGGCATCGCCACCGGCGTGATGCTGGCCGTCGCCCGCATCGCCGGCGAGACCGCCCCGATCGTGCTGCTGGTGTTCGGCAGCAAGACGATCAACAACAACCCGTTCGAGGACCCGCAGTCCTCCCTGCCGTACTACGTGTACGAGCAGTGGACGGCCGGCCAGGACGCCTCGTACGACCGCGCCTGGGCAGCGGCCCTGGTGCTGATCGCCTTCGTGATGATCCTCAACCTGGTGGCCCGCGGCATCGCCCGCTGGAAGGCCCCGAAGACCGGCCGCTAGCCCACCCCGGCCCGCAACGCGCTCCGCGCCCGCGCATTCAAGACCTCGCGCCCCGCCCGCGGCACCCCTCCGGCCGCTCCCCGCACGGACCCACGGCACCGCGGGCGGGACGCACACCGAAGAAGAGAAGTGATTTCCATGGCCAAGCGCATCGACGTCAGCGGCCTCACCGCGTACTACGGCAACCACATGGCCATCGAGGACATATCGATGACCGTCGAGCCCCGCTCCGTGACCGCCTTCATCGGCCCCTCGGGCTGCGGCAAGTCCACCTTCCTGCGCACCCTCAACCGCATGCACGAGGTCACCCCCGGCGGCCGGGTCGAGGGCAAGGTCATGCTGGACGACGAGAACCTCTACGGCTCCGGGGTCGACCCGGTGGCCGTGCGCCGCACCGTCGGCATGGTCTTCCAGCGCCCCAACCCGTTCCCCACCATGTCGATCTTCGACAACGTCGCCGCCGGCCTGCGGCTCAACGGCTCGTACAAGAAGAGCGAGCTCGCCGACATCGTGGAGAAGTCGCTGCGCGGCGCCAACCTGTGGAACGAGGTCAAGGACCGGCTCAACAAGCCGGGCGCCGGCCTCTCCGGCGGCCAGCAGCAGCGTCTGTGCATCGCACGGGCCATCGCGGTCGAGCCGCAGGTGCTGCTGATGGACGAGCCCTGCTCGGCGCTCGACCCGATCTCCACCCTCGCCATCGAGGACCTGATCGGCGAGCTCAAGGAGCGCTTCACGATCGTGATCGTGACGCACAACATGCAGCAGGCGGCCCGTGTCTCGGACCGCACCGCCTTCTTCAACCTGGCCGGCGTCGGCCAGCCGGGCAAGCTCATCGAGATCGACGAGACGGAGCGGATCTTCTCCAACCCGTCCGTCCAGGCGACCGAGGACTACATCTCCGGCCGCTTCGGCTGATCACCAGCCACCAGCGTCCTGCGGTGCTGCATGGCGGTGCCACCGCATGGCGAAAGGGCCCGCCCCCGGGATCTCTCCCGGGGGCGGGCCCAACCGTCGTACGGAGTTCGCCGTGCGCGGCGCGGAGGCCGCGGGGCGGCGAACCAGTTGATCGAACGCGTCACCCGAAGGCGAGACTGACCACCTCATAGCTGCCCGCCGCGACGAGAGCGGCAGCCGGCACCGTGATGCTGCACCACCCGGGGGATAACCCCCGGACCCCCAGCCGCACCCACACCAGCCCGCCGAAAACGTCACCCGAAGGCGAGACTGACCACCTCATAGCTGCCCGCCGCGACGAGAGCGGCAGCCGGCATCGTGATGCTGCACCACCCGGGGGATAACCCCCGGACCCCCAGCCGCACCCACACCAGCCGGCCGAAAACGTCACCCGAAGGCGAGGCTGACCACCTCGTAGCTGCCCGCCGCGACGAGAGCGGCAGCCGGCATCGTGATGAACCAGCCGAGAATGATGTTCTTGGCGACACCCCAGCGCACCGCGTTGACCCGCTTGGTCGCGCCCACTCCCATGATCGCCGAGGTGATGACATGCGTGGTGGAGATCGGCGCGTGGAACATGAAGGACGCGGTGTACATCACCGAGGCGGCCGTGGTCTCGGCGGCGAAGCCCTGCGGCGGGTCCAGCTCGATGATCCGGCGGCCCAGGGTCCGCATGATCCGCCAGCCGCCCGCGTACGTACCCAGCGAGAGCATCGCGGCGCAGACCAGCTTGACCCAGACCGGGATGCTGTCGCCCTGGTCCTGTACGTCCGCGATGACCAGCGCCATCACCACGATGCCCATGGTCTTCTGGGCGTCCTGGAGGCCGTGGCCGAGCGCCATGCCCGCGGCCGAGACGGTCTGGGCGATCCGGAAGCCGCGCTTGGCCCGGTGCGGGTTGGCATTCCGGAACAGCCAGAGGATGACCAGCATCACCAGATAGCCGAGGAACAGTCCGATGATCGGCGAGACGAACATCGGGATGATGACCTTCTCGATCACCCCGGACCAGATGACGTCGATGCCGCCGGCCAGCGCCGCCCCCACCATGCCGCCGAACAGGGCGTGGGAGGAGGACGAGGGAAGGCCGAAGTACCAGGTGACCAGGTTCCAGACGATCGCGCCGACCAGTGCGGCGAAGAGGATCCCCATCCCCTTGTCGCCGGTGGGCGTCTCGATCAGCCCCTCACTGACCGTCTTGGCGACCCCGCTGCCCAGGAAGGCACCGGCGAGGTTCATCACCGCGGCCATGGCCAGCGCCGCCCGCGGGGTCAGCGCTCGGGTGGAGACCGAGGTCGCGATGGCGTTCGCCGAGTCGTGGAAGCCGTTGGTATAGGTGAAGAAGAGCGCGACCCCGATGGTCACGACGAGCGCGAAGGTGTCCACCGGGGGTCAGGACTCCTTGACCGCGATGGTCTCGACGGTGTTGGCCACGTGCTCGAACGCGTCGGCGGCCTCCTCCAGCACGTCCACGATCTGCTTGAGCTTGAGCACCTCGATGGCGTCGTACTTGCCGTTGAAGAGGTGGGCCAGCAGCTTGCGGTGGATCTGGTCCGCCTGGTTCTCCAGGCGGTTCACCTCGATCCAGTACTCCGTGAGGTTGGTCATCGTCCGCAGGTTGGGCATCGCCTCGGCGGTCAGTTCGGCCGCCCGGGCCAGCACCTCGATCTGCTGCTCGACTCCCTTGGGCAGCTGATCGACCTGGTAGAGGACGACCAGGTCGACGGCCTCCTCCATGAAGTCCATGATGTCGTCGAGCGACGAGGCGAGGGAGTAGATGTCCTCGCGGTCGAACGGCGTGATGAAGGAGGAGTTCAGCTGGTGGAAGATCGCGTGCGTCGCGTCGTCCCCCGCGTGCTCCGCGGCCCGCATCCGGTCGGCGATCTCGGCCCGAGCGGAGGGGTCCGCCCCGAGCAGTTCCATCAGGAGCTTCGAGCCTGTGACGATGTTGTCCGCGGAGGCGGAGAACATGTCGTAGAAGCTCGTCTCCCTGGGGGTCAGACGAAGGCGCACTGGGGATCCTCGGGGTACAGCGGATTCGGTCTCGTTGATGCTAGGCGCATCATCCGGCCACAGCTAACCGGCCTTCCCCAGTGTCGCCCATCGAGGAAATTGCTCCGCACTGGGTCCGGAATCGGTAGGACAAATAGGGTAACGTATACCCCCTGAGGGTATCGATGCGCAGAGCAGAGACAGAGGGGACGCCATGACCATCACGGCCGCCGACAGCACCGCCGTCACCGGCGCACAGCCCACCGGAGCGTCCGACTCGACGTGCGCGTCGCACGGGGAGCACGGGCCGCACGGACCGCACGGCTACGCCAAGCAGAAGGACCAGCACCTCAAGCGCCTCCGCCGTATCGAAGGGCAGATCAGGGGACTGCAGCGGATGGTGGACGAGGATGTCTACTGCATCGACATCCTCACTCAGGTGTCCGCGAGCACCAAGGCACTCCAGTCCTTTGCCCTGCAACTGCTGGAAGAACACCTGAGGCACTGTGTCGCCAGCGCCGCTGTGGAAAGCGCCACACAGGACGAGACCTCCGGTGAGAGCGAGATCGAGGCCAAGGTCGCCGAGGCCACCGCGGCGATCGCCCGGCTGCTCCGCACCTGAGCCGCCCCTCCGCCCCGGGCCGGGCGGCTGGGATTCCGCCGGTCGAAACCGGTCAGGGGATCACCGCCCGGCGGCCGGGCCTTCGGCTGGATCCGATCGGTCCGCCCGCAGCCGGGCGGCCCGGTCGGCCCCCACGCCGAGCACCTCGTCGATCCGGTCCGGGCTGAGCCGGTCCTCGTCCGCGCTCGACGCGGCGATCATCAGGTCACCGTAGAGATCGATCTCGAACAGGGCCACGGAATCCGGACCCGCCGAGCCACAACGCGCCACCACGTGCTTCACCTCCCCTTACAAGCACATGCGCGCACCTACGAGCAGCGGCTTCCCAGGGTAGGGACCGCCACACCGGGCGCGCATGGCACGGACGGACCATTTCGCAGGCCCCCCGGCGCTAGGCCCCGGGTGACCCGACCGTGCCCGTATAGATGTCCTCCGGCGCCGGGAGCCGTACGGCGACCCGTACCCCGAAGTCGTACAACTCGGTCGTCGAGGCGACCGCCTGCCCCCTCCCGGCACCCGGCGCCCGGCCCCCGGTCGGCACGCCGGCCACCCGGAACCGGTAGCGCACCTTGCGCAGCCGCCCGCGCTCGTCCAGATAGGCGTCGAAGGCCACCGTGTGCTCGGTGAACCCGCGCGCCGCGGCACGCAGCGCGCCGCGCACCCGCACCGAGGCCACCCGCGCCGCCCGCCCCAGGTCCGTGACCCCGCGGAAGTGGCGCACCCGCGTGCCCCGGCCGGTTTCCGCTTCGGGGCCGGTTTCCGCATCCGGGTCGGCGTCCGACCGGGGGGCGCCATCCCCCTCGGGGCCCCGATCCCCTTCCACGCCCGTCTCCGGCCGGGTGCCCCGATCCCCTGCGGGACCCGTCTCCGGCGCGGGGCCCCGACTCCCTTCAGGACCCGTCTCCGGCCGTGGGCCGGCATCCGCCCCGGGAACGGCCCCGCTACCGCCGTCCGGACCGGCACCCCCGCCGCGCCCGGCCCCGTCGCCGGACCGGGGTGCACCACCCGGCAGCCCGGTACCGCCCGACGAGCCCGCACCCTCGGCCCGGCCCGCGGCACCCGGCGAGCCCGTGCCGGTCGACGGGCCCGGCCCCCCGACCGGTCTCCCCTCGCCCAGCCGCTCCTCGCCCACCAGGCGCACCCCGCGGGCCGCCCTCAGCAGTTCGGCGGCGGTCAGCGGATCGGTGGCCCCACCGGTGACCAGGTTCCCGTCCGGCACGCCGGCGGTGTCCACCCGTACCCATTTGTCGGCCGGCACCCCGGCGCCCCGGTTGCGCAGGAACAGCGCCCCGGGCGCCAGCAGCTCGATGACCGGCGCGTGCTCCGCCTCGCCCGCCGCGTCCCGGGGCGGCACCAGCCGCAGCCGCCCGCGCCGTCGGCCGAAGTCGTAGTCGCCCCGGCCCCGGACCGCCACCCGGGTCCCGCCGGTGGCCATCTCCACCGTGGTCCGCACCCGCGAACTCCCGGACCGCACCAGCACGTCCGCCGCGCCGTGCAGCTCCGCCGCCGCGTCCTGCCCGGACCGCCCCTCCACCACCGCGCTCCTGGACGAGCCGGGCGCCGAGCACCCCGCGCCCGTCACCAGCAGCCCGGCCACCAGGCCCCCGGACAGCACGGTGGCCACCGGTCGCCCGGCCGCCTCCCGGAACCCCCGTGCGGAGG
>NZ_SRID01000264.1 GCF_004684805.1 Streptomyces palmae
GGTCGGGGCTCGCCCGCGGCGCCGGGCGGGCCGGGCGCGGTCGCAGGCTTCCCCCACGGCGCCGGGTGGGCCGGGTGCGGTGCGCGGGGCCGCAGGCTTCCCTGGGCTCGCGCCCCGCCGGCCCGCCCCGGGTCAGCGCACCACGCGCCCGCGCAGCACCACCCGGCTGGGGTCCGCCAGCACCCGCACGTCCTCGCGTGGGTCGGAGGGGTAGACGACCAGGTCGGCGGAGGCACCCTCGTCCAGCCCGGGACGGCCCAGCCAGCCGCGGGCGCCCCAGGTCGCCGCGGACAGGGCGGCGACGGCCGGGATGCCGGCCCGGGTCAGCTCCGCCACCTCCTGGGCGATCAGGCCATGGGCGAGCGAGCCGCCGGCGTCGGTGCCCGCGTAGATCGGCACCCCGGCGTCGTAGGCGGCGCGCACCGTGTCGTAGCGGCGTGCGTGCAGCCGGCGCATGTGGTCGGCCCAGCGGGGGAACTTCGTCTCGCCGCCGGCCGCCAGCTTGGGGAAGGTGGCGATGTTGACCAGGGTCGGCACGATCGCCACCCCGCGCTCCGCGAACAGCGGGATGGTCTCCTCGGTGAGGCCCGTGGCGTGCTCGACGCAGTCGATGCCGGCCTCCACCAGGGGGGCCAGGGTCTCCTCGGCGAAGCAGTGCGCGGTGACCCGCGCGCCGAGCCGGTGCGCCTCGGCGATGGCCGCCGCCACCTCGCCCTTCGGCCAGCAGGCGGCCAGATCGCCCTGCTCGCGGTCGATCCAGTCGCCGACCAGCTTCACCCAGCCGTCGCCCCGGCGCGCCTCCTGGGCCACGTAGGCGACCAGGTCGGCGGGCTCGATCTCATGGGCGTAGTTGCGGATGTAGCGCCGGGTGCGGGCGATGTGGCGGCCCGCCCGGATGATGCGCGGCAGGTCCTCGCGCTCGTCGATCCAGCGGGTGTCGGAGGGGGAGCCGGCGTCCCGCAGCAGCAGTGCGCCGATCTCCCGCTCGGCGAGCGCCTGCTCCTCGCTGACCGACTTCTCGACCGGGCCGTGCGCGTCCAGGCCCACGTGGCAGTGCGCGTCGACCAGGCCGGGCAGCACCCAGCCCTCGACGACCGTGGTGTCACGGGCCGCCGCCCCGGTGGGCCGGGTGTAGCTGATCCTTCCGTCGACGACCCAGAGTTCGTCGCGCACGTCCTCCCCGGCCCCGCCGGATCCCGGCCCGACCAACACCCGTCCCCTGATGTGCAGTACCGCGCTGTCGCTCATGGTTCGCACTGTACGAGCACCACCCCGGGCACGTACACGGCGGTCCGCGCACCCCTCGCCACCACCGCCGAATTCCATCGCTTTCCGAACATATTCAATGAACCTTTTACGACGCCTTTTCGAATGCAGCACCCCGTATTCTCCTGCCCCGTTTCCCGGTCCTTAAACGCCAGGATTTCACTGGCCCCCGACGATGCAATACCGGCGCACCGATGCGACGTTATGAAGCCGTGACATACTCCACAACCCGACTGGTTTGTCCGGGAATTACCACCCAAAAGCCGCTTGTTGCGGATGCTCTCGCGCGCCCGCACGCCCTCGCGTGATAACACGCGGAACCTCTTCCGCGTAACCCCGCCTCCCGATGCAATCCGAGATCTGCATCGGTAAATTGAATTTGCATGACCCCCGCACCAGCTCATCTCGCACAAACCAGCCGAGACGAATTCACGAATATGCCGGAAGGGCTGCGTCTCGACTCCCCCCGCATCGAGGACGGGGCGGCGATCTGGCGCATCGCCCGGGACTCCCGGGTCCTGGACCTCAACTCCTCCTACAGCTACCTGCTGTGGTGCCGCGACTTCGCCGCCACCTCCGTGGTGGCCCGGGACGCCCAGGGCGAGGCCGTCGGCTTCGTCACCGGCTACGTCCGTCCCGAACGCCCCCGCACCCTGGTGGTGTGGCAGGTCGCGGTGGACCACCCGCACCGCGGCCGGGGACTCGCGGCGGCCCTGCTGGACGGGCTCGCCGCCCGGGTCGTCGGGACGGTCGGCGTCACGGGCCTGGAGACCACCATCACCCCGGACAACGCCGCCTCCCACCGGCTGTTCACCTCCTTCGCGGAGCGCCACGGCGCGGACGTCGAACAGGAGGTGCTGTTCCACGACAGCCTGTTCCCGGACGGCGCGCACCAGTCCGAGGTGCTGTACCGGATCGGCCCCCTGGCGCGCTGACCCCTCTCGCCGCCCTCGCCTGAGCCGCTCTCTCCCACCGCACGCTCGCCATTCGCCTCCCAGGAGATCCCTGTGACCATCACCCCCTCGATCGCCCCCTCGCAGCTGCCCCCCGCGCCGCTGAGCGTCTTCGAGACCCTGGAGTCCGAGGTCCGCAGCTACTGCCGGGGCTGGCCCACCGTCTTCGACCGCGCCCAGGGCAGTCATCTGTACGACGAGGACGGCCATACCTACCTCGACTTCTTCGCCGGTGCCGGGGCGCTCAACTACGGGCACAACAACCCGGTCCTCAAACGCGCCCTGATCGACTACATCGAGCGCGACGGGATCACCCACGGCCTGGACATGGGCACCACCGCCAAGCGCGCGTTCCTGGAGGCGTTCCAGGAGATCGTGCTGCGCCCGCGCGACCTGCCGTACAAGGTCATGTTCCCCGGGCCGACCGGCACCAACGCGGTGGAGGCCGCGCTCAAACTGGCCCGGAAGGTCAAGGGCCGGGAGGCGGTGGTCTCCTTCACCAACGCCTTCCACGGCATGTCGCTGGGCGCGCTGGCGGTCACCGGCAACGCCTTCAAGCGGGCCGGCGCGGGCATCCCGCTGGTGCACGGCACCCCGATGCCGTACGACCACTACCTGGACGGCCAGGTGCCGGACTTCCTCTGGTTCGAGCGGCTGCTGGAGGACCGGGGCTCAGGGCTCAACCAGCCCGCCGCGGTGATCGTCGAGACGGTCCAGGGCGAGGGCGGCATCAACGTGGCCCGCGCGGAGTGGCTGCGCGGCCTGGCCGAGCTGTGCCGGCGCCGCGACATGCTGCTGATCGTCGACGACATCCAGATGGGCTGCGGGCGCACCGGCCCGTTCTTCTCCTTCGAGGCAGCCGGCATCACCCCGGACATCGTCACCCTCTCCAAGTCCATCGGCGGCTACGGGCTGCCCATGTCGCTCCTGCTGTTCCGCCCCGAGCTGGACATCTGGGAGCCGGGCGAGCACAACGGCACCTTCCGCGGCAACAACCCCGCGTTCGTCACCGCCACCGCGGCCCTGGACGCCTACTGGGCCGACGGGCAGCTGGAGAAGCAGACCCTGGCCCGCGGCGAGCAGGTCGAGCAGGCGCTGCGGGCGATCTGCGCCGAGCTGCCGCCGCTGCCCCGGCAGCACGCCGCCGGCAGCACGCCAGGACAGCCCGGCCCGGGCGCGAGCTACCGGGGCCGGGGCCTGGTCTGGGGGCTGGAGTTCGCCGACCGCGACCGCGCCTCGGCGGTCTGCGCCCGGGCCTTCGAGCTCGGCCTGCTGCTGGAGACCTCCGGACCGCAGGGCGAGGTGGTCAAGCTGCTGCCGCCGCTCACCATCAGCCCCGGAGAGCTGGACGAGGGCCTGCGGATCCTCGCCCGTTCGGTCCACGAGACCGCCTGACCCCCCGTACCCACCCATCCATCGCGGGCACCGACGCCCGCGAGAAAGGCGAGACGCACCATGATCGTCCGATCCCTCAAGGACATCGAAGGCACCGACCGGCATGTGAAGGCCCGGTCCGGTACCTGGGAGAGCAAGCGCATCGTGCTCGCCGGGGAGCGCGTCGGCTTCTCCCTGCACGAGACCGTCCTGTACGCCGGGACCGAGACCTCCATGTGGTACGCCAACCACATCGAGGCGGTGCTCTGCACCGAAGGCGAGGCCGAGCTCACCAACGAGGAGACCGGCGAGAAGCACTGGATCACCCCCGGCACCATGTACCTGCTCGACGGCCACGAACGGCACACGCTGCGCCCCAGGACGGACTTCCGCTGCGTCTGCGTGTTCAACCCGCCGGTCACCGGCCGGGAGGACCACGACGAGAACGGCACCTACCCCCTGCTGACCGAGGAGGACCCGGACCGAGCGGAGCTGAGCCGATGACCGCGAGCACCGACTGGTACCCGACCCGCGGCGCCACCGAGCGGATCACCGAGCGCCGGGACCCGGTGGTCTGGTCCCCGCCCGGCACCGCCGGCCCCCTGGGCCCCGCCGAGCTGGACGGATTCGACCGCGACGGCTTCCTCACCACGGACCCGCTGCTCACCCCGGAGGAGGTCGCCGGCTACCGGGCCGAGCTGGCGCGGCTGGTCGGCGATCCCGCGGTACGGGCCGATGAGCGCGCCGTGATCGAGCCCAGGTCCGAGGAGGTGCGCTCGGTGTTCGAGGTGCACCGGATCAGCCCGCTCTTCGCGGAGCTGGTGCGCGACCCGCGGGTGGTGGGCCGGGCCCGCCAGATCCTGGGGTCCGATGTGTACGTCCACCAGTCGCGGATCAACGTCAAGCCGGGCTTCGGGGCCAGCGGCTTCTACTGGCACTCGGACTTCGAGACCTGGCACGCCGAGGACGGGATGCCGCGGATGCGCGCGGTGTCGGTCTCCATCGCGCTGACCGAGAACCGCGAGACCAACGGCGGGCTGATGATCATGCCGGGGTCGCACCGGACGTTCCTCGGCTGCGCGGGCGCGACCCCCTCGGACAACTACAAGCGGTCGCTCCGGATGCAGGAGGCGGGCACTCCGTCGGAGAAGGCCCTCACCGAACTCGCCGACCGGCACGGCATCCGGCTCTTCACCGGACCGGCCGGCTCCGCCACCTGGTTCGACTGCAACTGCATGCACGGCTCCGGCGACAACATCACGCCGTATCCGCGCAGCAATGTCTTCATCGTCTTCAACAGTGTGGAGAACACGGCGGTGGAACCGTTCGCGGCGCCGGCCCGACGGCCGGAGTTCATCGGGGCCCGGGACTTCACTCCCGTCCGGTAGACCTCCCGGTCGGGGATCGGGGGCATCCACGGGGTGCGGCGGGGAGGGGTGGCGTGTGTCGCCCCTCCCCGCCGCGCCGGTGCCGGGTCAGCCGCGGTACGGCAGTGCCGCGATCCCCTTCAGCAGCCGGTCGACGTCCTGCGCCGAGTTGTACAGGTGGAACGCGGCGCGCAGGTTTCCCGCCCGGTTCGACACGTACACCTCCTGCTCGGCCAGCGCGGCGGCGGCCTTGCCGAGCCCGGGCACCGCCACGATCGCCGAGCCGGGTGCCGGTACCGGGTGGTGGCCCAGCTCCGTGACGCCGGCCCGGAAGCGGTCGGCCAGCGCCCGGTCGTGGGCCCCGATCGCCTCCGGGCCGAGCTCCCCGAGCAGGGCGAGGGCGTGCCGGGCGGCCAGGTAGGCGAGGACCGCGGGACTCTCGTCGTAGCGGCGGGCGGAGTGGGCCAGCTCGGTGACCGGCCCGTAGCAGCTGTCCAGCGGAACCTCGCCGGCCACCCAGCCGGCGAAGACCGGGGGCAGCTCGCCCAGGTCCTCCGGCACGGTGAGGAAGGCGACGCCGCGCGGGCACAGCAGCCACTTGAAGCCCACGCACACGGTGAAGTCGTAGTCGGCGGCGCGCAGCGGCAGCCAGCCGTTGGACTGGCTGGTGTCGATCAGCGTGCGGGCGCCCCGGGCCCGGGCGGCCTCGGCGATGGCGGCCAGGTCGGCGATCCGGCCGTCCGCCGACTGCACGGCGCTGACCGCCACCAGATGGGTGGCGGGCCGGATCTCCTCGGCCATCCGCTCCAGCGGCACGGTACGCACCGCGAGGTCGGCGCGTACCGTGAACGGGTTGACCAGTGAGCTGAAGTCACCGTCGGCGACCAGCACTTCGGCGCCGGACGGCAGCGAACCGGCGATCAGGCCGGCGTACACCGCGACCGAGCCGCCGGCCGCCACCCGGCGCTCGGGGAGGCCGACCAGCCGGGCGTAGTGGGCGCGGGTGTCCTCCACCGCGGCGAAGGCGTCGTCGAGATAGCCGCCGCCGGCGGTCGCGGCGGTCACCGCGGTGTGCAGGGCGGTGGCGGAACGGAGCGGGATCAGTCCGCTGGAAGCGGTGTTGAGGTAGGTGGTCCGGGGTGCGAACGCGTCTCCTGCCAGGCTCTCCATCCGTCAACTATCTGCCGGGGCGGCGCCCGCGTCCATGGGGGTTTTCCGATCCGATGGGTCAAGCACTCCTTGTCTCTCGGTGCTGAGCTGCGATGTCGCCCCGCCGAAGGAGGGGGCCACCGGGTCGGCCGAGTGGGTCGAGGCGGGCGGCGGCCTGGCCGGGACCGTCCCCGCGGTCCGCCGGCTCCGCGGGTGGCGGAATGCGGTGCGGCGGGGTGCGCCCGCCGGCTTCCGGGTGCCTCGCCGGGCGGGAAGTCCGGCCTCAGGCCCGGTCCCGCTCGGCCGCCCGGAACGGTAGCGTGCGCCCATGACGCCTTCCGAGCAGCTGCAGCGGTACTGGGAGACCACCGGCGCCGGGCACACCTTCACCCACCCGCTCGACGCGGAACTGCTGTCCCGCCACGTCTCCTTCGAGGCGCGGATCCTGGACTACGGATGCGGCTACGGCAGACTCGCCGCCGAGTTGGCCGCGCTCGGCTACCACCGGGTGTGCGGGGTGGATCCGTCCGCGGCGCTGGTGGAGCGCGGCCTCTCGGAGCACCCCGGGCTCGACCTGCGGCGGCTGGCCGGGTTGCCGCTGCCCTTCGCGGACGGGGAGTTCGACGCGGCGCTGCTGTTCGCGGTACTGACCTGTGTGCCTCAGGAGCGCGTCCAGCGGGAGACGGTCGCGGAGCTGGCCCGGGTGGTCCGGCCGGGCGGGGTGCTGTACCTCAGCGACGTGCCGATCCAGCGGGACGAGCACCACCAGGCACGCTACCGGGCGGCTGCGGAGTGGGCCGAGGCGTACGGGGTGTTCGGGATCGAGGACGGCGGGGTCTTCCGGCACCAGGATCCGGTACGGCTGCGCGCGCTCCTGGCCGAGCAGGGCTTCGAGGTGGCCGAGGAGCACGAGGATCCGGTGCCCACCCTCGACGGCAAGGTCGTCACCCGCTTGCAGCTGGTGGCGCGCCGCCGGGCGTGAACCCTGCGGCGACCGCACCGCCCGCGCCGCCGCCGCCGTACGGAACATCCCGATGACGCCGCAGGTCGCGCTCGGGGGACCGCCGCCTTCGAGCCGGGCCGTGCGCGGCGGCGGGGCGGGGCTCCCGGCATGGCGAAGCCCGCGCCGGCGAGGTGCGGCGCGGGCTTCGTGGTCCCGGTTCCGGGGCCGGCAGGCCCCGACCGGGGTGGCTCAGGTGAGGGCCTGGCGGATCGGGTCGATCGCGAAGTACGCGGTGAACAGCGCGGCGGTGCCCCACAGCAGCCAGTGCACCTCGCGGGCCTTGCCGAGCACCGTCTTGATCACCACGTAGGAGACGAAGCCGGCGCCGATGCCGTTGGTGATGGAGTAGGTGAACGGCATGATCGAGATGGTGAGGAACGCCGGGATGGCGATCTCGTACTTCTCCCACTCGATGTGCCGCACCTGGCTCATCAGCAGGAAGCCGACGGCGATCAGCGCGGGCGCGGCGGCCTGCGCCGGGACCACGGTGGCCAGCGGGGTGAAGAACAGCGCCAGGCCGAAGAGGCCACCGGTGACCAGGTTGGCGAAGCCGGTACGGGCGCCTTCACCGACACCCGCGGCGGATTCCACGTAGGTGGTGGCGGAGGAGGCGGAGGAGGCGCCACCGGCGACCGCCGCGACGCTGTCGATGAACAGCACCCGGCCCAGGTTGGGGACCTTGCCCTGCTCGTCGATGAGCCCGGCCTCGCTGCTGACGCCGACCACGGTGCCCATGGTGTCGAAGAAGTCGGAGAGGATCAGCGTGAAGATGATCAGGACCAGGGTGAGCGCGCCGACCTCGTGCCAGGCGCCGAACAGGTCGAACTCGCCGATCAGGCCGAAGTCGGGGGTGTCGACCACGTTGTCCGGCACCTCGGGCACGGTCAGGCCCCAGGCGCCGGGCTTGATGTCGGCGACCTTGTTGATGATGACCGCCAGCACGGTGGTGACCACGATGCTGAGCAGGATGGCGCCCTTGAAGCCGCGGGCCATCAGCGAGATGGTCAGCAGCACTCCGACGCAGAACACCAGGACCGGCCAGCCGGTGAGCTCGCCGGACGCGCCCAGCTGCACCGGGACGGAGCCGGTGTCACCGGGGATGCGGGTGACGAAGCCGGCGTCGATGAAGCCGATGAACGCGATGAACAGACCGATGCCGACGCTGATCGCCTGCTTGAGCGGCTGCGGAATGGCGTGCATGACGGCCTCGCGCAGACCGGTGAGCACCAGCGCGCAGATGATGATGCCTTCCAGGACCACCAGGCCCATGGCGTCGTCCCAGCTCATCTGCGGGGCGATCTGGAAGGACACCACGGCGTTCAGACCGAGGCCGGCGGCCAGGGCGAGCGGCATGTTGCCCGCCACGCCCATGATGATGGTCATGACGCAGGCCACCAGGGCGGTGGCGGTGACCAGTTGGGCGTGCGAGAGGTGGTTCCCGAACTTGTCCTCCGTGCTCCCCAGGATGATGGGGTTGAGCACCAGGATGTAGGCCATGGTGAAGAACGTGGCGATTCCACCGCGTATCTCCCGGCCCAGGTCGGAACCTCGCTCGGACATCCGGAAGAAACGGTCGAGAACCCCGTTCTGTCCGGCGGCCGGTGGCGCCTCTGCCTTGTCGATGACCTGTCTGGCCACAGCGCTGCTCCTCGATTCCTGTACATGACGGCGAGCGGGGGGGTCTGCTGAATTGTGCTCGCCGGACGCATCGATCAGGTTTACGGTGTATTACGAGATCACTCCAACGCACGCGGGCAGCTGGACAGAAGCGCCAAGTCCCATGTGTGCGCGGCGGAAAGAACATTCCTAGCGCCCCACCACCCCCGGGGGGAAGGGCCGGGCGCACTCGGATCTACCGCTGCGGTGTCCGGCGCATGACCGCGTGGGTCCCCGTTTCGTCCCCTGCGGCGGAGGAGTTGACGGTGTCCCAGGAATTGCCGTAGGAGTCCGCGGAGCGGCCGAGTTCGGCCTGGGCGCCGCCGTTCCCGGTGGCGTGGGAGCGCTCGATGGTGACGGTTCCGCCCCAGCCGCGCAGTTCGATCCCGGAGTCGCCGTTGCCTTGCAGCCGGGCGCCGCTGACGACGTTGCCGCTGCCGGAGCCCGAGGTGAAGGCGATGCCGTCGGCGGTCCGGCGGCCGGGGGTCCGGTCGCGGTTGTCGAAGGAGGCGACATCGTGGATGAGGTTGTTCCGGGTGCCCGCGCCGCGCAGCTCCAGCCCGGTGCCGCCGTTGGCGTGCGTGGTCAGGTCGCGGAAGACGTCCCCGCGGCAGGAGGTGCACTCCACCGCGCCGGCCGGGGCGTTGCGGAACTCCAGGCCCGAGACGGTCCAGAAGTCGGCGCGCAGGGACAGCAGCGGGGAGTCGCCGGAGAGCCGGGAGCCGTCCACGGTGGCCCGCTCTCCGCGGTACGCCCGCAGCCGGATCCGGTTGTCCGCGGTGCCGTCGACCGCCGCCCGCAGCGCGGTGGTGGGCCGGTAGGTGCCGCCGCGCACCTCGATGGTGGTGCCCGGCCCGACGTCCGCCAGGGCCTTCTCCAGGGTCCGGTAGGGCGCGGCACGGGTGCCCCGGGCGGTGTCGCTGCCGGTGGGGGCGACGTAGACGGTGCTGGACGCGGCGCTGGCGCCACCCGGGGCGGCGGTGAGGTAGATCCCCGCTGCGGCCGAGGCCACGATGACGACGGTGCCCAGGGGCAGCGTGCGGTCCTTGCGGTGGCGCCCGCGGTGGCGGCGGCGTCTCATGGCAGCTCCTGTCGGTGCGGCGCGATCGCCGTACGCGGGCGGTGGCCTAGGGCGCCCCATGGTACGCGTGAGCACCCCCGCGGTGGCCGGTTCTTGTCCATTGGATGGACGAACCGTGCGGCGGGGGCGGGGGGATGCCGGC
>NZ_SRID01000265.1 GCF_004684805.1 Streptomyces palmae
GGCCGGAAGGGGTCGCGGGGTGCCCAGGGCGGTGGGCTGAACCAGGCCTTGCGGTGGTCCGGTGCCAGGGACCCGTCCGGTGCGATCAGAAGGGTCTCGTAGGTCCCGTCGTTCCCCAGCACCGGTACGCCGCCGAAGGCCCCGTACCGGTAGTGGACGAGGCTGCCGGGGCGGTACCGCCGGTCCGAGAGGATGCCGGGTCCGGGGAGGCCGGAGGTGGCCCGGTGCAGTGCCTCGGCCAGTTCGCGGAGCCGGTCCTCGTCGCACTCGGGGTAGACGGTGAGGAACTTCCCGCCGCTGCCGCGGTCGGCGTGCCGCGAGACCAGCTCGCGCACCCCGTCCACGGTCGCGGCGAACTTGAAGGCGAAGCGGTGCCGGATCAGGATGTCGGCGGCCCGGGTCAGGACGTACGGCGCGGACAGCGGTGTGGCGGACAGGTGCAGCTTCCACCCCTGGGTGCGCAGCGGGCGGCCCGCGGGGGTCACCCGGCACCAGAATCCGCTGCCGGTGCTCATCCGCCAGCGGGTGCCCTCGCCGCGGTGGTCGAGCCGCGCCCGCACGATGTCGGGAGCAACCGGCCGAGGCCGGTCCCGTCGGAACGGTCCGAGGAGTCCACGGTCCCCTCCCCCGGTCAGAGGCGGGGCGCCGGGTAGGCGGGGCGGCGCTCGATGCGCGCCAGGTCCTCCGGTGCGGCGAAGCGCAGGTCCAGGGCGCGGGTGGCCTCCGCCCAGCCGGCCATGGTCCGTACCGGGGCGAGTGTCTCGACGACGTAGGGGTCGCTCCAGCGGGCGACCGCGCGCCGCCACAGCTCGGCGGGCGGGTCCGTCAGCAGGCTGCCCACCGTGCCCTCGTAGATCGGCATGGCGCGCACCGCTCCGTCGGGCTCCACCTGGAGGGCGTGGAAGCCGCCGCCCTCGGCGATGGCGACCTCGTACATCCACAGGAAGGCGTTGTCCGTGGTGCGTACGGCGAGGGTGTCGGGTACGAGGGTCTGCAGCCGGGCGGCGAGTTCGCCCTCGGCCAGCTCCCTGGCCTGTGCGTCGGAGACGAGCTCGTGCCGCTGGAATCCGGCGCGGCTGGCCAGCCCGGCGGGCACCGCCGCCCCGAAGAAGACGAACCCCAGCTCCGGGAAGCGCTCCGCGACGGTGGTGCACAGCCGGTCCATCTGCGGGTAGTTGGCGCGTACCACGACGTAGTCGATGCCGAGCCAGAGGTCCGCCTGCCGTGTCCCGCGGCGCTGGCGGGCCTCCTCGTGCAGCAGGCCGAGGGCCCGCAGGGCGCGGTCGTAGGAGCCGGCCCGGCCGCGGATGGTGTCGTGCGTCAGCGGGGTGCCGCCGTCGACGCTGACGCTGACCCGGGAGAACAGTCGGGCGATGGGCTCGGTCATCCACGGCTGGAGTGACCAGCCGCTGGTGTAGAGGATGACCTCGATACCGGCCCGTGCCAGCCGTTCCGCGACGTCGAACACCCCTTTGACCAGGAGGGGTTCGCCGCCCGCCAGCGCGATGCTGTCGGGCCCGAGCTCGATGAGCCCGTCGGCGACCCGCAGCATCCCGTCGAGGTCGAGCTGCCTGGCCGGACGCCGTCCGGACTCGGAGTAGCAGTGCACGCAGCGCAGCGGACAGGTGTAGGTGATGTCCCAGACGATTTGCGCAGGACCGTTGCGGGTCATGCGTCCCCCCGGACTGTTGTGTGGCCGATGTGTGACCGAACAGGCAAACCGAGAATAAGGACGGACCTTCACATTCCACTCGGGATGGTCACCGAATGGCCGATTCCGCCATCTTCTGCGGCCATTTTGCCCCTCTTCACACAAGAGCGGCACAGTGTGCACGCCCATGAAGCACGGGATGGGCCCATTCCCCCGTCGTACCTGTGGCCGATGCGAGGACCCGCCGCTACCGTGGCTCCGCTTCGTCGATGCGTCCCAGGACTCGGGCAGGGTGACGTGAGGATCTCACTGCGTGCGATATGCCGGCTGATCGTGTTGTGCCTGGTGCTGACCGGCACCACCGGATACGGCGCGGCCGCCGCTCCCCCTCCCCCCGGGTCCGCCGCACCCGCGGCACGGCAGGGGGCGGCCGCCTCGTGGACCGCGCCGCTGTCCACCCGGGGCCGGTACATCGTGGACGCGGAGGGTCGGCGGTTCCGGCTGCGGGCCGGCAACTGGGACGGGGCGCAGGGGTCCTGGGACGGCTCGGGTGATGCGGGTGACCCGGCCAACCACCACAGCGGCCAGGACTCCCACGGCATTCCGATCGGCCTGGACCGCGTTCCGCTCCCCGCCCTGCTGGCGGACTTCCACCGGCTGGGCCTCAACACCATCCGGCTGCCGTTCTCCAACGAGATGATCCACAGCACCGACCCGGTGCCCGCGGCCGCGGTGGCGGCCAATCCCCGGCTGCTCGGCAGGACGCCCTTGGAGGTGTTCGACGCGGTGGTGGCGGCCCTGACCGAGGACGGCTTCGCCGTCATCCTGAACAACCACACCAACACCAGCCGCTGGTGCTGCGGGATCGACGGCAACGAACGCTGGAACAGCTCCCAGAGCACCGGGCAGTGGGCCGACGACTGGGTCTTCATGGCCCGCCGCTACCGGGACGACGACCGCGTGGTGGGCGCCGACCTCTACAACGAGGTGCGCCGCGATGTGCTGGACGACCCCAACTGGGGCCTGGGCGACGGCCACGACTGGTACGCCGCGGCCGAGCAGGCGGCGGACCGCATCCACACCGAGGCCGATCCGGAGCTGCTGGTCGTCATCGAGGGCATCAACTGGACCGGCGTGCCAGTGGACGGACTGCCGCACGGCCGCCCGGTGCTCGCCCCGGTGCGTACCCTCTCCCACACCCTGCTGGTCTCCGGAAAGCTGGTCTACTCGGCCCACTTCTACGGCTACACCGGCCCCCGGCACACCGGGGCCACCGGGGTGGGCGAGACCAGCGACCCGCGCTACCAGGACCTGACCCGCGACCAGCTGTACGCGGCGCTGCGCGACGAGGCGCTGTACGTGGCCGACGAGTCCGGGCGGCACTTCACCGCGCCGGTGTGGGTCAGCGAGTTCGGCATCGGCGCCGGGGAGACGGGGGCGGCCGCCCGTACCTGGTTCGACAACCTCACGGCCTATCTGGCCGCCAAGGACACGGACTTCGCGTACTGGCCGCTGGTGGGCTGGAGCACCGACCCCCAGGGGCGGCCGGCCGGGGACGACTGGGCCCTGCTGCGCTACGACGCCGCCGGCCGGCGCACCGGCATCCTGGACGGCGCGGACTGGCGGGCAGAGGCCTGGAACCGGATGCTCGCCGCGCCGGAGCGGACCGGGCCGGTGCCCGCGGTGGACGCCTGGCACATGCTCACCACCGACCACGCGGACGCCATCCGGTCACTGCGCACCCGGGCCGCGGGCGACTGGGACAGCGGGGCCCGCAAGGCGGTCTGCCCGGACGGCGAACGCCTGCTGGGCGTCAGCCACACCCAGGGCCGCGGGCTGTGCACCGACACGGGAACCGGAGGCGACCTGCGCTCCGCCGGCGAGGGCCAGAGCGTGGTGCGCGACGAGCGATACGTGCCCGCGGACGGCGACTGGGCCACCGGCTACCGCAAACTCCAGTGCCCGCGCGACCAGTTCCTCATCGGCTACAGCCTGCGCGGCGCCACCGTCTCCGCGGCCCTGTGCGTGCCGGCCCGCCACCCCCTGGGCACCACCGGGCGCACCGTCTGGTTCGACCGCGGCGACAACCGCCCGCCCGCCGATCCCGGTGGGGAGTTCGCCCAGGGCGCCTACAAGGGAGAGTGCGCCCCCACCGAGTACGCGGCCGGGATCGCCTTCACCACCCGCGTCGGGCACCTGGGCCAACCCGACGCGCTGCTCTGCCGCACGCTGTGAGGCACCCCTCCTGTGGCGCGGGGTGCCGACCGGCGGCTCGGGCTCAGCTGTCGAAGCCGAGGCCGAGGCGGTCGAGCGTCCTCAGCCAGAGGTTGCGCCGGCCCTGGTCGCGGTCGGCACGGGCCATGGACCACCTGGTGATCCCGATGCCGACCGAGCGGATGGGCTCGGGCGGGAAGGGCAGCGGCTTGCGGCGGACGAGCTCCAGCCCGGTGCGCTCGGTGCGCTCGCCCGCCAGCAGGTCGAGCATGACCTCGGCGCCGAACCGGGTGGCGCCGACGCCGAGGCCCGTGAAGCCGGCCGCGTAGGCGACCTTCCCCTGGTGACTGGTGTCGAAGAAGACGCAGAAGCGGGTGCTGGTGTCGATGGCTCCGCCCCAGGCATGGGTGAAGCGGAGGCCCTCCAGCTGCGGGAAGGTGGTGAAGAAGTGCCGGGCGAGGGTGGCGAAGGTCTCCGGCCGCCGGTCGTGCTCGGCGCGGACCCGGCCCCGGTAGTGGTAGACGGCGTCGTAGCCGCCCCACAGGATGCGGTTGTCGTCGGAGAGCCGGACGTAGTGGAACTGGTTGGCGCAGTCCGCGAAGCCCTGGCGCCGCCGCCAGCCGACGGAGGCGAGCTGCGCCTCGGTCAGCGGCTCGGTCATCAGCGCGTAGTCGTACACCGGCACGGTGTACGGGCGGTGGCGGCGCAGCGGTGAGGGGAAGGCGTTGGTGGCGAGCGCGACCCGCCGGGCGGCGATCCGGCCGTAGGGGGTGCGGACGGTGACCGTGGCACCGTCCCCGTGCAGGGAGGTGGCGGGCGTGTGCTCGTGGATCCGGACGCCGAGGTCCAGGCAGGCGCGTTTGAGTCCCCAGGCCAGCCGGGCCGGGTTGACCATGGCCACGTCGTCCTTGTTCCACAGGCCGCCGAGGAAGGTCGGGGAGTCGATCTCGGCGCGGACCGCCTCGGCGTCGAGCAGGACCGGCTTGCCCCCGTACCGGGCGGCGGCCTCCGCCTCCTCCCGCAGTCCCTCGACCTGGTACGGCTCGGTGGCGACGACCAGGGACCCGGTGCGCTCCCAGGAGCAGTCGATGCCGTGGCGGGCCACCGCGTCCTCCATGGCTTGGAGGTTCTCGCGGCCGAGCCGTTCGAGGAGGCCGATCTCCTCGGGCCAGCGCCGGAGCCCGTTGTGCAGGCCGTGGGTGAGGCTGGACTCGCAGAATCCGCCGTTGCGGCCGGAGGCGGCGCCCCCGACCTCGTCCGCCTCGATCAGCAGCACATCGGTGGAGGGATCGCGTTCCTTGGCCACCAGGGCGGTCCACAGTCCGCAGTAGCCGCCGCCGACGACCAGCAGGTCGCAGCCGGCGCGCCCGACGAGGGCGGCGGTGGCCCGCGGCCTGGCGGGGTCGTCGAGCCAGAACGGGGTCGGTTCGGCGTCTCGGAGCGAGGCGAGGTGGTCCATGGGGCTCCTTCGGATCGCGGAGGCGGCCCGCAGCGCGGGCCTTGCGACGTGCCGCCCATGAGACTCCGCCGGCCACGGCAAGGTCAATGGTGTTGACGTAAGCGGACACCCGCCGACCCCGGGGTGCGACCACCCGGCGCGGCGTCAGCCGCCCGGCCGCTCCTCCGCCGGCTGCCAGCGGTCGAGGATCTCGCCGGCGATCCGGGTCGCCTCGGGCTCGTAGCGCGCCGCCAGCTCCCGGAAGAGCCCCTCGGCGCGCTCGGCGGGCCACTCCTCGGGCAGGTGCTCGGCGGGCAGGTGCGGATCACGGCGCACCAGGTCGAGCCAGTCGGTGTGCAGCAGCAGTTGGCGGCCCAGGTCGTCCCGCGCCTCGGCCGGCGCGGGGCCGTCGCCCCAGCGGGCGAGGAAGGCGCGGTAGCCGGCGGCGATCGCGTCGGTGTCGAAGGCGGTCCGCAGCAGCCGGCCGGCCTCGGTGGGCGCGGCGGCCTCGCCGTGGAAGGCCCGGATGCGGTCCCCGAGCCCGAGATCCGCCACCAGGGGGGCCACGTCGATCCGGCCGGGCGCCGCCCACAGGCCGCTCTGGATCGGGCCGAAACCCGCCCAGACCAGCCGGGAGCGCAGGTCATGGCGTTCGCGGCGCCAGGATTCGGGCAGCGAGAAGCCGACCAGGGTCCAACTGCCGTCCCAGGCCCGGTTGACCGCGCCGGTGCGCCAGATCCGCCTCTCGCCGTCGGCGAGCACGGCCGCCGCGCGGTCGGTGAGCGAGAAGTACGTGCGCCGGCCCCGCCGGTGCCGCTCCAGCAGGCCGCGGCCGACCATGCGGGTCAGGGTCGAGCGGACGGCGTCCTCGCCCACCTCGACGCGGGCGAAGGCGTCGATCACGCTCGCCGAGGACAGGGCGGTGTCGGTGCCGAGGACGTGGATGCCGAAGAAGCTCAGCATCAGGGACTGGGGGCGGGGCGGGGCACCGCCGTCGGCCGCGGTTTCCGGCCGCGGCGCGGGTTCGGGATGGGTCACGGGGACAGCGTAGGCGCGGTCGACAATATTCGGCAGATCATTGACCGTCGACAGAAACATGCCTAGCTTTGGCGCTCATCGACGGGTGCCCGCCGCCTCGAGGTCCGTGCCCCGCGCCCCGATCCCGTCCGGACACCCCGCACCCCCATCCGCCTTCTGCGAAAGGACCCGCTCATGGATCTCTCCGGCAAGGCCGCCGTCGTCACGGGCAGCGGCCGCGGCCTCGGCCTCGCCTACGCCAGGGCCCTCGCCGCCGCGGGCGCCGCCGTGGTCGTCAACGACGTGGACGCCGCCGCGGCCGACGAGGCCGTCCGCCAGATCACCGCGGCCGGCGGCAGCGCCGTCGCCGAGGTGGTACCTGTCGGCTCCACCGAGGCCGCGAACGCCCTGGTCGCCCGCGCTGTCGACAGTTTCGGCCGACTCGACGTCATGGTCGCCAACGCCGGCGTACTCCGGGACAAGGTGCTGTGGAAGATGACCGACGAGGACTTCGACACCGTCGTCGAGGTGCATCTGCGCGGCACCTTCACCTGCGTACGGGCCGCCGTCGAGCGCATGCGGGCGCAGGGCGAGGGCGGCCGGATCGTGGTGGCCGGCTCCCCCGCCGGCCAGCGCGGCAACTTCGGGCAGACCAACTACGCCGCCGCCAAGGCCGGGATCGCCGCCATGGTGCGCACCTGGGCGATGGAGCTGGCGCGGGCCGGCATCACGGCCAACGCCGTCATACCGGTCGCGGCCACCGCGATGACCAGGAGCATCCCCGCCTTCGCCCCGCACGTCGAGGCGCTGGAGCAGCACGGCACGGCCCTCCCCGGCAGCCTGCGCAAGGGCGAGGGCTTCGGCACGGCCGAGGACGTCGCGGGCCTGGTGGCCTTCCTCGCCTCGGACGCCTCCGCCGACGTCACCGGGCAGTGCATCGGCATCGGCGGCGACAGGCTCGCCCTGTGGTCCCACCCGCAGGAGGTGTCGGTGGCCTACGCCGACGGGGGCTGGAGCGCCGACGCCATCGCCGACGCCTGGCCGGTGACGGTCGGCCGCACCCCGCAGACCTTCGGCATCCCGGCCCCGCGGCTGTGAGGGGCGGCACCGTGCTGAACCTGGACGAGCTCACCGCCATCGACGTCCACACCCACGCCGAGGTCTCCGCGAAGGGCGGCACCTCGCTCTCGGCCGAACTGGACGGTGCCGCCGGGGCGTACTTCAAGGCGGAGCACCGCCATCCCACCCTGCCGGAGATCGCCGCCTACTACCGGGAGCGCCGGATGGCCTGCGTGGTCTTCACGGTGGACGCCGAGTCGGCCACCGGCACCCCACCGGTGCCGAACGAGGAGATCGCCGAGGCCGCCGCGGAGAACCCGGACGTGATCATCCCGTTCGCCGGGGTGGATCCGTACAAGGGCCGGGCGGCCGTCCGCCAGTTGCGTCGGCTCTTCGGGGAGTTCGGGGTCAAGGGCGTCAAGTTCCACCCGAACCTCCAGGCCTTCCACCCCAACGACCGGATGGCGTACCCGCTGTACGAGGCCATCGAGGAGGCCGGGGCGATCGCGGTCTTCCACACCGGTCAGACCGGCATCGGCGCGGGCGCGCCCGGCGGCGGGGGCATCCGGCTCAAGTACTCCGACCCCATGGACGTGGACGATGTCGCCGCGGACTTCCCCGGCATGCGGATCATCCTCGCCCACCCGTCCTTTCCCTGGCAGGACGAGGCGCTCGCGGTGGCCACCCACAAGCCGCAGGTGTACATCGACCTGTCCGGCTGGTCCCCGAAGTACTTCCCGCCCGTGCTCGTCCGGTACGCCAACAGCCTGCTGAAGGACAAGGTGCTGTTCGGCTCCGACTATCCCCTGCTCTCGCCGGACCGCTGGCTGGCCGACTTCGCCAAGCTCCCGATCAAGGACGAGGTCCGTCCGAAGATCCTCAAGGAGAACGCCGCCGCGCTGCTCGGCCTCACCGACCGCTGAGGGGTTTCCATGCGCAACCAGGGCATCGGCTCCTGGCCCGCCCGCCGGAACCGCAGGACACCGCGGCGCACCGCGCTGCGGTACGAGGGCCGCGCCCTCGACTACGCCGCACTGCACGACCGCTGCACCCGCCTCGCGCACGTCCTGCGCGACGCCGGGGTCGGCCGCGGCGACCGGGTGGCCTTCCTCGGACCCAACCATCCCGCCTACCTCGAGACCCTCTTCGCGGCCGGGCTGCTGGGAGCGGTGTTCGTCCCGCTCAACGCACGGCTGACGGTCCCGGAACTCCTGCACCAGCTGGCCGACTCGGGCAGCGGGGTCCTGGTGCACGCCCGGCAGCCGGAGGGGCGGGTGGCGGAACTGGCGGCAGGGGCCGGACCGGCCGCGGTCCTCGCCGTCGAGGCGGGTCCCGGCCTGCCGTACGAGGAACTGCTCGCGGCGGCCGGCACCGATCCGCTCGACGAGGAGGTGGGGCACCAGGACGTCTGCCTCATCATGTACACCTCCGGCACCACCGGCCGCGCCAAGGGGGCCGTGCTCACTCACGGCAACATCCTCTGGAACAGCCTCAACGTGCTGGTCGACAGCGACCTCGCCGGTGACGAGGTGGCCCTGGTCGCCGCCCCCCTGTTCCACACCGGTGCCCTGAACATGAGCTGCCTGCCCACCCTGCTCAAGGGCGGAACGGTCCTGCTGGAGTCCTCCTTCGACCCGGGCCGCAGCCTGGAGCTGATCGAACGGCACCGGGTCAGCTGCATGTTCGGCGTGCCCACGATGTACGACGCGATGACGGCCGCGCCGGGGTGGGCGAGCGCGGACCTGTCCAGCCTGCGCATGCTGCTGTGCGGCGGCGCCCCGGTGCCCAGCCGGACCGCGCACGCCTATCTGGAGCGGGGGCTGGCCTTCGTCCAGGGGTACGGGATGACGGAGGCGGCGCCGGGGGCGCTGATCCTCGGCCGCGCCGACTCGCTCGACCACGCCGGTTCGGCGGGGGTGCCGCACTTCTTCACCGATGTGCGCGTCCTCCTGCCGTCCGGTGAGGAGGCGGCGCCGCACCAGAAGGGCGAGGTGGTCGTCGCCGGCCCCAACGTCACCCCGGGCTACTGGAACCTGCCGGAGGAGACCGCCGCCGCCTTCCTCGACGGCGGCCGGTTCCGCTCCGGCGATGTGGCCGTGGTCGACGCGGACGGCTATGTCCATCTGGTCGACCGCCTCAAGGACATGATCATCTCGGGCGGGGAGAACATCTATCCGGCCGAGGTCGAGGACGCCCTGCTGAGGCACCCCGCCGTCGCCGAGGCCGCCGTCATCGGCGTCCCCGATCCCAAGTGGGGCGAGGTGGGCCGAGCCGTCGTCGTACCGCGCCCGGGCGCCGAGGTGACCGGGGAGCAGCTGATCGCCCATCTGGAGGGCCGGCTCGCCCGCTACAAGATCCCGAAAAGCGTCGTCCTCGTCACCGAACTGCCGCGCAACGCCTCCGGAAAGCTGCTCAAGGGCCCGATCCGGGCGCGCCACGGATCCGCCCCCTGATCCCGTACCTCCCGCTCCCCGCC
>NZ_SRID01000266.1 GCF_004684805.1 Streptomyces palmae
GGGCCCCGCGATGCCCCCCGCGCCCACCCTGCGGGTGATGGCGGCTCCAGCGGCGAAGTCCTCACCCTGGGTCTCACGGGTGGCCGATGCGGCCATCCGCGAAGAGAACCCGAAGAGGAAGGGCATCTGATGGAACAGCAGACAGACGAGGTGGAGTACGAGACCCCCGCGCTGGTGGAGGTCGGCGACTTCAGCGAGCTCACCCTCGGTAGTGCCGGCGGTTTTGCCGAGTCCTACACCGACTTCCAGTGACCGGCGCTCCTCTTGGGGCATGAGACATGTCCCTCGCGCTTCCCGGCACCCATGCGGTCATTGACGTGGCGCGGCTGACAGGCGCGTCGCCCGGGGCCGGACGGTATTTCTCACGTCCGGGCGTCCATGACCGGTAGGCCGTCGGTCCTTCGAGTACCGATGGGCGGCCGAGTCTGGGGGGATGGGAGCGCACGGCGGTGGCCGGGCTCTGCCCGGTCACCGTTCAGGCCGTGGCCGTCGCGCTCGGTGGGCGCGCGGGGCGACCGCGGCGAACCGAGGCCCGTGGGGGGCGGTGCAACCGGTACGCCCGCTTGCTCCGCGGGCCTCGCGACGCACCCTGCGCCCACCGCGCGGGTGATGGCGACTCCAGTGACCGCCTCCCCGAGCCGAGTTCGCGACCGGGTGACATTCCCGGCCGCGCGGACAACCGGAAGGGACCTGTGATGGAACAGAAAGCGGACGAATCGACCTACGAGCCCCCAGAGCTGACGGACATCGGCGACTTCGCCGACCTCACCCTGGGACTCGGCGACACCCAGGCGGAGTCCATGGGCGCCTACGGCGAGTGAGGCATCTCCTATGCGACGGGAGACCTCCTTCGTGCTGCTGCCCGACACCGACGCGGCCCGCGACGCGGCCCGGCTGGTGGGTGTCTCCTCCGGGGCCCAGGTGATCGTCCATGCCTCCGGGCGTCCCTGGCTGGTGGGGCACTGGCCGTCCGGTCACATCCGGGTGGCCGAGGCCGGGCGGGTGCGTGTGGCGGTGGCCGGGTTCTGTCCGGCCACCGGCCAGGAGCTGGAAGCGGCGGCCGGCCGGCTGCGGAGTGTGGCCGACCTCGGCACCATGGCCCGCGAGCTGGCGGGCAGCGCCCACCTTCTGGCCTCGGTCGGCGGCCGGGTACGCGCGCAGGGCACCGCCTCCGGTGTGCGGGCGGTCTTCCACGCCCGGCTGGGCGGGGTCACCATCGCCGCCGACCGGCCCGACACCCTCGCCCCGCTGATCGGCGCCGAGCCGGACGAGGAGGCCCTCGCCCTGCGCCTGCTGACCCCCTGCGCGCCCTACCCCCTGATGGACCGGCCGGTGTGGCGGGGCGTACGTCAGGTGGCCCCCGGCTCGTACCTCCACCTGGAACGGGACGGGACCGCCCGCACCGCGGTCTGGTGGAATCCACCCGAGCCGAGCCTCCCGCTGCGCGAAGGCGCGGCGGCCGTCCGCGAGGCCCTGTGCACCGCGGTCCGCGGCCGGGTCCGGTCGGCGAAGGCGGTCAGTACGGACCTGTCGGGTGGGATGGACTCGGGCACGGTCACCCACCTCGCCGCGGAGCTGGCGCCCGGCCTGGTCACCGTCCGCACCCCGCAGCTGGACGCCGGCGGGGACGACGCGCTGTGGGCCGCCCGCATCGCCGACCGCCTGCCCGAGGCCAGGCATCTGCTGCTGGAGTACGAGCAGGCGCCCACGATGTTCGCCGGTCTGGACGACGGCGGCCGGCTGGCCCTGGGCTCCGAGCCGCCGTTCTGGTCGCGGGGCGGCGCCCGGCTGGTGGACGTCGCCGAGCGGGTCGCCGCCCGCGGCTCCCGCCTCCATCTGTGCGGGCACGGCGGCGACGAGGTCTTCCACTCCCCGCACGTCTCCCTGCACACCCTCGTCCGGCGCCGGCCGTGGACCGGTGCCCGCCGGGCGTATGAGCGGCGTTCCCTCGGCAACTGGCCCCTGTGGCCGACCGTGCGGGGCCTGGCCGACGTCCGCTCCCTCCCGGCCGCGCTCATCTTCGGCAGCACACAGCTGCACGATCCGCCGCCCTCCCAGTTCACCCCCCACCTGGGCTGGACCCCGCCCCTGCGGATGCCGCCCTGGGCCACCCCCGAGGCCGTCGCCGCCGTACGGGACCTGCTGCGGCGGGCCGCCCACGACCGGCCGCGGCCCCTGGGCCCCGACCGTGCCGCGCACGCCACCGTGGAGGCCGTCCAGCGCGGCGGGGCAGCGGTCCGGTACGCCGCCGGGCTGATGGCCAGGTACGGCGTGGACTTCGCCGCCCCCTTCCTCGACGACCGGGTGATCGAGGCCGCGCTGGCCGTACGGCTGCACGAGCGCGCCACCCCGCGCCGCTACAAACCGCTGCTCGCCGAGGCCATGCGCGGGCTGGTCCCCGACGACCTGCTGGGCCGCTCCACCAAGGGGAACTACGGGGAGGACACCTTCGACGGCCTCCGCCGACACCGCGCCACCCTGCTCGGCCTGTTCGAGGGCTCGCTGCTCGCCCGCCGCGGCCTGGTGGACGAGGCCGCCGTACGCGCCGCCCTCCGCGCCGACCACGCCTTCCACCAGCCCATCCAGGCCCTGGAACCCACCCTTTCCGGCGAGGTGTGGCTGCGCACCCTGCCCGACCGCACGCGGCGACCCGCCGCCGAAGGAGCACCGTGACCCTCACCCTGGCCCGGGACGTGGTCCCCACCGAGACCGAACACGGCACCGTCCTCCTCGACGAGCGCCGCGGACGCTACTTCAAGCTCAACCACACCGGCGCCTTCGTGCTGCGCGCCCTCCTCGACGGCGCCGACCGCGAACAGGCGGCAGACCTCCTGCACCAGGAGTACGGCATCGACGCCGAGCGAGCGCGCACCGATGTCTCCGCCCTGGTCGACGCGCTGTGCGCCGCGAAGCTGGCCCGCCCATGAGCAGCCCACTCGCACTCGAGGGACGCCGCGCCCTCCCGCCGCGCCGACGCCTGGCCGCCCGGCTGGCGGTGGCGGCGGCCCGTCTGATCGCGGCCCTGCCACCCCGGCGCATCCGCACCGCCCTCCACCTGATCCGCACCGGCGCCCGCCCCGCCACCGCCGCGCAGGCGCGGTCCGCCCGGGACGCGGTGGTGACCGTCAGCACCCGCTGCGCGGGCCAGCACTGCCTGCAACGCTCCCTGGCCACCGCCCTGCTGTGCCGGATGACGGGTGCCTGGCCCACCTGGCACACGGGGGTGCGTACGGCCCCCTTCCGCGCCCACGCCTGGGTCGAGGTGGACGGCCGGCCGATCGGGGAACCCCACCCGGCCGACTACTACACCCCGACCCTGACGGTCGGGCCGGCCACGCGCCGGGCGGCGGTCGAGCCTCCCTGACCCGGACCCGCCCGGCTCAGTCACGAACTCTGCTTGGACTGTTGAGCGGCTCAGCAGCTACCAGGCGCTTGCGCGTCCTGGAGGTTGATGGGGATGGCGATGATATCGACGTCGGATCCGCAGGTGCCGATGCCGATGGGCACGCTCATGGCGGCCGACGCATCCAGCTCGGGCCCCTCCTGAGCCCCCGCGATCCCCGAAGCGCCGAGTACGGCGGCACCGGCGAGCAGCACCCCAGCGAACCCAGTGATCACGCGCATGCGAATTCTCCTTCGCGGTAGGCGGCCACACCCTTTGTGGCCGCATGGTCAAGATCACTACCGCAAAAGTTGGTGAAATTATCACACAAACACTCACATGGTCCCGGTTGCGAGGGCCGGACCGAGGTGGGCGGCCGGCCGGTCGGGGAACCCCGCCGGCCGACCGCCGCACCTCGACCCCGACCGTCCGCCTGCCGAGCGGTCAGGCGATGCCCGGCTCACGCCGTCGACCAGGATCCACCGGTCTCAGGCGCCGGGCTTGTGCCACGGCTGCCGAGTGGCTCAGCAGATCCCCTGACCGGTCATGAGGGTGAGGGGGAGGGCGATGAGGTTGGTCCCGGCCCCGCAGCCCGAGGCAGGCAGGCTGATGCTGATGTCGGGTACCGCTCCCTGTCGGGGCTCGGGCTCGTCCTGAGCCCCGGCGACGCCCGAAGCGCCGAGAACGGCGGCCCCGGCGAGCAGCAATCCGGCGAACCCGGTAACCATGCGCATGGCTTTACACCTTCACGGTAGTCGGGCCATACCCCTGTATGGCCGCATCGCCGAGATCACTACCGCGATGGCAGGGCAGGGCCTCACATGATCACCCGAACGGTCACCCTGGCCTACCCTTTGGCCTAAGCAGGGGGATTCTCCCGGACGGGCCCGCGCCGCCCACCCCCTCTGCCAGAATCGAACCCATGGCTGAGGACGCGACCGACCAGGGCTATCTGCTGAAGAACGCACAGCCGGAGACGGGCACCCGTTTCGGCGCTCTCGCCGAACTCTTCGACCCGGTGACGTTCCGGCACGTCGACGCCCTGGGCATCGGCCCGGGCATGCGGTGCTGGGAGGTCGGCGCCGGCGGCCCCTCCGTACCCCTCGGCCTGGCCGAGCGGGTCGGCCCGACCGGTTCGGTGGTCGCCACCGACATCGACACCGCCTGGAACCGGGACATAGCCAACGGCGTGATCGAGGTGCTGACCCACGACGTGGCCGCCGACCCGCCCCCGCCCGGCAGCTTCGACCTGGTGCACGCCCGGCTGGTGCTGGTCCATGTCGCCGACCGTGCCGAGGCCCTGCGCCGAATGGTCCAGGCGCTGCGCCCCGGCGGTTGGCTGCTGCTGGAGGACGCCTACCTCATGCCGCAGCCTCCGCTGTGCCCGGACGAGTTCGGCCCCGAGGAGCGGCTCACCGAACAGCTCCACAACGGCTTCCGCACCCTGATGGCCGGCCGCGGCGCCGACCTCTCCTTCGGCCGCAACCTCCCCAGGACGCTGCGTCAGGCCGGGCTGGACGACGTGCGGGCCGACGCCTACTTCCCGATCGCCCTGCCGGCCTGCACCGTGCTGGAGGACGCGACGGTGCGGCAGGTCCGCCACCTGCTCACCGAACACGGGCTGGCCACGGACGAGGAGATCGACCGCCACCTGGCGAACGTCGCCACCGGCCGCCTCGACCTGCCCACGCCCCCGATGGTCTCCGCCTGGGGCCGCCGCCCGTAGCCTCGGTCGTCCCGCCTCGCCGGGCCCGGGCGGTCGGGCCCGGCGAAGCCGGCCGCGGCGGCGGAGGCGGTTGCCCGCCTGGCGGGTCAGGGGTGCCAGACCTCGGTGATCTCGGTGATCTCGTTGTCGCCGTTCAGCTTGATGTCATAGACCCCGTTGGCCGAGCAGGACATCGGGGGCTTCACGTTCGTGCCCCCTTCCAGGCAGTCGCTGATGTGGTTCCACAGCTCCCCGACCACGACCGACTTGTGTCCCGGGCCGTTGGAGACCACGTTCGCCTTCACGTCCCCGTGCGAGAACATGTAGAACTTGGGGCTGCCGACGCCCTCGTAGTGGCCGTCGTTGGGGTCGCAGACGAACTTGGTGTCCTTGGCCTGCATGGTGTCCTGCTTGGGGTGCTCCACCGGCTGGACGATCTTGTGGCCCGGCTCCAGCTTGGGCGTCTCGCAGCCCGCGTCGGGGCCCCCGTCGGAAGCGTTCGAAGAGGAGCCGTCGGCCGCGGGCTTGGTCTGGCCGGAGGCCGCACCCTTGTCCGAGGACCCACCGCTGCCGGAGGAGTCGTCGTTGGATTCACAGCCGACGAGCCCGAAGGCGGTGACGGCGAGCACGGTGGCAACGAGCAGTTTGCGCGAAGACATGGTGAAGTTTCCCCCCATCGTTATGACGCGGCGGGTTTGGGCCGCGCCGAGGGGAAATCGTATCGACCTTCGCCAGGTGCATGATCAGTAACACGCGCTTGCCCCCTGCCCTCGCGGCCGGTCCGGGCGGCCCCTCGTCGTCGGCGATCCGGGTCTTGACCTGGCCTGTTGCTCGAGGAACCCAACGATGAAGAAGGTGACTCAGGGGATTCCGCCCCCAACGCCTTGTAGCGAGCTTGTCGCGCTGAGGGGCGAGTCTGTGGGCGGATCGCGACGGGTGTGACGGGACAGTGATCAAGGGAAGCCCGCCGGCGGACCGGCACCGCCGGCCGTGCCACCGCCTGCCGGCGAGCGTGAGATGCGGGGCGGGGGGAGATGACGACCCGGGTCACGGCAGCCAGTTGTCGAACGTCTCCTGCACCGCCGTGCGCAGCAGTTCCTCCTCCACCCGGCCGCCACCGGAACGGGAGGCCCGGGACCCGTACGGCGCGCCATGGGCAGCCCACACCCGCACGGCGCCCGGCGTGGCGACGATGCAGCCGAACCGCAGGTCACCGGCGATCCACAGGATGCCGCGCCCGTCGACCATGCCGTGCCACACGTCATCCGGGACGGGCGAGAGGAGCTCGCGCGCCACGCCGCCGTCAGGCCGCAGCAGGAGCACCATTCGACCCCCGTCAGCGGCCTGTTCCAGCTGGCACGGCCACACCTGGAACGGCTGGTCGGCGACGTTCAGGATGACTTCCGAATCCGAGGAGTAGGTAGGGACGGCGGCCAGGGACAGAGGCACGCCGAGGATGCCGACGAGGGACACCGCGATGGTCCAGCCCGGGGCCCTGGAGAATCCTTCGGGGATCACCACCACCAGCAGCATGACACCGCCGACGAACCCGGAGAAACCGGCCATGTTCTGTGCCCGGTGCCACCTCTGTCGCTCTTTCCACAACCGCTGCGTGTATCCGGCGGGGAAGTAGTCTGCCGCCGGTCGCGGCGACACCTGGTAGCCGTACTCGTTCGCCAGCATGAAGCCCCCAACTTCCGTGCCATGACGTCATGTTGGACGCATGTACGGGAGTTGTGGAGCCCTGCCGCGGGTTCGATGCACTACTGACGCACGTCAGCGCTCCAGCAGGTTCCGCCGCAGCGTCTCGATGGTGGTCTCGTCCACGCCCAGGGTCCCGGTGACATAGCCGTGGATCGACCCGTACCGCTCGTTCAGCGCGGCCAGGAACAGCCGCATGACCTCGGCGGGCGCCCGCCCGTACCCCGGCCACCTCGGTTCCTGGCCCGGGTGGTCGGCCCGCCAGTCGGCCAGCAGCCGCTCGGTGGCCAGCCCGGTGAGCGTGAAGTCCTCGACGATGACGGACTCGGATACGCCCAGCAGCCCCAGCACCAGGGCCGCGATCTCCCCGGTACGGTCCTTCCCCGACGCGCAGTGGAACACCACCGGCGCCTCCTCGACGGCGGCGATCACCTCCAGCGCGGTACGGATCTCCTTGACCCCGTCCTCCGCCACCTCCATGAACTTCTCCGCCAGGAACGGCCCGGTCTCCACCTCCGGCCCCAGCGCCGCCTGGTCGTACGGCCGGTGCTCGATGCTCAGGTTGTGGTACGCGAAGGAGGGGTGCTCGGGGACACGGCCCTTCCCCTCGATCTCCCAGGGGTACCGCAGATCGATGACGGCCCCGATGCCCAGCCCCAGGAACTTCTCCCAGTCCCCGCCCTGCCCCGATTCCTGGCTCTCCCGCAGCTTGCCCAGCGAGTCGGAGCGGTACAGCCGCCCCCACCGCACGGTGCGGCCGTCCGCCGTGGGATAGCCGCCCAGGTCGCGGAAGTTGTGCAGCCGATCGAAGGACATGTGTCGGTTCACCGAGGTCTCCGGGGGTCTTTCGGGAGGCCCGGCCCATGCGCCGGGCGCGGATCCGGCCTTGCGGGCAAGGCCGGGGCAGGTGAATGGTGCTCCCTGACACCGTTGGAAGGTCAAGCGCGGAAGGGGCTGCTGGGGTGCTGATCGGAGAGCTGGCCGAACGGACCGGAACCAGCGAACGCCTGCTGCGCTACTACGAGCGGGCGGGCCTGCTCCAGCCCGCCCGCCAACCCAACGGCTACCGGACCTACGACGACAACGCCCAGGAGACGGTCCTGCGTATCCGGGCCCTCCTTGCCGGGGGCCTTCCCACCCGCGTCATCCGCGAGCTGCTGCCCTGCACCGACGGCGAGGCGACGGTACGGCCCTGCCCCGGCGTACTGGACGCCCTCCGCGACCAGCTCCACCTCCTGGACCAGCGAGCGGCCGAGATCGCCGAGGCCCGATCCATCCTGAGCCGAACCATCGCCAGTGCGGAGGCGGCTGAGGCCGCGGGGGTCACGGGGGCCGCGGAGGCTGTTCCCTCGTGACCGGGGCTCACCCGTCCGCCGCCCCGTCCAGCTCGAACCACACCGTCTTGCCGATCCCGCAGGCCCGCCGCTCCGCGCTCCAGTCCGCCGACAGCGCCGCGACCAGGGCCAACCCGCGCCCGGTCTCCTCGTAGTCCCGGGCGGTACGCGGCCGGGGCATCTCGTCGGACGCGTCCGACACCTCCACCCGCAGCCGCTTCCCCACCACCGTGCACCGGGCCTTCAGTATCCGGCCGGGCGGAACGTGCGCGTGCTTGCAGGCATTGGTCATCAACTCGCTGAGCAGCAGCACGGCCGTCTCCACCACCTCCTCCGGCACCCGCCAGACCCGAGCCTGCACCCGCAGCAGCGACCGCGCCCGCCCGACACTGCGCGCGTGGCGCGGGAGCAACCAGTCAACGTCCCTCGTTGGTGGGGGATTTCCCTCGTTCATGGCGCAGAGTCTGGTGGCTGAGTCTCTACTTTCCGTAGTAGCTGCCTGGGTACTGCACCATGCGGTACTCGGGCGGACGCCATACGCATAGAAGGGGGATTCCATGAAGGCGATGCCCTCCGAACCGCCGATGGCCTGGCGGTACTGCGGGAACCAGATCAAACTCTGGCGGATCCAGGCGAACGTCTCGCGCCAGGAGCTGGCCGATAAATCAAGTTACGACTACGAGTCGATCAAATCCATGGAGGTCGGCCGCCGCAGGCCCACGCTCCACCTCCTGGAGGTCGCGGACGAGGTCTGCGGGGCGCAGGGCAAGCTGAAGGCGGCGCAGGAGTACCTCAAGCCGGAGAAGTTCCGCTCGTATGCTCAGGGCTACATGGAGTACGAGGTCGAGGCGATCGCCCATAGTTCGTTCCAGCCCATGCTCATTCCTGGCCTGCTGCAGACGCCGGAGTACATCCGTGCGCTCTTCCAGGGGCACTGCCCGCCTATGGACGACGAGACCCAAGAGGTACGTCTCGCGGCGCGGCTGGAGCGGCAGAACCTGTTGGATCACCAGACCCGGGCCTTCGGCTTCGTCATCGGTGAAGCTGCCCTGCGCGAACAGATTGGTGGCCCAGAGGTCCACAAGGGGCAGCTGCTGCATCTGATCGAGGCCGGGAAACGCCGCAACATCACCATTCAGGTCATGCCCTTCAACGTCGGCCTCCACCCCGGGATGTTGGGCTCATTCGTGCTGCTGGAGACACCGGATCACCAGAAGCTGGTCTATCTCGAGGCGCAGGAAACAGGCATGCTGGATTCCGATCCAGAGAACGTCAGTTCGTTCACTCAGCGTCATGACATGATCTTGCGCAAGGCCCTCGACCCCGAGGCATCGGCAGCCTTCATCAGGAAGTTGGCGGAGGAGCTATGAGCACAGATCTGGCCTGGTTCAAGTCCAGCTACAGCGATGGTGAGGGCGGCGCCTGCATCGAGGTCGCTGCCTCCTGGCGCAAGTCCAGCTACAGCGACAGCAGTGGCGGCGAATGCGTCGAGGTAGCCACCTGCACCGAGGCGCCCGGCAGGGTCCACATCCGCGACTCCAAAGACAAGTCCGGCCCGCAGCTCACCTTCACCCCCGACGCCTGGTCCGCCTTCGTCGCCTTCGCGGCCGCGCACCCCGTGGACTGAACTCCGGCATCCCCGGAGCTCGGGTCACGGGCTCCGGGTGCCGGGCCTCGGGCCCCGAGCCCTCTCTGTAGGGAATGGCTGGGAAGCTACCTCCCGCC
>NZ_SRID01000267.1 GCF_004684805.1 Streptomyces palmae
GGGCGGGGGGTCGGGGAATGATCGCGCGGCTCGCGGTCTCACATGTCTGAGGAGAAGCGGACCGTGCCGGGGGGCAGGTTCGCGCCGCACCAGATGCGGGCGCCGGAGTGGAGTTCGTTGTCGGCTCCGATCACCGCGCCGTCGCCGACCACCGCGCCGCGCAGGACGGTCCGGGCGCCGATCCTGGCGCCCTCGCCGATCAGCGAGTCATGGATCCGGGCGCCGGGTTCGACCACCGCTCCGTCCAGCACCGCGCTGCCCTCGATCTCGCTGCCGGCGCCGATGCGGGCGCCTCGGCCGATCACGGTGCCGGCGGTCAGCTTGGCGTCCGGGGCCACCTCGGCGCCCTCCAGGACCAGCCGTTCGCCGCAGCCTCTGGGGACCGCCGGGGAGGGCGCGCGGCCCAGGATCAGGTCGGCGGAGCCGCGGACGAAGGCGTGCGGGGTGCCCAGGTCGAGCCAGTAGGTGGAGTCCACCATGCCCTGGAGGTGGGCGCCCTCGGTCAGCAGACCGGGGAAGGTCTCGCGTTCCACGGAGACCGGGCGGCCGGCCGGGATGGTGTCGAGCACCGAGCGCCGGAAGACGTAGGCGCCGGCGTTGATCTGGTCGGTGACGATCTCCTCGGGGGTCTGCGGCTTCTCCAGGAAGGCGGTGACCCGGCCGGTGGGATCGGTGGGCACCAGCCCGAAGGCGCGCGGGTCGGAGACCCGGGTCAGGTGCAGCGAGACATCGGCGTCGCTGGTGCGGTGGGTGTCGACCAGGCTGCCGATGTCCAGGCCGGTGAGGATGTCGCCGTTGAAGACCAGCACCGGGTCGTCGGGGCCGGAGTGCAGCCGGGAGCTGACGTTGCGCAGGGCGCCGCCGGTGCCCAGGGGCTCGGTCTCGGTGACGTACTCCAGGTGCAGTCCGAGGGCGGAGCCGTCGCCGAAGTACGGTTCGAAGACCTCGGCCAGGTAGGAGGTGGCGAGCACGATGTGCTCCACCCCGGCGGCACGGGCGCGCGCCAGCTGGTGGGTGAGGAACGGGACTCCGGCCGCCGGGACCATCGGCTTGGGGGTGTGCACCGTCAGCGGGCGCAGGCGGGTCCCCTTGCCGCCGACCAGGAGGATCGCTTCCGGCGCGGTTGACGCGATTGGCACGTAGTGTCTCTGCTTCCTGCTGTTGCTCGCCGGGGTCGGGTTGGCGGCCAGTGTATGCAGCCGCCCCTCCGGCCCGGCCCGGCGGCCCTGGGGCCGGTCGGGCCGGGGAGCGAGTGAGCGGGCGGCGGACGGGTCAGCGGCCCTGGAGTCCGGCGGCGTGGGTGCGGGTGGTGCCGAGCCGGCCGTAGAGGCGATTGCCGGGGCAGTCGGTGGCGAAGCCGTCCCGGTGGCCGGAGATCACCCGGAGCTTGACCTTGGTGCCCTTGCGGTACTTGTTGCTGCCGCCGGAGACCATGGTGGTGGTGGAGCGGGGGTTGACGTCGAACAGGCCGAGCTTCCAGGCGGTGAGCTTGGCGATCGCGTTCACCGCGGCCTTGGGCGGGTTGGCCTTGCTGTACGTGCCCAGGACCGCGATGCCCATGCTGTCGGTGTTGAAGCCGAGGGTGTGGGCGCCCTGGACGGCCCGGGCCACACCGCCGGCCCGGCCCTCGTAGATGTTGCCGCACTTGTCGATGGCGAAGTTGTAGCCGAAGTCCCGCCAGCCGTTGGTCTTGACGTGGTAGCGGTAGATGCTGCGCAGCAGGGCCGGGGCCTGGGCGCAGGTGTAGTTGTTGCCGGTGCCGCTGTGGTGGATGAACGCCGCCTTGACGGTCTTGTTGTAGCTGAACTGCCGGCCCCGCAGACTTTCGTCGGCGCCCCAGCCGGCCCGGGTGATGATCGGTGGCCGGGGCCCGACGAAGGGGTGCCCGGCGGCCGCCATGTCCGCCTCTTCGAGGCCGGAGGGGTCGAGTTCGCTGAGTTCGCCCTGCAGGGCCTGCTGGACGGTCTCCTCCTCCGGCGTGGGGGGCTCGGGGGTGCGGTCGAGGCCGCGGCTGGTGCCGGCCCCCTTGCCGGGGTCGATCAGGTCCAGCCGCAGTCCGGCGGGGAGCGGCTCGGCGCCCTTCCCGGTCAGCACCCGGGCCTGGACGCCGTCGGAGTCACCGACCCACAGCGGGATCGTGCTGCCGTGGGCGCGGGGGCCCCGCCGCTCGGGCGAGTCGGCGTCGGGGGCGTCGTCGTTGTGGGTCTCCAGCTCCTGCCAGGCGGACCAGCGGTGGCTGCCGACGGCCCGGGTACGGACCTGCACCCGGCCGTGCAGGTCGGCGGCGGGGTCGTCCCAGACCGCGCCGAGCAGCGAGAAGGGCCGCACGACGCGGGGCGCGACACCGCGCACCTGCGGGCCGGCGGACGACGGGCCGGTTCCCGCCTCGGCCGCGGGCCGCCCGTTGCGGGCGCCGGCCAGCGGGCGGGTGTCGAGTTCGGCCGCGGGCCGGCCGTTGCCGGTGGTGGTCGACGGGCGGGAGCGGTCGAGCGGGGTCAGGGGCAGCGACTGGGTGCTGCCGGAGACGGAGGCGGCGCTGTCCGGGGCCGCCTGGCCACGGGGCTGGGCGGCTTGGGTCCGGGCGCGGACGGTGGTCGGTGGCTTGTCGGCTCCGGTCGGGTCCGGAACCTGGGCGGCTCCGGCCTGGACGGTGAGCGGAAGGGCGAGGGCGGTCGCGCAGACCACGCCGATCGAGGATGCCAGGAGTGCACGCATGTAGTGAATCTTGGACATACAGTCACATATTTGTCTATTGCGCCCGGCCGCGTGTCGGCGCGTCCTCCCCGGGCCCGAGGGACCCGGATCGGGGCCCGCCCCAGGGGCGCCGCCGCGTACCCTGACGGCGATGAACGCCACCGACCGCACCCCCGCCGACCTGCTGCGTTCCGCGCTCGCCGCGGACCCGGGTCGCCCGCTTGTCACCTACTACGACGACGCCACCGGCGAGCGCGTGGAACTCTCCGTCGCCACCTTCGCCAATTGGGTGGCGAAGACGGCCAACCTGCTCCAGGGCGATCTCGCCGCCGAGCCGGGCGACCGGCTGGCGCTGCTGCTGCCGGCGCACTGGCAGACCGCCGTCTGGTTGCTGGCCTGCTCGTCCACGGGAGTGCTCGCCGACCTCGGCGGCGCCCCGGTCTCCGCCGACCTGGTGGTGAGCGGCCCGGACACCCTGGAGGCGGCGGCCGGCTGCTCCGGGGAGCGGGTGGCGCTGGCGCTGCGTCCGCTGGGCGGCCGCTTCCCGCAGCCGCCGCAGGGTTTCCTGGACTACGCGGTGGAGGTGCCGGGGCAGGGCGACAGGTTCGCCCCCTTCGCCCCGGTGGACCCGGCGGCGCCCGCGCTCGCGGTGGGCGGGCTGGAGCTGACCGGCGAGCAGATCGTGGAGCGGGCCCGCGCGGACGCCCGGGAGCGCGGCCTGACGGCCGGGTCGCGACTGCTGTCCGGACTGTCGTACGACAGCTGGGAGGGGGTGTCGGCCGGTCTGCTGGCGCCTCTGGCGGCCGGTGGCTCGGTGGTGCTCTGCCGGCACCTCGACCGATTGGACGCGGCCGGCCTGGCCCAGCGGATGGAGAGCGAACGGGTCACCGCCCAGGCCCTCTGAGGCACCGGGGGCTGACCCGTTCGGGCCGGGGGTCGGGCACCCCGGGGCCCTCCCTTTGCCCGTTCCGCCCCCTTCTGGCGCCGCGAACACCCGGCTTGCGCTCGCCCGATCTCGACCCGGCGCATTTTGCGGGCTCACGCGCACAACCATGCGCGGGTTTAAGACGTCTGCTCCTGTGATCGGCGGCCGGTCCCGGCCGGACCGGGCCGGCGACGCCGCCGAGGCGAGCGCGAGCGGGGGGTACGGACATGACGAGTGACAGCCTGGCCGAGCAGCCGGACCACCAGGACGACACACCAGAGGCCGCGGCCCAGGCCGCACCGGACTCCCTGACCAAGGACGCCCGGGCCGAGGAGGCCCCGAAGTCCCCTGAGGCCCCGGGGTCCTCGGCCAAGGGCGCCCAGGCCGAGGCCGTACCGGACAGCCATGCGGGTGTCGCGCCCGACTCCCCGACCGCGGAGGCCGCGTCCGAGACCGTGCAGGCACCCTCGGCCGAGGACGCCGGTGCCGAGAAGGCCGCGCCGGACGCCGCCGAGGAGCCCCGGGCCGAACCGGAAGCCGGATCCGGCCCCGCGGTCGAGGCCAGCCGGGCCGAACCCGAGTCCGACATCCCCGCCCAGGGCAGTCCGGCCGAGGGCACCATCGTCAAGGACACCCAGCCCGCGAGCGGCCCGGTCGAGGACGCCTCCACCGAAGGCGCCCAGGCGAAGGACACCCCAGCCGAAAACGCCTCCGCCGAGGACACTCCGGCCGAGGACGGCTCGGCCGCAGACGCCGAGGCCGAGGACGCCTCCACCGAAGACACCCAGGCGAAGGACGCCCAGGCCAAGGACGCCTCGGCAGAGCCTGACTCCGGGCCCGCCTCGGCCTCCACCCCCCAGGCCGACTCCGAGGCCGAACCCGGGCCCGAATCCGCCGCCACCCCCCAGGCCGCCGCGGAGCCGCCACCCGCTCCCCGGGTCCGGCGGTCCCGGGCGCGGCGGTGGCTGCGCGGGGTGGCGCTGGGGACGGCCGTGCTGCTGGTGGCCGCGGGCGGGGCGGGCTGGTACATGTACGAGCGGCTGAACCGGAACATCACCACGGACACCGCCACCGCCAAGGAGCTGAAGCGGTACGAGGCCGAGCGGCCGGTGCCGGTGGTGGAGGACGCCCGGAACATCCTGCTGATCGGGTCCGACACCCGGGGCGGCAAGGGGAACGGCAAGTACGGTCAGGACTCCGGCACCCAGCGCTCGGACACCACGATCCTGCTGCACCTGGCCGCCGGCGGACGCAGCGCCACGGCGGTCAGCATCCCGCGCGACCTGATGGCCGACATCCCGGCCTGCCGGTCGGCGGACGGGACCCAGGCCGCCGCCCGCTTCGCCCAGTTCAACTGGGCGTACGAGTTCGGGGGCGCGGCCTGCACCATCCGCACGGTGGAGAAGCTCACCGGGGTGCGGATCGACCACCACATGATCGTCGACTTCCGGGGCTTCAAGCGGATGGTGGACGCGGTCGACGGGGTGGACGTCTGCCTGCCGGAGCCGGTGGACGACGCCAAGGCGCATCTGCGGCTGCCGGCCGGGCCGCAGACCCTGCACGGCGAGGAGGCGCTCGGCTACGTCCGCGCCCGCTACAGCATCGGGGACGGCAGCGACACCCAGCGGATGTCCCGCCAGCAGGACTTCCTCAGCTCCCTGGTGCGCAAGGTGCAGGGCAACGGGGTGCTGCTGAACCCGGCGCGGCTGTACCCGGTGCTGGACGCCGCGACCTCCTCGCTGACCACCGACCCGGGGCTGGGTTCGCTGCGGAAGCTGTACGCGCTGGCGCAGGACCTGCGGAAGATCCCGCACGAGCGGTTCCGGTTCCTCACCGTGCCCCGGCAGCCGTACGCCAAGGACCGCAACCGGGACGAGCTGCGGCAGCCCGCGGCGGAGCAGCTCTTCGAGCGGCTGCGGATGGACCGACCGGTCCACGATGCGGCCAACACCTCGGAGGACGCGGACAATTCCGGAGACAATCGCCCTGGCTCCTCGGAGGCCGGTGCGGACGGCGCCGGCGAGGAGGCAACCTCCACGCCCGGCGGCGCATGTAAGCAGACGGGGTGAATCCCTCGGCCGGGGCTCCCACCGGAATCTCGGCCGTGATCTCGCCCGGGTCTCGTTTCACGATCGAAGGGATCTTGAAAGGATTGGGCAGATTGCCCAGTTGTAGGGGAGTGGAATTTGTCACCGGCGTCGCTTGACGCTGAACTGGGCGGATAGTGTGAGCGATCCGGTGTGCACGACCAGGCCGACCGCGCACCGTACGGAAACCAACCGAGCGCCTTGAGGGGGAGGCGCCGCGTGGCATCGACGGAGGACTCAGACGACCGTGGACGCGCAAGGCCGTGGGCAGGCGGATGGCATGGACCCCGCCGACCAATGGGTGTTCAACCCGAGCACCGGCAGCTACGAGCTGCGACTGGACCCCGCCGATGATCCGGCGCCCACTTCCGATGTCCCTCGGCCCGGTGGAACCGGTGGTCGGCGGCGCCGCCCGGTGCCCGAGCCGCGGCCCTCGTCCGAGTCGGGGCGGGTGCCCGCGGCACGGCAGGAAGGCGCCTCAGGACAGGAGGACGCCGCACGCCCGGGGGCGGAATCCCGGCAGGAGGCGGCGGAGCGGCCGGAGGCCGGGACCCGTGCCGGGCGCCGCCGGGCGGCCGGAAAGGCTCCCTCCGGCAAGGGCGAGGACACGGACCGGTCCGCCGGGCCGGCCAGCCGCCGCAAGCCCAAGCCGAAGAAGTCCAAGACGAAGAAGGCGCTGATCTGGGGCGGTGGCACGCTCGCCTTCCTGCTGGTCGGCACCTCGGTCGCGGCGTACCTGATCTACCAGCACCTCAACGGCAACATCACCAAGGTGGATGTCGGCGAGAACAACGCCGCGGTGGTCGACGGCCCGGTGAACATACTGGTGATCGGCACCGACAAGCGCTCCGGCAAGGGCAACAAGGGCTACGGCGACGAGGGCAGTGCCGGCCACGCCGACACCACCATCCTCTTCCACGTCTCGGAGGACCGCACCAACGCGACCGCGCTCAGCATCCCCCGCGACCTGATCACCGACATCCCCGAGTGCTCGGTGAAGCAGGAGGACGGCACCCGCAAGCCGATCGCCGGTTCCACCGGCGTCCGCTTCAACACCAGCCTGGGGCAGCAGGGGCGCGACCCCGGCTGCACCTGGCAGACGGTGGAGAAGCTCACCGGCCTGCAGATCAGCCACTTCATCATGGCCGACTTCAACGCGGTCAAGTCGCTCTCCTCCGCGGTGAACGGGGTCGAGGTCTGCCTGGCGAAGGACATCGACGACCCCAAGTCGCACCTCAAGCTGAGCAAGGGCCGCCACATGATCCAGGGCGAGGACGCGCTGGCCTTCGTCCGCACCCGGCACAGCGTGGGCTTCGAGAGCGACCTGGACCGCATCAAGCTCCAGCAGCAGTTCCTCAGCTCGATGATGCGGCGGATGAAGTCCAGCGGCACGCTGACCAGCCCGACGAAGCTGTGGAAGCTGGCCAACTCCGCCACCAAGGCGCTGACCGTGGACACCGGCATAGGTTCGGTCGGCAAGTTGAAGGACATGGCGCTGGACCTGAACAAGGTCGATCTCAAGCACGTCACCTTCGTCACCCTCCCGGTGCTGGACAACCCGAACGAGGGCCCGGTGAAGAAGACCGTGGTGCTCGACAAGCCCAAGGCCGAGGCGCTGTTCGCCATGCTCAGGGACGATGTCTCGCTCACCGAGGTGAAGCAGAAGCAGAAGGCGGCCAAGGCCGCGGAGGCCGCCCGACTCAAGGGAACCAAGGCCGCGCCGGCCGACGTCCGAGTCAAGGTACTGAACGGTAGCGGCCGACTCGGCGCCGCCCAGGACACGGTCGAGTGGATGCAGAACAACCAGGGCATGATCCGCTCCGGCAACGGCGGCAACGCTCCCGCGGACCAGAAGAAGACGACGTTGGAGTACGCCCCCAACCAGGCCGACCAGGCGCGTCGGCTGGCCGCCAGCATGGGACTGCCCGGCTCCGCCCTGAAGCCCGGCACCAAGGACGCCGAGCCCATGGCCCAGATGACCCTGGTGCTCGGCGCGGACTTCAAGGGACCGGGCATCCCGGTCGCAGCGCCGCACAAGGCGCCCAAGGATCTTCAGCGGGTCGGCGCGGACGACAGGTCCGTCTGCGCCAAGTAATGATGATGATGACCAACCGGAGCATGCCCGCCCATCGGGCCGGACGCACCGCCTAGCACGGGGAGGCCCGATGGGGCAGGACAACACTGTGCGCGGGGAGGGACGCCGTAGGCGACCATCCGCCGCACAGGATCTGGGCTGGGACGACAGCCTGTACGAGGAGGACGCCGAGGCCGCGCCCAAGGCGGCGGGCGCCGACCGCGGCGGGGAGTCCGAGCCGAACCCGGAGCCCGGCCCGCACCGCGGCAGCCGGCGGCACCGGCCTGCCAAAAAGAAGAAGAAACGCAGCAAAGGCGTGCGAATACTCAAGTGGACCGCGCTGAGTCTGGCGGTGATCATCCTCGGCGCGGCGGGCGCGGGCTACCTCTACTACCAGCACCTGAACTCCAAGATAAAGAAGGACGACCTCAACCTGGGCACCAAGCGGCTGGACAAGGCCGCTCCCAACGAGGACGGCCAGACGCCGCTGAACATCCTGATGCTGGGCTCGGACAGCCGTAACTCCAAGGCGAACCTCAAGCTCGGCGGCGCCCGCCAGACGGTGGGCGAGAAGCCGCGGGCCGATGTCCAGATGCTGGTCCACGTCTCGGCCGACCGCAGCAACATGTCGGTCCTCAGCATCCCGCGCGACACCCGGGTGAAGATCCCTGAGTGCAAGGACAAGAAGGGCAAGGTCTACCCCGAGACCACCCGCGAGATCATCAACGCCAGCATGCAGCACGGCGGACCCGGCTGCACGGTGGCCACCTGGGAAGAGCTCACCGGCATCCCCATCGACCACTTCATGGAGATCGAGTTCTCCGGTGTGGTGGACATGGCCGACGCGGTCGGCGGTGTCCCGGTGTGCGTGCAGGACAACGTCTACGACAAGAGCTCCGGCCTGCGGCTGCACGAGGGCGAGACCTATGTGAAGGGCCAGCAGGCCCTCCAGTGGCTGCGGACCCGGCACGGCTTCCTCGGGCAGAGCGACATCGCCCGGGCCCGGGCCCAGCACATCTACATGGGCGCGATGGTCCGCCAGCTGAAGTCCGGCGCCAAGCTCACCGACCCGGGCAAGCTGATGGACCTGGCCGAGGCCGCCATCGACGCGCTCACCGTGGACCGCGGGCTGGGCACCGTCAAGAAGCTGTACGACCTGGGCAACACCCTCAAGGAGGTGCCCTCCAAGCGGATCACCATGACCACCATGCCGTGGCTCCAGGACCCGCAGAACCCGCAGGCGCACGTGATCCCCGCCCCGGACGCCGAGAAGGTGTTCTCGCTGATCCGCAACGACATCGCGCTGGACGGCAAGGACAAGCTGAAGAAGCCCAAGAAGGCCACCCCGCCCCCGGCGGCCCCCAAGGACCAGATCCCGGTGACCGTGCAGAACGGCACCAGCACCATCTCGCTGGCCCCGGTGCCGCAGCGGGCGACCGCGATCGCGAGTGTGCTGGTCCAGGACGGCTTCAGCAAGGCGGTCTCCGACCGGACGCCCAAGTCGCAGGCGGACACCACCATCACCTACCCCAAGAAGGAGATGCAGGGGGACGCGCTGGCGGTGGCCAAGGCGCTGGGCATCCCCAGCGGCGCGGTGCGGATGTCCACCTCGGTCGCCCAGGTGACCCTGGTCGTCGGCTCGGACTGGCGTGAGGGCTCCGCCTACCCGAAGGGCGCGCACCACGACAGCAAGGACGAGAACAAGGCACCCGAGAGTGCCGACCTGCTCTCCGGCGACAAGAAGGACTGCATGCCCATCGACCCCGGCCACCGCTTCTGAGGACGGCGTCCCGGGGAGGAACGCCTCGCCCGGGACGCCGCGAGGCCGATGCCGCCCCGATGTCGCCATTTCGCCCCGTCGAGCCGCCGCTCGGCGGGGCGTCGTCATGGCAGGCGGCGGGCAGCGGGCGGAAATGCCGCTGTTTCCGTATTCACTCGCGCACAGAAAGCGAGAGCAAAGGGGTCCCCGTGTGAGCCCGGGCATAGGACTCAGATCACTTACGAAGCGCCTTAGTGGAGAGAAGAACCCCCGGTAAACCCCGAAT
>NZ_SRID01000268.1 GCF_004684805.1 Streptomyces palmae
CCCCGCACCCGTCGGGGGAAGCCCCGCCCGCACTTCCCCAGGTCAGCGATACGGGCGTGCTCGACGAGGCACTGGAGCGGCTGCACCAGCACGGGCCGGAGCGCCTGGGCCGGCTGACCAATCACGCCCCGATGGCGGTGGAGGCGCTGGCCGCGCACGGCATGGACGACACCGTCCACCGCTGGCTGGACCGCTACCACCACAAGTTGGAGGAGTTCCCCGCCACCACCGTGCCGATCAGCGACGCCGACTGGGGTGCCGCGCTGGGTGACCCGCGCCGGGTCGGCGACTGGATCGGCTATTTCAGCCGCGACCTCGCCGAGCGCCCCTGGCAGGAGGTGCTGGTCCAGTGGTGGCCCCGGCTGCTGCCGGGCATCGCGGGCGGTTCCACGCATCCGGTGATCCGCGTGGGACACGCGGTACGCACCCTGCTCGGCGGCGAGACCACCGCGCCCCGCCTGACCGAACTCGCCCATGGCCTGGGCTACTGGGCCGCCCGCCACCACCCGCTGTCCGCTGCCGCCGCCCCGGCCGGGACCGCCGCCCCGTCGGCCGCGCTGTGGTCCGTACCGCCGGTGCCGGTGCAGGAGGGCGGGCTGCCGGACCGGCTGGCGCAGCTGGACGCCTTGCCGGCCTGGACGGCGTCCACCGCGGCGCTGCGCCCGGCGGCCGACGCGACGCAGGTCCGGCAGCGGCTGGCAGACCTGGTCGCCGCCGCCACCTTCCGCTACGCGGCGCAGGCGGAGGCCGAGCCGATCATGCTGGTGCATGCCGCGACCGCCCCCAACGCGGTGCTGCGGACCCTGCCGGCCCTGCCGACCGAGCTGTGGCAGCCGAGCCTGAACGCCGCCTGGGCGGCAGCGGCGGCGGTCGTCGCGGCCTACGCGCCGGGGCCGCCGACCGGCGACGCGGCGGCCGAGGGTCTGGACGGTGCCGCGGACGGCGACCGGGGCCCTGGCACGGCTCGCGGTGCCGGCACCGGTACGGAGGCCGCCGGTGATCCGACCGCCCTGGCGGCCGAGGCCTTCGCCCGGGCCGCGGAGAACGGCAATGAACATGCGATCAAGCTGACCGACACCGCCCTGGACGTGGCCCGGAGCACCGGCAGCCCGTTGGCGCTGACCGCCGCGGCCCGCGCCTGCGAACTCATCCTGCCGCTGAGCTGAAGCGGGGGGGACGCTGCTTCCCGGGCCGGCCGGCCCCAGATCAACGCTGGAGGCGGCGTCCCCGCTACCCACACGAAGCTACCCACACGAAGCTACCCAGCCGAAGCTACCCACACGGCGCTACCCATACGAAGCCCCAACAGCAGAGCCGGGAGGCAACGCCCCTGAATCACCACCCCGGAAGCAACGCCGCGGCCACGCGCCCGCACCCCCGGCCACACACCCCGGCGCCCGGTGCGCACAGCCGGAATCACGGAGCCACACGCCGCACCCCCGGCGGCCCCCTCGCTCAGCCGAACTGCAAGGACCGCTTGGCCAGGCCCATCCAGAACCCGTCGATCACCGCACGCTGCCGGCCCAGGTCCTCCTCGGCCGCGCCCAGGGTGACGAACAGCGGCGCGAAGTGCTCGGTGCGCGGGTGGGCGAGGCGCCCGGAGGGCGAGCGGTGCTCGAAGTCCAGCAGCGCGTCCACGTCGCCGGTGTCGAGCGCGCTTCGCCCCCAGTCGTCGAACTCGGCGGACCAGGTCGGCACGCCCGCCCCGGTGTGCCGCAGCGCGGCCAGGTTGTGGGTGAAGAAGCCGCTGCCGACGATCAGCACTCCCTCGTCGCGCAGCGGGGCCAGCCTGCGCCCGATGTCCATCAGCCGCTGCGGGTCGAGGGTGGGCATGGACACCTGGAGCACGGGGATGTCGGCCCCCGGGTACATCTCCACCAGCGGCACATAGGCTCCGTGGTCCAGCCCGCGCTCCGGGATGTCCTGGACCGGGGTGCCGGGGGCGCGCAGGGTCTTGCGGACCCGTTCGGCCAGCTCAGGGGCGCCGGGGGCGGGGTAGCGGACCCGGTAGTAGTGCTCCGGGAAGCCCCAGAAGTCGTACACCAGCGGGACCTGGCGGGTGGCGCCGAGGGCCAGCGGCGCCTCCTCCCAGTGGGCGGAGACCATCAGGATCGCGGTCGGGCGGGGCAGTCCGGCGGACCAGGCGGCGAGCTGGCCTGGCCAGACGGGGTCATCGGCGAGCGGCGGGGCGCCATGGCTGAGGTAGAGCGCGGGCATCCGCTCGGACGGGCGCGGGGCGGCGGGCTGGGGTGCGCCGGCGGTCATGGCTCCCCTCCGTTTCCTTCGGTGTTTCCCTGGATCTGATGTACTTGAACTCTCAAGTTCATTACCACTGTAGCTCGCATTTGTTTAATATTCAAGAAGAGTGTCCGTACGCCACCTGGAAACGTGAACCGCCATGACGAGCAACTCCGCAGATCGACCCCGCTGGCTCAGCGACGGGGAACAACGCACCTGGCAGGCGTATCTCCAAGCCACCATGCTTCTGGAGGACCACCTGGACCGCCAGTTGCAACGCGACGCGGGGATGCCGCACATCTACTACGCGCTGCTGGTCCAGCTGTCCCAGGCGCCCCGGCGGCGTCTGCGGATGACCGTGCTGGCGCAGAACGCGAAGATCACCCGGTCCAGGCTGTCCCACGCGGTGGCGGCCCTGGAGAAGAAGGGCTGGGTCCGCCGCGAGGACTGCCCCTCCGACAAGCGCGGCCAGAACGCGGTACTCACCGACGCGGGCTACGAGATGCTGCGGCAGACCGCGCCCGGCCATGTCGAGGCCGTCCGCTCGGCCCTCTTCGACCGGCTCACCCCGGAGCAGGTGGCCCAGCTCGGCGAGATCTGCGCCGCGGTCGCCGAGGGACTCCAACCGGAGGGCGCCGACCTGCCCTGGCTCCGCTGACGGCCGGCGCGCCCCGGGCGCCGCGAACGCCGCACGGCCCCGCCTCCGTGGTCATCGGAGGCGGGGCCGTGCCGTTCTCACCTGTTCCGACACCGCGCCGCCGGGCGGCGGGCGGGGCCGTGCGGTCGGCGGCGGGTCAGTGCGCCATCACCGGAACCGGCACGTCCTGCTCGGCGCCCTTGCCCTCGCCGCCACCGGAGCCCGCGGCGGGCTGGTGGTGGCTGGGACGGCCGGCGTTGATCATGACCGTCGCGACGACGGAGGCGAGCAGCAGGATGCCGAACGCCCACCAGATGGCGACCGAGTAGCCGTGCACCATCGACTCCAGCTTGAGGTGCTCGAGGTTCCTCGCCTCGGCCAGGTGCGACTTGCCGTACGAGGTGGTGGCGCTGGCCGCGATGGTGTTCAGCAGCGCGGTGCCGATGGCGCCGCCGACCTGCTGCGAGGTGTTGATCATGGCGGAGGCCACGCCCGCGTCCTGCGGCTGCACCCCGTATGTGGCCAGGCTCATGCCCGGCATGAACGCGGTACCCATACCGAGGCCCATCAGCAGGAATCCCGGAAGGATCAGGGCCGCGTAGGAGGTGTTCAGGTCGATCTGGGTGAGCAGCAGCATGCCGATGGCCGCGACCGCGAAGCCCGGGCCCATCAGCAGCCGGGCCGGGACCCGGTTCATCAGCCGGGTGCCGATCTGCGTCGAACCGGTGATCATGCCGGCGATCATCGGCAGGAAGGCCAGACCGGTCTTGACCGGGCTGTATCCCTTGACGATCTGCAGGTAGTAGGTGAGGAACAGGAACAGACCGAACATGCCGATCACGGCCATGCCCAGCGAGGCGTAGACACCGGCCCGGTTCCGGTCGGTGACCACCCGCAGCGGCAGCAGCGGGGCCCTGACCTTGCCCTCCACCACCACGAAGGCGATCAGCAGCACCGCGGCGGCGGCGAACAGCACCAGGGTGCTGGTGGCCTTCCAGCCCTCGGACTCGGCGCGGGTGAAGCCGTACACCAGGGAGACCAGGCCGGTGGTGGCCAGGATGACGCCGGGGATGTCCAGCTTGGCGGGGTTGCGGCTGCCCTCGGGCTCGTGGATGTACGCGATGGCGCCGACGGTCGCGATGACCGCGATCGGGATGTTGACGAAGAAGGTCCAGCGCCAGTTCATGTACTGGGTGAGCACGCCACCCAGGATCAGACCGACGGCGCCGCCACCACCGGCGATGGCACCGAAGATGCCGAACGCCTTGGCCCGCTCCTTGACCTCGGTGAAGGTCACCGCGAGCAGCGACAGCGCGGACGGGGCGAGCAGCGCGCCGAACACGCCTTGCAGGGCGCGGGCGGCCAGCAGCATCGGGGCGTTGACCGCCGCCCCGCCGAACGCCGAGGCCGCGGCGAAGCCGATCAGGCCGATGACGAACGTCTTCTTGCGGCCCAGCAGGTCGGCGAGCCGGCCGCCGAAAAGCAGCAGACCGCCGAAGGCGAGGGCGTAGGCCGTGATGACCCACTGCTTGTTGCCCTCGGATATGTCGAGGGCTTCCTGGGCGTGCGGCAGCGCGATGTTCACGATGGTCGCGTCGAGCACGACCATCAGCTGCGCCAGGGCGATGAATACCAGCGCTTTCCAGCGCCGGGGGTCGACGTGCGGAGCCGTTTCAGGCATGGATGGACCTACCTAGCGGTGCGGAGGGTGAGAACTGCAAGGAGTTCGAACGTGTCAAAACGGTTCGGAGCGCGCCGGGGCGCACAACGGACATGGCACGCGGGGAGCGTGTGGCGGGGTGGCGTCCACCCCGCGGACGGGATGGCGTTCCCCCTGGTGAACGGGGTGGCGCGCACCCCGCGGACGCCGCGCCAAGGGCGGCGTCCGTTACGGAGACGGTGTCACTGCCTGCTTCGCAGGTCCTCCAAGGTCGTGGCCGAGCCGATGAGTCGGGAGCGCGCCGGGTTCATCAGGCCGTCCAGGAACAGCTGGAGATGCCGGTGCACAAAGGTGTCGAAGTCGCACCCTCCCGGGTGCTCCACCCGAGGGCATCCCCAGCCGGGGAGCGGACGGGTGAGCTGGGTGAGCGCGATCATCAGGTCGCCGATGGCGATGTCGGAACGCAGCTGGCCGCTGTCCCGTGCGGCCCCCATCAGGGCCTCGATCCCGGCGACCAGCCGGTCGCGCGCGGCGACCTGCTCCGGATGGTCGCGGTCGATCCCGCCGGAGAGCAGCGGGCACAGGGCGCCCACCCGCTCGTCCGCCGCCGCGTGCACGAAGCGCCGCAGCGCCTGGAAGGCGTCGGGCTCCTCGGCCAGCGCGGCCTCGGCCTGGTCCCCGATACGGGCCATCACCGAGACGGTGACACGGTGGATGAGTTCGCGGCGGTCCGCGAAGTGCCGGTAGATCGTGGCATTGCCGACCCCGGCCCGTCGAGCGATTTCATCGAGCGGCACATCGGCGCCGTACTCGACGAGCACCTCGCGGGCCGCCGCGACGATCCGCTCCCGGTTGCGCAGCGCGTCGGCGCGCAGCCGGGGCTGCGGAGTCTTCTCGGTGGTGCTGGCAGCCACGTGGTCCCCCCTTCTGTCCGGCCATTCGTCTGATCCGTGCGGATCCGCACCGAGCCCCGTCGGTCCGTGCGTCTTCGCATCGGGTGGCTTTAGCGGGGAGCCAGTCCCCGTTTTCCCCGTACGTAGATCCAAACGGGGAGACGGTCCCCGGAAATTTCCCCCTCCGCCGTGACGTGCGCCACACATTGCCGGGCAGGGGTTTCACACCTGGATGGTCCGTTCATCGCCCGCTCGGGCCAGTGCCACCACCCGTTCGGCCGCGCCGCGCGCGCGTCGGCCCCCCGGTCGGCCGCACCGTGGGCGGCAATGGAACAGACCAGCCCTCACATACCCGGGGGCCGCCCCCAGCGGCCCCGCACCCGGCCGGGCCAGGACGGCGACCGGCGGTCCGGGCGGTGGGCCGCGCTCGCCGCCACGGCCGTCATCCTGTTCGCCGTGCCGGCGCCCTCGGCCCCCATCGGCGCGACCGCCGCGCCCTTCACACCGTCCGCCGCCGTCCGCGCCCCCGTACCGCCGGGCGCCGCGCCCCCCGACGGGCGCCCGTCCTGCACCCTGCCCCCCGACCCGCAGGTGCAGCTCTCCGAGGGGCTGCCCACCGGCACCGACTTCAGCCGCAGCACCGGCACTGTGCACGCCCTCACCCTGATGGTCGACTTCCCCGACGAACCGGGCCAGGGCACCGCCCGGCAGCGCTTCGGGGAGTTCTTCCCGCGCACCACGCGCTGGTTCACCCGGGCCTCCTACGGCCGGCTGGACTACCGCCCCGCCACCCCGGTCCGCCGCTGGCTGCGCATGCCGCACACCTTCCGCAGCTACGGCATCCGGCGCGGCAGCCCCTTCGAACCGGGCTACCGCAAGCTGGTGCGCGACATCGCCGCCACCGCCGACCCGCTGGTGGACTTCCGCCGCTACGACCTGGTCAACGTGCTGCTCACCCCGAACGCCGGGCCGCCCGCCGCGCAGACCGTGCTGTCGGTGACCTTCGCCGGAAACCCCGAGGCGCCGATCGCGGACGGCGTCCCGCTCTCCAACATCTCCTTCATCTACAGCAGGCAGGACGACGGCTCCGGCTCCTACGCCGCCAACGGCTACCGGGTGCTGCCGCACGAGAACGGCCACGACTTCGGCCTGCCCGACCTCTACACCGCGGCCGGCGGGGAGAGGGCCGGCCACTGGGACGTCATGTCCGAGGACTGGGGCAGCGGCAACGACCTGCTGGCCTGGCACAAGTGGAAGCTGGGCTGGCTCTCCGCCGACCAGGTGCGCTGCCTGGCCGACCCCGGCACGGCGAGCCGGTCGATATCCCCGCTGCACCGCAAGGGCGGCACCAAGCTGGTCTTCGTCCCGGTCTCCGCGGCCACCGGCTACACCGTGGAGGTACGCGCCAACGGCGGGAACGACGAGGGGATCTGCAAGCCGGGCGTGCTGATCTCCTGGGTGGACAGCCGCGTCGACTCCGGCAAGGGGCCGATCACCGTCATGGACAGCACCCCGCGCAGCGGCGGCTGCACCAGCACCCCCAATGTGCAGCCGGAGCTCAGCGACGCGCCGTTCGCCCCCGGCGAGTCCCTGGACGACTCCGAGCACGGCGTCCGCATCGCGGTCACCGGCAAGGACCGCAAGGGCGAGTACCGGGTCGAGGTCACCCGTCGTGCCAGTGGCGGCGGCCGATAGCGACCAGCCGCAGCTGGCGGTGGGCCAGGTCGGCGATCCGCCGCTCCGCCTCGGTCATCCCCCCGGCCCCGGCGCCCTCCCCGGCGCCCTGGTCCGCACCCGCGCCGCCCTCGGCGCCCTCTCCGACGTCACGCACCGGCTGGGCCTCCAGGAAGGCCGTCGCGGTCATCACCATGTGGTCCACATAGAGCCCGGCCAGCATCCGCAGGTCCGCCGCGCTCCAGCCGCGGTACTCGAGACCGACCTGGAAGGCCTCCGCGACCTCGTCGGTGAACCGGTCCAGCTGGGCGGCGATCGCCTCCCGCACCGGCCGCACCCCGCCGTGCCGTTCGCGGGCGATGAAGCGGATGTGGGCGGGGTGGGTGCGGACGTACTCCGCGACGGCCAGCACGGTGGCCTCGATCCGCTCGTCGTCCCCGTCCCGTTCGGCGAGTATCCCGCGGATCATGCCGTGCAGGCTGCCCAGCGACTCCTCCACCAGCGCCACGCCCAGGTCCGCCATATCGCGGAAGTGCCGGTAGAAGGCAGCCGGGGCGACGCCCACCACCCGGGTGACCTCGCGCAGACCCAGGCTGCTCAGGCTCTGCTCGGCGAGCAGCCGCAGGGCCGCGTCGAGGAGCGCCTGCCTGGTCTTCTGCTTCTGGGCCTGCCGGACCCCGGGGGTGTGACTCATGTCATTCAGTAAACAACCGTTCTCTGACTTTCGCCAGCGTAGGATGAGGATGTCAGTGAACAGTTGTCATCCCAACTGTTCACTGAACTGAAACGCGCTGGTCACACTGACTCCGGAAAGGCAGTCATGGTCTTCCTCGTCGCAGTCCTCCTCCTCATGGGAATCCTGCTGGGCTCGGCGGCACACACCCCGCTCCCGGCCTTCCTGGCCGCGGCGACCGTCATCGGCATCTGGTTGCTGGTCTTCTTCGTCCGCGAACGGCGCATCGCACAGAACAGGAGCTGACCCATGAACGCCACCGCCACCACCACCGCCACCACCCCCGCGGCACCCATCACCCGCGACCACTCGGACGCCGACGGCATGGCGGTCGCCTCGTTCATCCTGGGCCTGATCGGCCTGCTGCTGTTCAACCTGGTCTTCGGCCCCTGCGCGATCATCCTGGGCGGCCTCGCCCTGGTGAAGGGCACCCACCGCCGCGGCCGCGCCCTGCTGGGCATCGCCCTGGGCGTCGCCGACCTGGTCGTACTGGCCGCCCTGGTGACCCTGGACAACTCGGTCATCTGGCAGTTCGGCGGCTGACGGGCCACCAACCACCCGCACACCGCGACCCGATCCACCCCCGCATGGCCACCGCCCGGGGCGGGTGACCGGGGATCCCCACTGGACTTTCGGTTTGGTTAGGCTAACCTAACTTCGACTTGGTCCACGGGGTCGTTCCCGTACCCGCCTTGAGAGAAAGACCTCGCCATGCCTCACGCCGGAGCCCTCCCCCTGACCCGTCGCGGCCTGCTCGCCACGGGCGGCGCCCTCGGCCTCGCCGCGGTGGCCACCGCCTGCGGAGACAGCAAGGGTTCGGGCTCCGGCGGATCGGGCCAAGCCAAGGGCGGTGCCTGGTCGTTCACCGACGACCGGGGCAAGAAGGTCTCACGGGGCAGCACCCCGCGGCGCGTGGTCGCCTACATCGCCTCCGCCGCCGCCCTGCGCGACTTCGGCATCGACCGGCAGATCGTCGGCGTCTTCGGCCCCACCAAGCTGGAGAACGGCAAGCCGGACCCGCAGGCCGGCGAGGTCGACGTGGACCGGGTGACCGTACTGGGCAACGCCTGGGGCCAGTTCAACCTGGAGAAGTACGCGGCGCTCGACCCCGATCTGCTGATCAGCAACATGTTCATCCCGGGCGCCCTCTTCTACGTGCCCGAGCAGAGCGAGAAGCAGATCCTGGGGCTGGCCCCCAGCGTCGCCATCGGCACCGGGCAGGTCTCCCTGCCCGAACCCATCAAGCGCTACGCCGAGCTGGCCGCCTCGCTCGGCGCCGACCTCAAGGCCCCCAAGGTCGTCAGCGCCAAGGAGCGCTTCGAGAAGGCCGCGGAGAACCTGCGCCGCCTCACCAAGTCCAGCCGGATCAAGGTGATGGCCTGCTCGGCCAGCCCCGAGCTGTTCTACGTCTCCAACCCCGGGGCCAACTCCGACCTCATCTACTTCCGCGAACTCGGCGTCGACCTGGTGCAGCCCGCGAAGACCGACAAGGGCGGCTACTACGAGAGCCTCAGCTGGGAGAACGCCGACAAGTACGGCGCCGACCTGCTCTTCCTGGACGACCGCACCGCCACCCTGCAACCGAAGGACCTGACCGGCAAGCCCACCTGGGCCCGACTGCCGGCGGTCAAGGCCGGCCAGATCATCCCCTGGAGCAGCGAACCGCGCTTCAGCTACGCGGGAGCCGCCCCCCTCCTGGAGGCGCTGGCCAAGGCCATCCAGGACGCCCGGAAGGTCCGCTGACACCCGAAGCGTCCACGGCCCCCGGGAAGGCCCGCCGACCCACCGGACGCCTCAGGCCCGGCGGGCAGGCCGGCTGACGCGGAGGGATCCGCCGGCCGGAACTCCCCTGGCAGAAGAGGCCGCACGAGGCCCGCGGAGTTCCGCCGACCGCCCCGTAGCCGCAGCACCCACGGCAGGTGAAAAGGAGCCCCACCCTGATGACCACCCCCGACAC
>NZ_SRID01000269.1 GCF_004684805.1 Streptomyces palmae
CCCAGGCCCTCCGCCGCCACGTCCTCCCCGTCGAAAACCCTCCCCCCGGGATTCCTCTGGGAATTCACTCCCGGTGCAGCCGATCTGTCCTATCCGACGGTTTCCGACGGTGTGGTCTACGTCTGCAGCGACCGAACCGTCTATGCGGTGGACGCGAAGACCGGCAAACAGGTCTGGAAGTCGACCGTCGGCACCGGATTGTCTTCACCGACGGTCTTCGGCAGCACCGCCTACGCCAGCGACTGGGAGGGCGGGGTCGTGCATGCGGTCGACACGGGAACCGGAAGGAAGATCTGGGATTTCACCATCATCGGCCAATTGAGTTCGTCGCCGGTGGTGGCCGGCGACGTGGTCTACCTGGGCAGCAAGGACGGTGTCCTGTACGCGGTGGACGCGAGGACGGGAAAGCAGATCTGGAGATTCTTCACCGGTGGCGGAGGGGCGCACCCCACGCTGGTCGGAGATGTCGTCTGCGCCGGCGGCGACAACGGGGTCCTGCACGCGGTGAACGTGCGGACCGGAAAACAGAGCTGGACGGTACACACGGCTGACGTACTTGCGTCGGTGCCGCTCACCGCGGTGTCCGACGGCATCGTGTACGCCAAGAGCACGGGCGCGGACCAGGTGCACGCGGTGAACGCGAAATCCGGTAGGGAGATCTGGACATCGGATGTCGTCGGATACTTCTCCGATACCGCTTCCGCACTGATGGCGTCCGGCCGCCTTCTGTATGCCGGCAACGGCAACCATTCACTGTTCGCACTGGAGAGGAAGTCCGGGAAGAAAGCCTGGGAGTTCACCGTCGAAACCGATGCCGGAATGACGCCCGCGGCGATCGCCGACGGTGTCGTCTACGTCACCACTCATGATTTCGATGGATCGCAGAACGGAAACCTGTACTCGCTGGACGCGAAAACCGGCATGCGGATCTGGAAGTTCTCACCGAAAGGTCAGATCAGCTCGCCACTGATCGTCGGCAAGGTCCTCTGCGTCTGCGCCTGGGACGGAACACTGCATGCCGTGGACGCGCGGACGGGCAAGACGGTCCAGAAATTCACCATCGGCGAAGGCGCATGGGGCCCGGTCGCGGCCGACGGAGTCGTCTACGTCGCCAACAAAAAGAAGCTGTACGCGGTCCAGCCGGCCGTTCCCCAAGGCTGAGCATGCACAGCTCATGCTCGGCCTTCAGGGACGGTAACCGCGGTCCAGGCCGCCGTCGGGCGGCCGGCCGGTGAGGCGTCCGCCGGTGACGACGCATGCGGTCCGCCTCGGCCCTGATGACGATGTCGCCGAGGTCACCGCTGCCCAGGTCCGCCGGGTGGTGACGTCACACCTTGCCGATTCCCAGCGTGTTCGTTCCCGGCAGCATTCCCGACCCGATGACCGCGAGCCAGTAGTCCCCCAGCAGGTCGCTGAGCAGGTCGCTGAGCCGGTCCGTGTCGGCCAGGCCCAGTGCCTGCCAGGGCGCTGCCGCCAGCTCGTCCGTATGACGCTCGACCTCGGCGCGCAGCGCGCGCCCCGCGTCGGTCGCTGTGCCGTCCGGCTCCAGCAGGCCGCGCCCGACCAGCCGTTCGCGCGCTGCGGACCACTCCTTCTTGCTCCAGCCCCGGCTCTCGAACGTCTCCTCGGGCGCTGCCCCGATTGCCGCGAACGACACCAGTGACTCCACCGGGTCGAGTCCCGCGATCAGCAGCGCTGCGAGATGGCCGTCCCCGCGGTGCTCGCGCAGGATCGTCGCGGCCTGCCAGAGCATCAGGTGCGGGGCGTCCGGCCAGGGCTGCGCCGCATTGGCGGCGGCGAGTGGTCGGCCCGCGTGCCCGGCGGCCTCGGCGGCACGGCGGGCCAGGGCGGCGGCCTCGGCCAGCTCGGGTGTCTCGATACGGTCACGCCACCAAGAGCAGCTCGTACCATCACGGCGATCTGCGCCGCGCCGTCCTGACCGCAGCCCTCGAGGTGATCGCCGCTGAGGGGCCTGGCGCCCTGAGCCTGCGCGATCTCGCCCGTCGCGCGGGCGTCTCGCACGCGGCGCCCGCCCACCACTTCAAGGACCGCACGGGGCTGCTCACCGCGATCGCCGCGGAGGGCTATGAGCTACTGGCGGACGCCCTCGCCGGCGCGGCCGATCTGCGCGAACGCGGAGTGCGCTATGTCCGGTTCGGGGTCGATCATCCCGCGCACTTCCAGGTCATGTTCCACCCGGACCTGCTGCGTGGTGATGACGCTGCCCTGCTCGCCGCCCGTGCCCGGGCCGGTGCCGAGCTGCAAGCCGGGATCGGTGCGGTACCGGAACGCCGACGTGGCGAGGATGCCCGGCTCGCGGGGATCGCCGCCTGGTCGCTCGCTCATGGGTTCGCCACTCTGCTGCTGAGCGAGAACCTGCGGGAGCCGGTGGCCGGCCGGGATCCCGAAGATGTGTTCCGGGAGCTGGCCGAGCTGCTGTTCTCCGGCAGCCGGGAATAGAAGGCGTGTCACTTCCCCGTGACAGGGGATTTCGGTGGCGGTGAGACGTGCACGGTCGACTTGCTGGGGCGCTCTGGGGTCCGAGCCGCTCTTCGATCCGGAGGTGCGGCCCGGGGGTCCGCAGGATGAGGAACGCCTGCGGCTGCTCGGTGCCCTGCCGGCCAACGCGGCGGGCGGCAGAACCGCTGCCCGGACGGGCCGGCGCGGGCACAGCGCCGGCGCGGGCCGGGGGCGGGCCGGGAGGCGGCGCGGCTGACACCGGGGCCGAGGACCGGATGGCGGGCGGCTCCGGCCGGACGCCGACACCCCCGGGCGGCGAACCTGGGACTGGCGGGCAGCACGGCACCGCCCGGCAGGGGCGTATCGGACTTTGATCAGCGACGCGGCCGTGCGGCGAGCATCGCGTCATGAAGTTCCTCGGGGCCGGGAACGGGCGGCAGCGGCGACGTGGGCCCTTCGGGGCTGCAGGAGTCGAGCAGCAGGGAGACCAGGCGCTGCCAGGCGCCGGGGGCGGCGTGGCGGGTGGAGGACAGTACGCCGGTGTTGGCCATCAGGAACAGGATGACGTCGCTGCTGGTGATCTCGGGGCGCAGGCGGTTTTGGCGCTGTGCGCGGTGGATCAGGGCGTCGAGTGCTTCTATGGCGCGGGAACGTGGCTCTTCCATGGCCGGAGAGTCGGGGAAGCAGGCGGTGAAGGCCTCGGTGACGGCGCGGTCGGCGGCCTGCATGGCGCAGATGCGCTCGACGAAGCCCTTGAAGCCTTCCCAGGGGTCGGGGATGTGCATTGCCTCCTCGGCGAGGCGGGCCAGTTCGGTCATGCGGTCGGCCAGCACCGCCTCGATCAGGGCTTCCCGTTCGGGGAAACGCCGGTAGAGCGTGGCGATGTTGACTTCGGCCTGTCGCGCGACGTCCTCCAGGGGCGCACTCAGCCCGCGCTCGGCGAACACGGTGCGGGCAGCCGCCATGATGCGTTGCCGGTTGTCCTCGGCGTCCCTGCGCAGCCTTCGGCTCTGCTCGAATCCCATGGCCCGGATCCTACAAGTGAAGTGACCCCTGCGGTTCTGATACCTTGAGCGCCACAACAACCGCAGGGTTCCCTTCACTTATGGAATGAGTGTGTGCCGTGCCCGTCGTCCTGTGGGTCGCTCAAGCCCTCCTCGCCGTACTGTTCACTGCCGCCGGCGGGATGAAGCTGGTCATGTCCCCGGACGCCATGGTTCCCCTCATGCCGTGGGTCGTGGACTTCCGTCCCGAGACGATCAAAGTGATCGGAGCGCTGGAGGTACTTGGTGCGGTGGGGCTGATCCTTCCCCGCGCCACGAACATCGCCCCGGTGCTCACCCCGGTCGCCGCGGCCGGCCTTGCCTGCGTCATGGCCGGCGGCGCGGTCGTGCATGCCACCCGAGGTGAATATCCCCACATCATCGGTAACGTCATCGTATTCGCGGTGGCCCTGTTGACCGCCTGGGGAGCACTTCGCTCCCTCTCCTGCCGCTGATCCCTCCCTCGCGCCGTCCCAGGACGCCGGATGGTTTCGCGTCCGCCGTCGCCGCCGTCGCCGTTGCCGCCGTCGCCGTCGTCGACGGCGACGGCGAGCCGCGGGCACAGCGATCGCGGGTCGCGGTTCCGCTCACGGACATTCGTTCGGGCGCTCGACGGCCACGAGATGACCGGTCGCACGCCGGTCCGGGCGGGCCGAGTCCGTCGGCCGCCTTGGCCACGCGGTGCTGCCGACAGCGGGCGTCGGGCGGCGGTCACGCCGGCAGGGCTCGCCTACCCCTGGCAGACCTCGGTCCAGGCCGTTACCACCACCGGCCTGCTGGACCGCCTCGACCGGGGTCCGGCCGCCCTCTGCGCACTCGCCGATGACGCTGACCGCCGGGGAATGGGGCATGGCTGACTCGCCCCTGGCCATCCAAACCGCATGCCGCCAACAGCGGCGGAACGCCTCAAGGGACAGGGCGCGGGGCGAGAACCCGCCGTCCTGGTATGCACCGGCTGGGCTGCTCGGGTGACCCGGAGCGCCCGAGCCGGACCTGCGCACTGTGGAGGCTTCGATGCGGTGTCCGCAGTGTCCGTCGTGCCGTCATGCCGGTGTTCGCGCCCGGGGCCTTGACCAGGTCGTCAACGCTGCGGGGGACTCTCGGTCGACGTATGCCTCGACGATGACGGCGTAGAGAGCCTGGCCGATGCGGCGCCGGCGTTCCAGGCGAATGTCTCCGCTGCTGTTGCAGCGTGGGAAGAACGCTGGCCCGCCCGGCACCGGGAGAATCACCAGCGACGCTGCGATCTCCTCTCAGAAAGGCACCAGCCCTGAACGCCCTGCTCGCAGAGACACTCTCCGCCGCCCTCCTGGTGGCAGTCCTTGCCTGCGCGGTGATCCGCCCCTGGGGCTGGCCGGAGGCTGTCGTGGCAGTCCCCGCCGCCGGGGTGGTCATCGCCACCGGCGCGATCTCCCTGCACCACGCGGCGGCCGAGGCCGCCCGGCTGGGACCAGTCATCGCCTTCCTCGCCGCGGTCCTGGTCCTGGCCCAGCTGTGCGACGACGAGGGCCTGTTCCACGCCTGCGGCGCGTGGATGGCCCGCAAGGCTGCCGGCAGCTCGCGCCGGCTGCTGGTCCAGGTGTTCGCGGTGGCCTCGCTGATCACGGCGGTACTGAGCCTGGACGCCACAGTGGTCCTGCTGACCCCGGTGGTGTTCGCCACCGCCGCCCGGCTCGGCGCCCGCGCCAAACCGCATGTGTATGCCTGCACCCATCTGTCGAACACCGCCTCGCTGCTGCTGCCGGTCTCCAACCTCACCAACCTGCTGGCGTTCGCCGCCAGCGGTCTGAGCTTCACCCGCTTCGCCGCCCTGATGGTGCTGCCCTGGCTGGCGGCCATCGGCGCCGAGTACGTGGTGATCCGCCGCTTCTTCGCCACCGACCTGGACGCCGGGGCTCAGGCACCACCCACCCCCGAGCCGCGCGAGGTGCCGGTGTTCGCCCTGGCCACGGTGGCCTGCACCCTGGTCGGCTTCGTGGTGACCTCCGTGTTCGGGATCAACCCGGCGTGGGCGGCAACGGCAGGCGCAGCCGTGCTGGCCGGACGGGCCCTTGCCCAGCGCCGCTCCACCCCCACCGCGATCGTGCGCGCAGCGGCGCTGCCGTTCTGCGCGTTCGTCCTGGCCCTGGGCATCGTGGTCCGTGCGGTCGTCGACAACGGCCTGGCCGACGCGCTCGGGCACATCGTGCCCGACAGCACCGGCCTGCCCGCGCTGCTGGGTATCGCCGCCCTGGCCGCCGTACTGGCCAACGTCATCAACAACCTGCCTGCCGTCCTGGTGCTGCTGCCGCTGACCGCCCCCACCGGGCCCGGCGCCGTCCTGGCGGTGCTGCTCGGTGTGAACATCGGCCCGAACCTCACCTACGCAGGCTCCCTGGCCACCCTGCTGTGGCGGCGCATCGTGCGCGAACACGACACCGACGTAGACCTGGGCGAGTTCACCCGCCTGGGGGCTCTCGCCGTGCCCACCGCCTTGCTGCTCGCAGTGGTGGCATTGTGGGTCTCGCTCCACGTGATCGGAGGCTGAACCGTGACCGTCATCGCCTGGATCGTCGAAGGCACCTGGGCGGCGTGCGTCGACGCCGCCCGGACTCACGCACCCGAGGACACCGACATCGTGCTGCTGCACGTCACGGGATCTGACGTACCCGGCGCCGCCCACGGCGCCTACGCCGGACTGCTGGGACGCGCGCGCCCCGAGCGCGACCCTGGCACCGAGGTGGAAAACCTCGCCGCCGCGGCCGGCGAACACCTCCTGGGCGCCGCGGCGGAGCGGCTGGGACGCCCGTGCACTCGCATCGAGCGTCGCGGCCGCATCGAACGGGAGGTCGTGGCCGCCGTTGAAGGTGCCGATCTACTCATCCTCGCCCGCGACGGCGACCGCACCCACCTGGGGCCACGCAGCCTCGGCCCCGCCAGCCGCTTCATCGTCGACCACGCCCCCTGCCCCATCCTGCTCATCTGGCCGGAGGAGACACCCAGCACGGAGACCATCCCGCCACCGCCCCACCACCCGCACCATCGGTAGCCGGCCATCGGGCGCGGCGTCTCGGCTCGCACACGGCTGAGCACCCTGGCCTCACGGGGAGGCCGCCGAGCACCGCCTACCACGCAGCGACGGGCGATGGCAGTGACGCCTTGGGGCCGTGGCCATCGTGGCGGTCTGGCCCAAGAGGGCGGGACCGGCCGTCACCGCGCCCGTCACCGTGCCCACGTTCCTCGTGCTCGCCGGACATACGGCTTCGTGTCTCCGGGTACGTCCGGGCGTGCCGGGTGGAGCTTGGGGAGTGCCTCACGGTGGCAGAGGTGGGCGCGTGTCGCGTGCTGTGTCCCGATTCCTCGGAGGGGCGGCGAGCTGATCCGCGCTTCGGCGCGGTGAGCCGGGACGCGGCGAAGGTGGCCCGCGGGGGAGCGCTCATCCGCCGGCTGTCAGTGCTGAGCCACCTGGTGCTGGCCTGCCCCTTGCGGCCGGTACCGAGGATGTGGTGCCGCCGGCTCGCTGGCGTGGAGCGGCCATCCAAGCCTCTGCCTGGCAGAGCCGCGAGGGCCGATACCGGGACGACCGACACGATGAAGGGGGACAGCAGGACGCCGAAGGCGGTGACGGTTCCGGTCTCCTGCGTGCGCGGAGCCGGGCTGGCTGCGAGGAGGGGGAAGGAACCGGCGAGCCCCAGGCCGGCCGCCACCGCAGCCGGTGCCGTGCGGCACACCGTCTCGGCCACGCCGGCACGGGCGGAGACACCACGCTCTATCTCCTGGTGGATGCGGTCGCTGACCAGGGTGTTGTCGTCGGTGCCCGGCGCGCCCGGGGGCCCCATTGGTGGGCCACCCATGTGCTGAGGAGTTCCAGGACCTGGGTGTTCACCGGCTGCCTGATGGCGCGCCGGTAGCCTTTGGGGCCCAGCGATCGCGGGTCCGGCCGGAAGAGGTGGTTGAGGTCGGCCACGATGTGGCCTTGGAAGGGGCCGTGCACCAGGCGGGCGATGGTGTCGACATCCTCGGGTGGGACCTGGAGATCGCCGCCACCTGTGATCGCGAGGACCGGAACCGCGATCCGGGCGAGCGCAGGCGCCGGGTCGTAGGCGACGAAGTCACGGGTCCACCGCGCGTTGACGCGCTGTCCCTGAAGGCGCATCTCGGCGTCACCGGAGGTTGTGATCCTCTCCAGATTCCTGCGCTGGAGGCGGTGGACGTTCGTTCGCAACACCCGCAGGGCGAGTTTGACCGGCAGGGGCAACCTGGTGGCCAGTTGCTCGGCCTGCCAGGCAAGGATGTCGCCGCCGGGCCGCGCGGCGGCGGAGAGCAGGACCACTCCGGCCACGTGGGGGTCAGCGGCGAGTTGTGCCGCGTACCAGGCGCCCTCGCTGTGTCCGACGATCAGGAGGGGAAGGCCGGCGGTCCGGTCTGCCAGCCAGGTGAGGGCGGCTTGTGCATCAGCCAGCCCATCATCCATCCCGGCTCGCAGGAAGTCTCCGCCGCTGTCCCCGACGCCGCGCTTGTCGTAGCGCAGTGTCGACACTCGCGCCTTTCCCAGGGCCTCCGCGACAGCACGGGTGACTCCCGTCCTGAGCATCGGTCCACCGGGCAGCCGTACGTCCGAATCGCGGTTCACCCGGCCGGATCCGGGGATCAACAGGGCGGCGACGGGGTTGGCTGCCTCGGTGAACGTCCCGGCCAGTGAACAGCCGTTGCTGTCGATGCCTACCGTCTCGTCGGTCACGAGTTTCCTTCTCCTTTCCTCTCTGTCACCGCCCGCCGCGTCACCGCGGAGAGCGGCGGGCTCGACGTGTGCGAAGGCGGGGTCAGTCGGGCAGGGCGTCTTCGACCAGTGCCACCGTCGCCCGGGGATCGAGGACCTGGATCACGAGTCGGGCGTATCGCTCGTCGGCCAGTTGGATGACCACTGCCTTGGCCGGGTCGCGGACGTCCCAGAAGACCCGTTCGCCATCGACGTGAAAGGTGCCGGCGGTGACGATGCCCGGGACATGGGTGCCAGGGGATCGGAGCCCCTTGGGCTCCTTGGCGATCCCGGGGTCGGCTGTGGCGCCGCGCACGTGTGCCAGTGGAATGGTCAGGCGGCTCTTGAGCGCCCAGAGTTTGTCCAGTCCCTCGATCTCCACGATCAGGTTGCCGTTGTCGATGCTGACGTGTGCCATGAGTGCTTCCTTGCTGTGGGAGTGTCAGGGTCGGCCGAGGTGCTGTGCCAGGGCGGCGCCGACCTGGGCGATGTCGGTGTCGGTTGTGCCGGACCTGGCCCGTGTGCGAAGCCCGATGAGGAGTGCGGTCGTCGCCGCGGGAACAGTGGTGGCCTCACCGTTGTCGGCCACGCGACCCGCGTCGCCGAATGCCCTGTCCAACGTGGCGAACGCCTCGCCGACCAGTCGTGCCACCTCGGCGTCCACCGGTGCCCGTTCGACCGCTGCCAGCAGGACCAGGTCCAGTGCTGTTCCGGTGACCGCGTCGGCTGCGATCTCCCGCGTTTCCGCCACGTGGCCGCCCGCTTGGGCGAGGCGCTCGGCCACAGCGGCGACCTCGTGGTCCAGTGACCACTTCAGTGCGGCCAGGTAGAGCCCGCGTTTGCTGCCGAACGTCTTGTACAGGCTGTTGCGGTGCACCCCGAGGTGTGACACCAGGTCGTCGACGGATGTGCCGTCGTAGGTCCGGGTGGCGAAGAGCTTCGCCGCCGACCGGACCACGTCAGCCTCATTGAACCCTCTCGGTCGTCCCATGAAAGGACCGTACACAGTTTAGGAATGAGCAGTCAAGAACGATCGTTCCTTAACTCTGTTCCGCGGGCTCAGTCAAGGGCAATGGTTCGGCGCATGCCGAAGTGACCGCCCCAGGCTTCTCTCATGAAGATCCTTGAGCCCCTCGTGCGCAGTCCCAGTTGATGCCCACGCTCCTCTTCGCCCAGTCGGCCGTGCGGCTGTAATCCAGCGCCGCACGAAGGGCCAGTGGGTCGGCGGGCGGGGCGTCGACGGGCATCCCGTCCTGGGGGTGCTGAGGTAGTCGTCGTTTCAGTGACGCCGAGAGGGTCTGCTTTCACCTGCTGGTCCTGACGGGGCTTCGTCTCCGAGTTCCTCCGCGGGGAGTCGCTGTCAGCGGTTGACTCGGTGATCTCGAGAAAGCCTGACGGGGCGTCAGTAAGTCGGCGTCGGGGCAGCGTCAGTTCGACCAGAGGTTGTTGCGGAAGGCCGGACACTGTGGTGATCAGACCGTGCGAGGCGGGCGTCATACGGGCTGGGGCCAGGGTTCGCGGGGGAGTGCTGGGG
>NZ_SRID01000026.1 GCF_004684805.1 Streptomyces palmae
CCCGCCACCCGACCGGCGCCCCCCGCACCGGAATCCACTGCACGACAAACCCCGCCATTACCGGGCTTTTCATAATCATCTGGTTAGGGTGCTCGCAACTCGCGGACCTCCCGCATCGCGCCGACAGGACCGAGGTAATCCGCCATGCCCACACCCAGCCGCCGCGCCGTCCTCGGTGCGGGCATCGCCGTCTCGGGTGCAGGCCTGCTCTCCGCCTGCTCCTTCCGCTCCAGCGGCGCCACCGTGGACGACGCCGACCACCGCGCCCGTCCGGCCGCCGGCCACGCCGCCCGCTACGTCGATCCGTACGGCCCGGAAGTACGCGCCGCCGAACGGCGGCGGACCCGCGGCGCGATCCGCACGATGCGGCTGACGGCCGCCCCCACCGAACTGGACCTGGGCGGGCGGATCGTGCGCACCTGGGCGTACGAGAACCGGCTGCCCGGCCAGGAGGTGCGGCTGACCGCGGGCGACACCCTGGCGCTGACCCTGGCCAACCGGCTGCCGCAGAGCACCACCGTGCACTGGCACGGGGTCGCGCTGCGCAACGACATGGACGGCTCGCCGGGGATCACCCAGGACCCCATCCCGGTGGGCGGCTCCTTCGACTACCGGTTCGCCATCGCCCACCCGGGCACCTACTGGTTCCACTCGCACTCCGGGGTGCAGTTGGACCGCGGCCTGTACGCGCCGCTGATCGTGGAGGACCCGCGGGAGCCGCTGAACTACGACCACGAGTGGGTCGTGGTGCTGGACGACTGGCTGGACGGGGTGCAGGGCAGCACCCCCGACGAGGTGCTGGAGGAGCTCGCCGGCGGCCGGATCATGGGCCACGGCGACACGCCCGCCGGCGGCACCCACCGGCCCACCGCCGGCACCCACCCGGCCACCGGCGGCGGTCGGCACCGGCACGGCCCCTCCCGGATGCTGCGGTACGGCTACAGTCCGCTGCTGGAGAGCCAGGCGGGCCATATCGCCTACCCCTACTACCTGGTCAACGGCCGCACCGCCAAGGACCCGCAGACCTTCCGCGCCAAGCCGGGCGACCGCGTCAGGATCCGGTTCATCAACGCGAGCAGCGACACCCCGTTCCTGGTCGCCCTGGGCGGTCACGCGATGACCATCACCCACACCGACGGCTACCCGGTGGAGCAGCGGACCGCGGACGCGCTGCTGCTGGGCATGGGCGAGCGGTACGACGTCCTGGTCACCGCCAAGTCGGGCGCCTTCCCGCTGACCGCCGTCGCGGAGGGCAAGCGCAAGGCCGCGATGGCGGTACTGCGTACCGACAAGAGCGCGCCCCCGTCCCCCTCGGCCCGCCCCGCCGAGCTGCACGGACGGCTGGTGACGGCCGACCAGCTGCTGGCCGCCGAACCGGCGCGGCTGGCACCGCGCCCACCGGACCGCGTCCTGCGGATGGTGCTCACCGGCTCCATGGCCGGCTGGAACTGGACGATCAACCACGAGCCGTACGACCCCCGGCGGCGCTATCCGGTGCGCGCCGGCGAACGGGTACGGCTGAAGTTCGTGAACCGCACCCGGATGTGGCACCCGATGCACCTGCACGGACACACCGGATCCCTGGCCGGCTACGGATTCCTGCGGGGCACCCGGCCGGCGGCCGGCACGGGGGCGCGCAAGGACACCACCATCGTGCTGCCCCGCAGCTGGGTGGAGCTGGACTTCGACGCCGACAACCCGGGGCTGTGGATGCTGCACTGCCACAACGTCTACCACCAGGAGACCGGGATGATGACGGTCCTCGGCTACCGGAAGTAGCCGCCCCTCCGCTCTCCACCCCCCCATTGCGTCAATAAGACGATTAAACTGGCGGACGTGCCTCAGCTTCGCCTCGCTCTGAACCAGATCGATTCGACCGTCGGCGACATCGCCGGCAACGCCGAGACGATCCTCCGCTGGACCCGGCACTCCGCCGACCAGGGCGCCCATCTGGTGGCGTTCCCGGAGATGGCGCTGACCGGCTACCCGGTGGAGGACCTGGCCCTGCGCGCCTCCTTCGTCGAGGCCTCGCGCACCGCGCTGCGCACGCTCGCCGCGCGGCTGGCCGGGGAGGGCCTGGGCGAGCTGCCGGTGGTGGTCGGCTACCTGGACCGCAGCGAGCGGGCCGCGCCGCGCTACGGACAGCCCGCCGGCGCCCCGCAGAACGCGGCGGCGGTGCTGCACCGGGGCGAGGTGGTCCTCTCCTTCGCCAAGCACCACCTGCCGAACTACGGCGTCTTCGACGAGTTCCGCTACTTCGTGCCCGGCGACACCCTGCCGGTGATCCGTGTGCACGGGGTCGATGTGGCGCTCGCCATCTGCGAGGACCTGTGGCAGGAGGGCGGCAGGGTGCCCGCCACCCGTACCGCCGGGGCGGGGCTGCTGCTCTCCGTGAACGCCTCGCCCTACGAGCGCGAGAAGGACGACACCCGGCTGGCCCTGGTGCGCAAGCGCGCCCAGGAGGCCGGCTGCACCACCGCCTACCTCGCCATGATCGGCGGCCAGGACGAGCTGGTCTTCGACGGCGACTCGATCGTGGTGGACGCCGCCGGCGAGGTGATCGTCCGCGCCCCGCAGTTCGCCGAGAGCCGCGTCCTGGTCGACCTGGAGCTGCCGGCCGCCGGCCCGGTGCCGCACGGCGTGGTCGACGACGGCCTGCGCGTGGACCACCGCGTGCTGTCCCCCGACCCGCTCCCGGCCTACCCGCCGACGCCCCCGGGGGCGGTGGCCGAGCGCCTGGACGACTCGGCGGAGATCTACCACGCGCTGGTGGTGGGCCTGCGGGCGTACGTCGCCAAGAACGGCCTGCGCACCGTGCTCATCGGGCTGTCCGGCGGCATCGACTCGGCGCTGGTGGCGGCCATCGCCTGCGACGCGCTCGGCCCCGAGCGGGTGTACGGCGTCTCCATGCCCTCCCGGTACTCCTCGGAGCACTCCCGGGAGGACGCCGCCGAGCTGGCCCGGCGCACCGGGCTGAACTTCCGCACCGTGCCCATCGCCCCGATGTTCGACGCCTACATGGAGTCGCTGGGGCTGACCGGCCTGGCCGAGGAGAACCTCCAGGCCCGGCTGCGCGGCACCCTGCTGATGGCCCTGTCCAACCAGGAGGGCCACATCGTCCTCGCCCCTGGCAACAAGTCGGAGCTGGCCTGCGGCTACTCCACGCTGTACGGGGACTCGGTCGGCGCGTACGGCCCGATCAAGGACGTCTACAAGACCGACATCTTCCGGCTCGCCAGGTGGCGCAACCAGGCCGCCAAGGACCGCGGGCAGACCCCGCCCATCCCGGAGAACTCGATCACCAAGCCGCCCAGCGCCGAGCTGCGCCCGGGGCAGGTGGACACCGACTCGCTGCCCGACTACGACACCCTGGACCGGATCCTGGAGCTCTACGTGGACCGCGACCAGGGCCGGGCGGAGATCGTGGCGGCCGGCTACGACGACGAGCTGGTGACCCGGGTGCTGCGGCTGGTGGACACCGCCGAGTACAAGCGGCGCCAGTACCCGCCCGGCACCAAGATCTCCGCCAAGGGCTTCGGCAAGGACCGCCGCCTCCCCATCACCAACCGCTGGCGCGAGCGGCCCCTGGACTGAGGGGTCCGTACCGCCGGGGAAGGAACGCGCCGGCACCGCGGTTAGCATTGCTTGAGCCTTCAATCAGGGGCTCGGCAGCCGCCCCCGCACAAGGAGTGTCCCGGTGAAGGTCGAGATCTACAGCGACATCGCCTGCCCGTGGTGCCATCTCGGCAAGAGCCGCTTCGAGCAGGCACTGGCCGCGTACCCGCAGGCCGACCAGGTCGAGGTGGTCTACCGGCCGTTCCAGCTGGACCCCGGCGCGCCGGAGGAGCCCCGAGCGCACCGCGAGGTGCTGGCCGCCAAGTTCGGCCCCCGCGCGGAGGCCATGGACGCCCGCATCACCGAGCTGGGCGCGGCCGAGGGCCTGGTCTTCGACTTCGACACGGTGGTCGAGAACAACTCGCTCCTCGCCCACCGCCTGCTGCGCTTCGCGCTGGAGGAGTACGGCCCGGACGCCCAGGCCCGCCTCAAGGGACGGCTGCTGGCCGCCCACTTCGGCGAGGGGCTCGACATCGGCGACCGCGAGGAGCTGACCGATGTCGCGGTCGCGGTCGGACTGGACCGCGACCCGGTGATCGCCTTCCTGGACGGCGACGAGCTGCACGACGAGGTGCTGGACGAGATCGAGGTGGCCCGGCAGCGCGGCATCACCGCCGTGCCCACCTTCGTCTTCGAGGGCCAGTGGGCGGTCCAGGGCGGCCAGGAGCCGGCGACCTTCCTGAACATCCTGAACCAGGTGGCCGAGCAGACCGCGGCCGACACCGCCACGGCCACCGACGCCGCCTGCGCCGACGGCGCCTGCGAGGTTCCGGGGCACTGACCGCCTGTCCCGCACCCCCAGTAAATGCCCGACGGCAGCGTGTAGTTGGATGGGGGCATGACTGATTACTCTCAGCAACCCAACCCTTACGGATACCAGCAGACTCCGATGTACCCCCCGGTGATGCCGGTGATGCCGCAGATGGGGCCGCCGCCGCACCTGCTCGCCAACCAGGGCCTGCGCCTCGTGGCCCGCATCCTCGACACGGTCTTCCTCATCGCCCTGGTGGCGGCGGTGGTCCTGCCGCTCATCCTCGTCGGGGGTGAGAACTCCGTCACCGGCGCGATCGCCATTGCCGTCATCCTGGGCGCCCTGGTGCTCTATGAGCCGCTGCAGACCTGGCGGTTCGGTGCCACCCTCGGCAAGCGGATATGCAAGCTGCGCATCGTTCGGCTGGAGGACGGAGACCGGCTCTCCTTCGGCCGGGCGCTCGGCCGCTACGGCAGCCAGTTCCTCCTGGGCATCATCCCTCTGGTCTCCCTCCTCGACGACCTGTGGTGCTGCTGGGACAGACCCAACCGCCAGTGCCTCCACGACAAGATGGCGACCACCGTCGTCATCACCGGCACCTGGTAGCCCCCGCGCGGGGGCCGCGCCGCGACGGGCGCCGACCGCGGCGTTCCCGCGCCGCCGGCCGCCGGAGCGGATTCAGGGCGCCCGGGCACCCTGGCCGAACGCCGCTTTCCCCGGCCCGGCCGGGGATCCTCGGCGGTCTCTCAGCCGTGGTGGAAGGCGGCACTGGCGAGCACGGTGCCGTCCGGGTTGAGCAGGCGCACGCCGGTGACCTGCGAGCTTCCGGCCGGGTAGGGCGAACCCCAGGAGCCGTAGCCCTTGGCGTTGAGGGCGAAGGAACCGACCTTGGCGGTGGAGCCGTCGGCCCGCTGCAGCTGGCAGTGGACGGTGCCGGAGTGCCCCTCGGCGTCCACCGCCATGTACAGCCAGGGAGACTTTCCGGTGTGGAGGTAGACCTGCCCGAGCGAGTGGCCCGAGCTGGCGAGATCGGCGGTGCGCAGCCCCGGGTGCGCCGGGGAGACGATGGGTGCCACAGGCGCGGGGCGGCCGACGGACGCGCCCAGCGCCCAACCGCCCCCGCCGAGGGCCAGGCCCGTGGCCGCCGCCGCCCCGGCCAGGGCGAACCGCCGCCACAACCCGCCCTGGCGCGGTCGCCGTCCGGAGCCGAGTCCGAGCCGGTCGAGCACCCTGTCCTCGAAACCGACCGGCGGTTCGCTGCCTGGCACGAGGCCCAGCAGCGCATCCGAGGTGGCCGTCAGCTCATGGACGTGTTCGCGGCAGGCCGGGCAGTGCTCCAGGTGGTCCATCGCCTCGGCCCGCTCCCTGGCGGACAGCAGGCCGAGCGCCAGCTCCGCGACGATCCCCCGGAACTGCCCGCAGGTGAACACGCCGTTGCCCGTCATGGGTCCGCCTGCCGAATCGCGAGGGACGCCCGGATCTTGGCCATGGCCGACCTGATCCGGGTCTTGGCGGTACCGAGCGGAATCTTCTCGAAGTCGGCGACCTGCTGAGCCGTCATCCCGTAGATACCGGCGAGCACCACCGCGCGCGCCTGCTCGCGCGGCAGCGAGCCGACCACCCGGCGCAGTTCCACCGCGGTTTCGGCGGAGAGCGCGTGCCGCTCCGGAGTGTCCGCGATGGTCTCCATCATGTTCTCCAGATCTACGGGGTCAACCGGAGTCGCCTTGCGCGCACGGACGGCATCGATGGCGAGGTTGTGCGCGATGGCCGCCAGCCAGGTGGGCACCGATCCCCGGCGCGGGTCGTAGACCTGAGCGTGCCGGCAGGCGCGCTCGAAGGTCTGCTGAGCGATGTCCTCAGCGAGCTGGACATCACCGACCACGGCGATGGCCACGCCGAAGACGCGGCGCTGGAAGCGCCGGACGAACGCCACGGCGATCTCGGGATCGCCGGTCATGAGCCCGGCCAGCAGAGCCTCGTCGGACACCCGTTCCAAGGAGATGCCTATCCTGCGCATACTCCCTACGTAACACGAGCCCGCACGGATTGCCTGCCCCAGACGACACTCGGGCGGGAATTACCGCAGAGCCCCGGCATACATATACGCGCACGGGCAAAACCGCAGGCGGACGGGCGAAAAATTTCCTCAGAGGGCAATCCGCTGAGCGCTCCGGAGCGTATTCCCTGTGGAAGGATCTCAAGCCCCTTGAGAAGGGAAGCTCCATGTTCTCCAAGGATTTCGTTTTCGGGCGACGCCGTCGCGACTTCGACGACTTCGATGACTTCGACGACTTCGACGACTTCGGAAGGGACCGCGAGTTCGGACACCGCCGCCGCGGCCGTCGATTCGGATTCGGTGACCGCTTCGGCTTCGGTGGCCGTGGACGCCACGGACACCGTTGGTGATCGCCTGTGACGGCCGAGCAGGGCCGAGCACGTGGTTCGCTCGGCCGCCAACACACGATGAGGGACGCGTCTTATGGGGCGTAACTCATCTCATCTGATGCGACGGCTGCTGTCGGTGGCCGATGACCCCGACGCAGTCGTCGCTGCCGCGCCGCCCGTAACGCCGCGTGAGGCCCTCCGGCGATTCTGGCCCTATACCCGCGGTGGTCGGCGCTGGCTCGCTCCGATACTCCTCTTCAGCATGCTCGGCCCCCTGGTCGACGGGGCCGAGATCTGGCTATTCAAGATCGTGGTGGACGATGTCCTCGTACCCCGCGATCTACGGCCCTTTCTCTGGATCGCCCTGGCATACGCGGGGCTCATCATCGGATCGGGCGTTCTGGGATTCGCCGACGACGTGACGTCCACCTGGGTCAGCGAGCGTTTCCTGCTGAACCTTCGATCAGAAGTGTTTCGGCATGTCCAGCGCCTCTCGCTCGGATTCTTCGAACGGCGACGGCTGGGCGACGTACTGTCACGCATCACCGGCGATATCGACGCGGTCGAGACGTTTCTTCTCTCCGGAGTGGCTGATGGCCTCTCCTACGTGCTCCGATTGGGCGTCTTCCTCGGCCTGCTCTTCTACCTCAGCTGGAAGATGACCTTCCTGGCCATCGTCATCGTGCCGCTCTTCTGGTGGGCGGCCCGGCGCTTCTCCCGGCTGATCAAGGCCGCCTCGCGGGAGCGGCGGCGGCGCAGCGGTTCCATCACCGCGATCGCCGAGGAGTCGCTCGGCAACATCGCGCTGGTGCAGGCGTACAACCAGCAGGACTCGGAGGCGCGCAGGTTCGATCGCGAAAGCACGGGCAGGTACCACGCGGCGATGGCCTCGGCACGCATCCGCGCCGTCTACGGCCCGATAGTCCAGGCCATCGAGCTGACCGGCGTACTGGTGGTCATGGCCCTGGGCACCTGGCAGCTGGGACAGGGGAAGCTCTCGCTGGGTGGTCTGCTGGTCTTCCTCGCGCTGCTGGGCAATCTCTACAGCCCGATCCACAATCTGTCCCAGCTCGCCAACGCGTTCTACGCGGCCTCCGCCTCCGCCGAGCGGATCATCGAGCTGCTCGACCAGCGCCCCCAGGTCGTCGAGACCACCGGTGCCCGGCCGATCGGGCGTGCCCGGGGCGAGATCGAATTCCGCGGCGTCGGCTTCCGCTATCCGGGTACGTCCCGGTGGGCGCTCCAGGACGTGTCGTTCCAGGTGCCGCCCGGCTCGACGCTGGCGCTGGTCGGCGCGAGCGGTGCCGGCAAGTCCACGGTGGGGAAGCTGCAACTGCGCTTCTACGACCCCGACCAGGGGGCGATCCTCCTCGACGGCACCGACCTGCGGGACCTCCGCCTCGCCGAGCTGCGGGAGAACGTCGCGGTGGTCCTCCAGGAGACACTGGTCTTCCACGGCACCGTACGGGAGAACATCGCCTACGGCCGCCCGGACGCGACGGAGGCGGACATCGTCGCGGCGGCCCGCGCCGCCGACGCCCATGACTTCATCGAGCTGCTGCCCGAGGGCTACGACACCCTGGTGGGCCAGCGCGGCCGGACCCTGTCCGGGGGGCAGGCCCAGCGCCTCGCGATCGCCCGCGCGATGATCAGGGACGCGCCCGTGCTGCTCCTGGACGAGCCGACCACCGGCCTGGACGCCCGGTCGGTGAACCGGATCATGGAACCGCTGCGCCGTCTCATGGCCGGGCGGACGACCATCGTCATCTCCCACAACCTGCTCACCGTCCGCGACGCCACCTCCACCGTCGTGCTGGACCACGGCCAGGTCGTCGAGCAGGGAACCCATGAGGAGCTGCTCCGGCGCGACGGGACCTACGCCCGGCTTCACCGGCTGAACGCGGTGACCGGCACCGCCCCCGCCGACGAACCATCCGAGCGCAAGGCCCTGTGGTGAACCGCGCTCGCGGGGGCTACTCGCCCCGGCCGGCTTCCTGGGCCGCACGCTCCACCCGGTCCCGGTAGCCCTGCCACCATGCCGGATCGCCCGACGGCATGTTGTCGTTGCCGTCGGTCATCCCCACCGCGCCGTCGACGAGCTCCCGGACGATGTCGGCGTGGCCGGCGTGGCGTTGGGTATCGGCGATCGCGTGGACCATGGCACGGTGCAGGGTCACCTCGTTCCGGTGGCTGGGCCACCAGGGCACCGTGCCCACCGCGTCCAGCGCCAGCGCCTCGATCGTGGCGTCCGCGTGCGCCCAGGCGCGGCGGTAGAGCGCCACGATGTACTCGCGTGACTCGTCGGCGGTGGCCCACATGTCCGCGTTCGGCTCGGCGTCGTCCGCGAGCCAGGGCACCGGTTCGCTCGGCGGCCGTCCGAAGGTGTCGCCGAAGTACCCGAGTTCCACCCCGACCACGTGCTTCACCAGCCCCAGGAGGTTGGTGCCGGTCGGCGTCAGCGGGCGGCGGATGTCGTACTCCGAGAGCCCTTCGAGCTTCCACAGCAGGGCATCGCGGGCGGACTGCAGATAGAGGTGGAGTTCAGCCTTGAAATCCGAGGTGGTCATGGAGCCAGTCTGCCGCCGGAGCGATCTTTGTCCAGCGCGTTTGTCCGACCGCGAGCAGCGCAGGAGGCCCGGTTGTCCTGCTCGAAGGCGAGCAACTGCGGGGCGTGACCTGGACGGTGCGGCCGTATCTCGGGCATGACCGCGCATAAGGGCAGCCCGACCGCGGCCCGGTCCGCGATTTCCGGCCGGCTGGCTCCGCGGCATACGACGCCTCGGTACGCGCCTCAGGCGACGGGTGCCGGGGTGTGGCTACCGGTGGCGCCCCGGGTGAGTGCCTGTCGCGCCTGGGCGAGCCTGCGGACCGCCTCGGTGAGCCGGTCCGAGGGGAGCGTGTACGGCAGGCGGATGTGGCGTTCGAAGGCCCCGCCGATCCCGAATCGCGGCCCGGCCGCGATGGTCACCCCGTGGTCGGGCGCGATCGCCGCCAGCCGTGAGCTGACGGGCTCGGGGAACGCCGCCCAGAGCGTGATGCCTCCGGCGGGTGGCGGCGCCTGGACGTCCGGCAGGTGCTCGGCGAGTGCCTGCCTCAGGGCGTCACATCGCGAGCGCAGCCGCCGGAGGGTGTCGGGGCGCTCGGTCTGGTGCGTGGTCAGCAGGTGGGCCGCTGCCAGCTGCTCCAGGACCGGGGTGCCGAGGTCCGTGGCGGGGCGGGCCTGTTCGAGGCGCTGCAGGAGTGCGGGCACGGCGCGGATCCAGCCGATGCGCAGGCCGCCCCAGACGCTCTTGGACACCGAGCCGACGCTGATGGCGGTCGGCATGTGCAGGGCGAAGGGCTCCGGTTTCGTGCCGTCCAGGGCCAGATCGGCCATGGTCTCGTCGATGACCGTGGGACAGGCGAGCCGGAGCCGGTGCCGCACGCTCCCGGACATGCACATCCCGGTCGGGTTGTGGAAGTCGGGTATCAGATAGGCCAGTTGCGCGGCGCGCCCTGCGGCGTGCAGTTGCTCCGGGTCCCAGCCGGACGCCCCGAGGGGCACGGGCAGGAGTCTGGCACGCGCCTCGGTGAAGGTCCTGATCGCGTGCGGGTAGGTGGGGTGGTCGATCAGGACCCGGTCGCGCGGGGCCAGGAGGGTGCGCGCCAGCAGGCCGAGCGCGTGCTGCGCACCGTTGGTGACCATGATGTGGTCGGGCGCCGTGGGCAGCCCTCTGCGCTGGTACCAGCCGGCGACCGCCTCTCGCAGCTCTGCGATGCCGTACCGGTCGTACCCGTGCCGCTCGAAGTGGAGCGGCAGGCGTTCCAGGGCGGCGGCGAAGGCGGCGTGGAGGATCCCGGCGGGTGCGGGCGGCGCGGCGAAGGACAGGTCGATGGTGTCCGCGTCGGGGCCGGTCGGGCGCTCCGGCGGCGCGTCGTGCGGGAGCCGCACCGTCGCTCTGGCGCGCGCTCGCGTGGTGAGGTACCCCTGCTCGACCAGGGTGCGGTAGGCGGCGCCGACGGTGGTCCTGCTGGTGCCGAGCACGGCGGCCAGGTCCCGCTCGCTGGGCACCGCCGCCCCGAGCGAGAGGCGTCCGTCCAGGACCAGCAGCCGCAACCGGTCCGAGAGGCGCTGGTGCGCGGGCCCCGGCCCGTCCCGCCAGTCCCCCACCATGCGGGCCACCGCGTGCGAACTCGTCTTCACCGGACCAGCCTAGGCGATCTGGCTATGGAATCGGGGTCCAGATGCCCCGGAGGCTTGCGCCATGACTTCTCCCGTTCGCGCCGCGCGACTCTCCGCCCCTGCCCCCTGTCACGACCGTCCCGCGATGGCGCGCATGGACGCCTTCGCCCAACTCCGCGCGGGCCGGACGGCGCGCCGCCTCCCCCAGCTCCTGGTGGGCCTGGTGGGGTACGGCGCGGCCGTCATGGTGCTCGTCCGGTCCGGTCTCGGCACGGCCAGCTGGAGCGTCCTCACCGACGGTACGGCCACGTCCCTCGGCATCTCGTTCGGGTGGGCCACCAACCTGATCTCGCTGCTGGTGCTCCTCGCCTGGATACCCCTGCGGGAACTCCCGGGGCTCGGCACCGTGCTCAACGTCGCGATCGTCGGCTTCGCCGCGGACGCCACCGCGGTCGTGCTGCCCGACCCCTCGGGGACGCCCGCCCGGATCGGCTACCTCCTCGCCGGCCTCGCCGCCCTGGCCTTCTTCGACGCGCTCTACCTCGGCGCGCAGTTCGGGCCGGGCCCCCGCGACGGCATCATGACCGGGCTCGTCCGCCTCACCCGCCTCCCCGTCGCGGTGGTGCGGACCGGCATCGAGGTGACCGTCGCCGGCCTCGGCTGGGTCCTCGGCGGAGACCTCGGGCTCGGGACCGTACTCGTCGCGCTGTGCATGGGGCCGCTGGTCGGCTACTTCCTGCCGCGCCTGACGGTTCGCCTCCCCGCCGCGCGGGACGGCCAGGAGCACGGCTGACGACCTGCCGCCCATCGACCGTACGGCCCGTCGGGTCAGCCGAACGGCTGACTCGGCACCGCCGGAGACAGGACATGCCCGAGGCACGGGGGAATCTGTGCTGCCGTGGACCCCTGGTGCCGCGCGTGCTCCCGTGAGGCCGCGGCGGAGTTCGGGGAGGTGCGTGCTGTGCGGCGCTGGCGGGCCCTGGGCATCCTCGGGACGGCCCAGTTCCTGATGGTGCTGGACACCTCGGTGATGAACGTCGCGATCAGCCGGCTGGTCGAGGACTTCGATACCGAGGTCACCGCGATCCAGGCCGTCATCACCCTCTACACCCTGGTCATGGCCGCATTCATGATCACCGGGGGCAAGCTCGGCGACATGCTCGGACGCCGGCGCGCGTTCGTCATCGGCCTGGTCGTCTACGGCGTGGGGTCCGCGCTCACAGCCTCGGCTCCGGTGCTGTGGGTGCTCGCGATCGGCTGGTCGGTGATCGAGGGGCTCGGCGCGTCGCTGGTCCTGCCCGCTCTGGCGGCCCTGGTGGCCGGGACGTACGAGGGCCGGGACCGGGCCGTCGCCTTCGGTGTCATGGGAGGGCTGGCCGGGGCGGGCATCGCGGTCGGGCCGCTTCTCGGCGGCTGGGTGACGACGTATCTGACGTGGCGTCTCGTGTTCGCCGCCGAGGTCGTCGTGGTGGTGGTCATCCTCCTGTGCGTGGGATGGATCGAGGAGCACCCGCGAACGGGGCCGCGGGCGCGGCTCGACGCCGTCGGCGCCGTACTGTCCGCGGTCGGCCTGGCCCTCGTGGTCATGGGGGTGCTGCAGAGCAGTTCATGGGGATGGCTGCGCCCCCGCAACTCCCCGGTCACCGTCTTCGGGTTCTCCCTCACCCTGTTCGTCATCGCGGCGGGTGGCGTCGTCCTGCACCTGTTCCGGGCGTGGGAGGGACGGGTGGAGGCGCGGGGCGGAGATCCGCTCGTGCGGTACTCGCTGTTCGCCATCCCCCCGCTGCGGTCCGGACTGACCATGCTGCTCGGCCAGAACCTCATCCTGCTCGGCCTGTTCTTCGCCATCCCCCTGTATCTCCAGGTCGTCCAGGGCTTCGACGCCTTCGAGACCGGTCTGCGGTTGCTGCCGGTCTCGGTCACCATGCTGCTGGCCGCCATGGCCGGCCCGCTCGCCAGTCGGTTCGCCGGACCTCGGGCGGTCGTACGGTCGGGCCTGCTGGTCCTGTTCGCGGCGATCCTGTGGCTGCTCGCCACGATCGAGCCCCGGATCGACAATCTCTCGTTCGCGTTCGCGATGGCCCTCCTGGGCCTGGGGATGGGCCTGCTCGCCTCGCAACTGGGGAATGTGACGCAGTCGAGCGTGGGGGAGGCCGCCCGCGGCGAGGTGGGCGGCCTCCAGTACACCGCCCAGAACCTCGGTTCCTCCCTCGGCACCGCACTCATCGGCTCCCTGCTGATCGGCGCCCTGGTGAACGCGTTCACCACGAAGATCGAGGACAACCCCAAGGTGTCGAACGCCGCGCACCAGCAGGTGGGTATCGCCATCGAGGCCGGAGTCAGCTTCGTCAGCACGGACCAGGTACGGGCCGCCGCCGAGAACGCCGCACTGCCGCCGTCCGAGGTCGACGCGCTGGCGCACGCCTATGCCGACGCTCAGCTGGAAGCCCTCAAGGCGGCCATCCTGGCCACCGGCGGCGTCACGCTCGCCTGCCTCGCGTTCACCCGACCCCTCCCCACGCGACGGCAGGCCGAGCAGCGGCCGGACACCACGGCGGCGGCGTCCTGATCCCGGGACCGAGCGGGACCCGCTCCCTCGTGGGCGTCAGGGCCGCAGTCGCCGCGAGGCTCACGCCCCCGGCCGGGCGTCGATGTCGGCGATCAGGGCCTCGACGCGCCGCCGGATCTCGTCGCGGATGGGACGGACCGCCTCGACACCCTTGCCGGCCGGGTCTTCCAGGGCCCAGTCGAGGTACGTCCTGCCGGGGAAGACCGGGCAGACGTCGCCGCAGCCCATGGTGATGACGTAGTCGGAGGCCTGGACGGCCTCGGGGGTCAGGATCTTCGGCGCGGCCGCGGAGATGTCGACGCCGGCCTCCCGCATGGCCTCGACCGCGGCCGGGTTGATCTGGTCGCCCGGCAGGGAGCCGGCGGACCGGACCTCGATCCGGTCGCCGGCGAGGTGGCCGAGGAATCCGGCGGCCATCTGCGAACGGCCGGCGTTGTGGACGCAGACGAACAGCACGGAGGCGAGCGGGGCAACGGGCATCGGGGATCTTCCTTCGGGCTGCGGGACCGGACGGCGGTCTGCGTGCGGGGCCTCTGATCAGTCCAGCCTGATATCAATCGGGGATGATGTGAAAGTATCAGCACATGCTGACATCAGTCGATGCTGATCTGATCCGAGCGCTGGCCGACCCCCTCCGGCTGCGCATCGTCACCCTGCTCGCCAAGGAGACGCTCTGCACCACGCACCTGGTCGAGGAGACCGGCGCGAAGCAGACCAACCTCTCCAACCACCTGAAGGTGCTGCGGGAGGCCGGGGTCGTGGAGACCGAGCCCTGCGGCCGGTTCACCTACTACAGGCTGCGCCCGGACGCGATCGCCCGCCTCGCCGGTCAGCTCGCCGAACTGGCGGATTCCGCCCGGAGCGCCGCCGACCGCAAGAGGACCTGCCCGTGACCCGCACCGAAGCACCCGCGACCGCCGAGGAGACCTCGATCGTCGCGAAGCTGTCGACCCTCGACCGCTTCCTCGCCGTCTGGATCCTGCTCGCCATGGCCCTCGGCCTCGGCCTGGGCCGGGCCATCCCCGGCCTGGACGACGCCCTGGCCAAGGTGGAGATCGGCGGTGTCTCGCTGCCGATCGCCCTGGGCCTGCTGGTCATGATGTATCCGGTCCTGGCCAAGGTCCGCTACGACAGGCTCGACGCCGTCACCGGCGACAAGAGGCTGATGGTCTCCTCACTGGCCATCAACTGGCTCATCGGACCCGCGGTGATGTTCGCCCTGGCATGGATCTTCCTGCCGGACCTGCCCGAGTACCGCACCGGACTGATCATCGTCGGCCTGGCCCGCTGCATCGCCATGGTCATCATCTGGAACGACCTGGCCTGCGGCGACCGCGAGGCCGCCGCCGTACTGGTCGCGCTGAACTCGGTCTTCCAGGTCCTGGCCTTCGGCCTGCTGGGCTGGTTCTACCTCGACCTGCTGCCCGACTGGCTCGGCCTGGGCGACGGCCGGCACCTGGACATCTCCACGGGGAAGATCGCCCTGAACGTCGCCATCTTCCTGGGCATCCCCCTGCTGGCCGGTTTCCTCACCCGCCGCATCGGCGAGAAGAGGCTCGGCCGCGAGAGGTACGAGGCGGGCTTCCTGCCGAGGATCGGGCCCTGGGCCCTGTACGGGCTGCTGTTCACGATCGTCGTCCTCTTCGCCCTGCAGGGGAAGACGATCACTTCGCAGCCGCTGGACGTGGCGCGGATCGCGCTTCCGCTACTGGTCTACTTCGCGGTGATGTGGTTCGGCACCTTCGCCCTCGGCAAGGCCATCGGCCTGGCCTACGACCGCACCGCCACCCTCGCCTTCACCGCCGCCGGCAACAACTTCGAGCTGGCCATCGCGGTCGCCATCGCGACCTTCGGCGTCACCTCCGGCCAGGCCCTGTCCGGCGTGGTCGGCCCGCTGATCGAGGTGCCCGTCCTGGTCGCCCTCGTCTACGTCTCCCTGGCCTGGCGGCGCCGGTTCGGCGCGACCCGGCAGCGAACCCCGGCCACCCAGGACAGTTGAGGCATCACCCTGGGTTCCCGATCCGCGCCGAGCAGATCGCCGGCCCGGCGGCCACCAGGCCTCCGGGCCGCTGCCGTACGTGTACGCCACGGCCCACCGCCCCCCTGCCGCACGGCGCCCGCCCGCCACCGGATGCCGCTCCACCCCGGAGACACGCGCCGGGGACCGCCGGCCGGTCGCGGTCGACTACCTCGGCGCGGCGGTCAGCAGCTTGCCCATCGCGGCCAGCACGGAAGGCTCGACCCGGTAGTGCACCCAGGTGCCGCGCCGCTCGGAGGTCAGCAGCCCGGCCTCCTTCAGCTTCTTCAGATGGTGGGAGACCGTCGGCTGGGAGACACCGACGTCGGAGATGTCGCACACACACGCCTCGCCACCCTCGTGGGAGGCCACGGCGGAGAACAGGCGCAGCCGCACCGGATCACCCAGCGCCTTGAACATCCGCGCCGCCACCTCGGCCTCCTCCGCGGTGAGCGGGCGCTCGGCGAGCGGCGGGCAGCACGGCGCCACCGCGTCGGCGGCCGCGGGCTCGATCGACGGCGGGACCCTGGTATTCGACATGCATCTATGTTGACACATGTCGAAGCAGGTGCGGGTCGGCAGGCGGTCGAGGTCGCCGGGAAGCGGCGGCGACCGCGACACACTCCAGGAATTCGACATCCGTCTATGTTGACAGCTGTCGAAACAGGTGTAACGCTGACAGCACAAGCCATCGACAATCGTCGATACAGAGAGGGAGTCGCTGTGAACGTGCCCGCCCCCGCCGAGCTGCCCGTCGTGGTGATCGGAGCCGGACCCGCCGGTCTGGCCGCCGCCGCCCACCTGGTCGACCGCGGCATCGAGCCCGTGGTGCTGGAGGCGGGTACGGCCGCCGGCGCGACGGTGCGGGAGTGGTCGCATGTGCGGCTCTTCTCCACCTGGGGCGAGGTCACCGACCCCGCCGCGGAGAAGCTGCTCGCGTCCACCGACTGGACCAGGCCGGACGCGGCGGTCTACCCCTCGGGCGCGGACTGGGCCGAGCAGTACCTTCAGCCGCTCGCCGACGCCCTCGGCGACAGGGTCCGCTTCGCCGCGAGGGTGACCGGCGTCTCCCGCGCCGGCCGGGACCGGATCGTGGACGCCGACCGCGAAGGCCAGCCCTTCGTCGTCCACGTCGCCCATGCCGACGGGCGGGAGGAGCGCCTGTTCGCCCGCGCGGTGATCGACGCCTCCGGCACCTGGACCACGCCCGGTCCGGCCGGCGGCAGCGGCCTGCCCGCGCTCGGTGAGAAGGCGGCGGCCGACCGGATCAGCTACCGCCTCCCCGACCTGAAGGACCCCGCCGTACGGGCCCGATACGCGGGCAGGCGCACTGCGGTCATCGGCTCCGGGGCCTCCGCGTTCACCGCCCTCGCCTACCTGGCCGACCTGGCCAAGGCCGAGGACGGCACCGGCACCAAGGCCCTGTGGATCCTGCGCCGCGGCCTCTCCGGCTCCACCTTCGGGGGCGGCACGGCCGACCAGCTGCCCGCCCGCGGCGCGCTCGGCCTCGCCGCCAAGGCCGCCGTCGACCAGGGTCACGCGGACGCGGTCACCGGATTCCGCACCGACGTGATCGAGCGCGACGGCGAGGGGCGCCTCGTGCTGGTCGCCGAGGACGGGCGCCGACTCGCGGCGGTGGACGAGCTGATCGTGCTGACCGGCTTCCGCCCGGACCTGTCCTTCCTCTCCGAGATCCGCCTCGGCCTCGACGAGCGCCTTCAGGCTCCCATCGAACTCGCCCCGCTGATCGACCCCAACCAGCACTCCTGCGGCACCGTCTACCCGCACGGCCACCGCGAGCTGTCCCACCCCGAACAGGGCGTCTACCTCGTCGGCATGAAGTCCTACGGCCGCGCCCCGACCTTCCTGGCGATGACCGGGTACGAGCAGGTCCGCTCCGTCGTCGCAGCGATCGCCGGCGACCTGGAATCCGCCGACCGCGTCGAACTCACCCTTCCCGAGACCGGGGTGTGCGGCGGCGCCGGCCTGTTCGACGCCCCCGCGGCGGACCAGGCATCCGGCGGCTGCTGCACCACCGCACCGGTGCCGGTCGGCATCGGCAGGGCCCCCGCGGCCGAGGCGGTCGCAGGGGCGACCCAGCCGGCGGACGGTGGATGCTGCGGCGGATGACCGGCGCCCGCCCCCGCGACGGCGGCCGGCCGCCGGCTCAGAAGTCGACGGACGCGGCCACCGGGAGGTGGTCGCTGAGGGTGCGCGGCAGCGACCAGGCGGAGACCGGGTCGAGGCCGCGCACCATGATCTGGTCGATGCGGGCCATCGGGAAGGAAGCGGGCCAGCTGAAGCCGAATCCGTCCCCGGCGGCGCCCTGGGCCGACCGGAGCTGGGAGGTGATGGGGGCCAGGGCCCGGTCGTTCATGGTGCCGTTGAGGTCGCCGAGGAGGATCACCCTGGCCAGCCGCTCCCTGCCGATGGCCTTGCCGAGGGCCTCGGCGCTGCCGTCCCGCTGCCCGGCGGTGAAGCCCGCGTTGAACTTCACCCGGACCGAGGGCAGGTGCGCGACATAGACCGCGACATCGCCCCGGGGGGTGGCCACGGTGGTGCGCAGGGCGCGGGTCCAGCCCATCTTGATGTCGACCGGGCGGCTGTCGTGCAGCGGGTAGCGGCTCCACAGCCCGACGGTGCCCTGCACCGTGTGGTAGCGGTACGTACCGGCCAGCGCCTTCCGGTACACGGGCAGCGCGCTGTCGCTCAGCTCCTCCAGGGCCACCACCTGGGCGCCGGAGGCGGCCACCTTGCGGGCGGTGCCGGCCGGGTCGGGGTTCTCCGCGTTGACGTTGTGGGTGACCACGGTCAGCTCACCGCCGCCGTGCGAGCGGTCGAAGAACATCAGCCCGCCGAAGAGGTTCAGCCAGACCGCCACCGGCAGCAGCAGCGCCAGCAGGGCGGTGGCCGAGCGGCGCCACAGGGCGCACCCCAGCAGTACCGGGATGAACCCGCCCAGCCACGGCAGGAAGGTCTCCAGCAGGCTGCCGAGGCTGCCCAGCCGGTTGGGGATCTGCGCATGGAAGATCATCAGCAGGGCGAGCAGCGCCGCGCAGCCGGCCGGCACCATGCCCCGCCGCCAGATGCCGCGGTCGTGCCGCAGGTGCCCCCAATGACGGAGCAGGCGCCGGAGCCGGGAACCGGTCGGTTCGGCTCCGGGCCCGCCCTGTCCGGTTTGCTGGGTGTACGCCTGCACCATTCGCTGATCCTCACTCCGGACTGCTTTTCCGCACGGCCTGACCTCAGGCATGACCATAGGGGATGACCAGGGGTTTTCCTGGTGCCGCACCGACCCCCACAGCGTGGGTGAGGACGAGTCGAGGGCGTGTGGGGGTTCCGGCGCGCCCCCCTTCGCCGCGAGCTGTGACAGAACGGGCACACAAACCGGGTGATACGCGGACGCGGGCCGGCGATCAGCCCGGCAGGCGGACGCCCTCCAGCACGGTGTCCACGATCCGCTCGGTCAGCCCCTCGGGCAGTTCCCGCCACTCATGGAGCACCGCGCGGGCGAGCATGGGGCCGACGAACAGGTCGGCGATCAGCTCCACGTCCTGGTCGGCGCGGATCTCGCCGCGCTCCATCCCCTGGCGCAGCACGGTGAGCAGCGTCTCGCGGCGCCCCTGGATCACCGTGTCGTGGTACTCCTGCCAGAGGTCGGGGTGGTCCTGCACATGGCCGACCACGGCCCGCAGGATCGCGGAGTTCCGTTTGGCCAGCGCCCGCCGGCGGATGAACTCCACCACGGTGACCAGGTCGTCCCGGAGCGAGACGCCGGCCGGCGCCGGGCCGGGTTCGTCCAGGGAGCGCATCACGTCCAGCATCAGCGCTTCCTTGCCCGGCCAGCGGCGGTAGACGGTGGCCTTGCCGACGCCCGCCTCCCGGGCGATGCGCTCCATGGAGAGCTCCCCCATGGAGGCGCCGCCCTCCAGCAGCCGCAGTACCGTCTCGATGATCGCCGTGTCGACGGCGGCACTGCGGGGCCGGCCCGGTGGCCGCGGCGCGGGAACGATGTTCACCGCCGGGCCTCCTTGGACTCCCGCTGCTCTTCGGTCCGCTCGCCGTCCCGGCCGCCCGCTGCGGGCTTTCCCTTGCCGGGCAGGAAGACCAGCGCCACCAGGGCGCCCAGCACCGCCACCGCGGCCGCGCTCAGCGAGGCGACGTGCATGGCGTGGACGAAGGCGACCCGGGCCGCGTCGCCCAGCGGCCGGCCCGCCGGGCCCATCCGGTCGGCGACGGTGAGGGTGGCCTCCACGGACTCCCCCGCCGACCGGCGGGCGGAGTCGGACAGGCCCGGGGTGCGGGCCAGCTCGCCCTCGATGCCGCCGCGGTAGGCGGTGGACAGCACCGAGCCGAGCACCGCCACCCCGAGGGCGCCGCCGAGCTGCCGGAAGGTGTTGTTGAGTGCCGAGCCGGACCCGGCCTTCTCCCGGGGCAGCGCCTGCATGATGGTCACCGTGACCGGCGGCATGACGTGCGCCATTCCGCAGCCCTGGAGGAAGAAGAGCACCTCCAGCACCCAGATCGGCGAGTCCGTGCCCAGGGTCAGGAAGCCGGCCAGGGCAGCGGCCACCATCAGCATGCCGCCGACGCACACCGCCCGGGACCCGAGGCGCTCCACCACCAGCCGGGCCCGCGGCGCGAAGATCAACTGCGCGACGGCGACCGGGAGCAGCAGCAGGCCCGACTGCAACGCGGTGTATCCGCGCACACTCTGGGTGTAGAAGACCATGAAGAAGGTGACGCCCAGCAGGGCGAAGAAGACCAACCCGACGGCGGCGACGGCGGCCGAGAAGTCGGGGCGGCGGAAGTAACCGACATCGAGGGACGGGTGGTCGCTGCGCTTCTCGTGCAGCACGAACAGGGCCAGCACGCCGAGCCCGGCGACGACCGTGGCCAGCACCTGCGGATCGGTGAAGTCGGCCAACTGGCCGCCCTTGATGATGCCGTACACCAGCAGCATCAGGCCGACGACGGAGAGCAACACCCCGAGTGGGTCGAGCCGGCCTGGCGCCGGGTCGCGGGAGTCGGGCACCAGCAGCATCATCGCGGTCAGGCCGACGATCACCACCGGTACGTTGACGAAGAAGACCGAGCCCCACCAGAAGTGCTGGAGCAGCAGCCCGCCGGTGACCGGCCCTATGGCGATGGCCAGCCCGACGGAGGCGACCCAGATGCCTATCGCCTTGGGTTGCTCGTCGCGCTCGAAGACGTTGACCAGGATGGCCAGCGTGGCGGGCATCACCAGGGCGGCGCCCACGCCCATCAGGGCGCGGAAGGCGATCAGTTCGCCCGACGAACCGGAGAAGGCGGCGAGCACCGAGCCGAGGCCGAACAGGGCCATGCCGCCCATCAGCACTTTCTTGCGGCCGATCCGGTCGCCGAGCAGCCCGGCGGTGAAGAGCAGGCCCGCGAAGACGAGGGTGTAGGCATTGATCGCCCACTCCAGTTGGCTCTGGGTGGCGCCCAGGCCGGTGGGCTTCGGTTGGGCGATGGTCTTCATCGCCACATTGAGGATCGAGTTGTCGAGCACGACCATCAGCACGCTGATCATCAGGACGGTGAGGATCGCCCAGCGCCGGCGGTGGACTTTCTCCGGGACGCCGCGCGCCTGGTCGCGGGAGGTATCGGACGGAGCAGTCATATGGCCAACCGTAACGCCGTTTCGATACGGACCCGTCTCGTATCGAAAAGTTGGCGAAGGCTTTGCGTGGACCGGCCGGACACGGGCCCGCTCCCCGGGCGCCGCTCTCCCGGTTTCCCCTCGGCTTTCCCCCGGGTTCGGCCGCGCGGCGGTGTGGCGAGGGCGGCGGCCGGGGGCACTTCCCCGACGCGGGGGGCGCGTGCCAGCATGGAGGCGGTCCGGAGACACCGTTCAGGGTGCTTCGAGATGACGAAGGAGCCGTAGGAATGACGCACGTCAGCCCTGCCCAGACGCAGAAACAGCCCGACAGCAGCAAGGCGCTGTACGGGGGCATCAGCTCACGGCGGATCACCGTCCGCGACATCGCGGCCGCGAAGCGGCGCGGCGAGAAGTGGCCCATGCTCACCGCCTATGACGCGATGACCGCCTCGGTCTTCGACGAGGCCGGCATCCCGGTGCTGCTGGTCGGCGACTCGATGGGCAACTGCCACCTCGGCTACGAGACCACCGTGCCGGTCACCATGGACGAGATCGCGATCCTCTCCGCCGCGGTGGTGCGCGGCACCAAGCGGTCCCTGGTCGTGGCGGACCTGCCGTTCGGCGCGTACCAGGAGGGCGCCGTACAGGCGCTGCGGAACGCCACCCGGCTGGTCAAGGAGGCCGGGGTGGGCGCGGTGAAGCTGGAGGGCGGCGAGCGCTCGGCCCACCAGATCGAGCTGCTCGTGCAGGCCGGTATCCCGGTGATGGCGCACATCGGCCTCACCCCGCAGTCGGTGCACGCCTTCGGCGGGTACCCGGTCCAGGGGCGCGGCGAGGAGGCGGCCCAGCAGCTGCTGCGCGACGCCAAGGCGGTGCAGGACGCGGGCGCCTTCGCGGTGGTCTTGGAGGTCGTCCCGGCCGAGCTGGCCGCCGAGGTGACCCGCTCGCTGCACATCCCCACGGTGGGCATCGGCGCGGGTGCGGAGTGCGACGCCCAGGTGCTGGTGTGGACGGACATGGCGGGCCTGAACGGCGGCCGGGTGCCCAAGTTCGTCAAGCAGTACGCCGCGCTGCGGGAGACCCTCGGGGATGCGGCGAAGGAGTTCGCGGCGGACGTGGTGGGTGGGGCGTACCCGGCGCCGGAGCACGCGTTTCACTGAGTTGTCGGGTTGGCTGCGGGCCGGCTGTGGCTGGTCGCGCAGCTCTCCCCCGGACTCCGTCCGGGAGGTGCCCCACCCCCGGACTTCGTCCAGGGGTGACCCCCCAGCGCCCCTTTGGGGGCACGCTTCGGGGCGCCCTGCCAGAAGCCATCGCGGCACATCGACAGCCCGCCGACCGTCCCCCGTCGGCGGGCTGTCCGCCGCTTGTCGGTGGTCTGTCGGTGGACCCTGGCAAGCTCGAGGGCATGACGCGATTCGAACAGAACCTCACCGGGGGGAACGCCGTGGAGGTGCGCGGGCTGGTGAAGCACTTCGGTGCCACCAAGGCCGTGGACGGCGTGGACCTGGACGTGCGAGAAGGCACCGTCCTGGGCGTCCTGGGCCCCAACGGGGCCGGCAAGACCACCTTGGTGCGCTGCCTGTCCACCCTGCTGCGGCCGGACGCCGGCACCGCCACCGTGGCCGGTTACGACGTGGTGCGCCAGCCGCGCCAGCTGCGCCGCACCATCGGCCTGACCGGTCAGTACGCCTCGGTCGACGAGAAGCTCTCCGGCTGGGAGAACCTGTACATGATCGGGCGGCTGCTCGATCTGTCCCGCAAGGAGGCGCGCTCCCGCGCCGACGCCATGCTGGAGCGGTTCTCGCTCACCGAGGCCGCCAAGCGCGCGGCGGGCACCTACTCCGGCGGTATGCGCCGCCGCCTGGACCTGGCCGCCTCGATGATCGGCCACCCGGCCGTGCTCTACCTGGACGAGCCCACCACCGGTCTCGACCCGCGCACCCGCAACGAGGTGTGGGACGAGGTGAAGCGGATGGTGCAGGAGGGCAGCACGGTACTGCTCACCACCCAGTACATGGAGGAGGCCGAGCAGCTCGCCAGCGAGCTGACGGTGATCGACCGGGGCAAGGTCATCGCCGAGGGCCGGGTCAACGAACTCAAGGCCAAGGTCGGCGGGCGCACCCTGCAGATCCGGCCGGTGGACACCGCCGACCTCGACCCGATGATCGCCGCGGTGACCGAGTCCGGTCTGGACGGCATCGGCGGCGCCACCGCCGACCGCGAGGAGGGCCTGGTCAACGTCCCCATCGTCAGCGACGAGCAGTTGACCGCGGTGATCGGGCTGCTCGGCCGGCACGGCTTCGCGATCGCCGGCATCGACACCCACCTGCCCAGCCTGGACGAGGTGTTCCTGGCCCTGACCGGCCAGAAGACCTCCACCCCGCAGGACGAGCAGGACCAGCAGGACCAGCAGGACACCAGCCTCGAGGAGGTCGCGGCGTGAGCGCGACGACAGTGAAGCCCGCCGCGCTGCCCGCCGAGGGCCGGATCGGGCTGCGCGCCAACCTGCGGCACATCAGCGCCCTGGTGCGCCGCAACGCGCTGCAGATCAAGCAGGACCCGGAGTCGATGTTCGACGCCGTGATGATGCCGATCATCTTCACCCTGCTGTTCGTGTACGTCTTCGGCGGCGCGGTCGCCGGGGGTCAGCAGGCGTACGTCAACTACTTCGTGCCCGGCATGATGGCGATGGGCGGTCTGAACATCGCCATGTCGGTCGGCACCGGAGTCAACGACGACTTCAACAAGGGGGTGATGGACCGCTTCCGCACCATGCCGATCGCCCGTTCCTCGGTGCTGATAGCCAAGCTGATCGTGGAGACCGGGCGGATGCTGGTGTCCACCGTCATCCTGCTGACCGTGGGCTTCATCCTGGGCTTCGACCTGAAGACCGACCCGCTGCAGCTGCTGGCCGCCGTCGGCCTGGCGCTGGTCTTCGGTTCCTCGCTGACCTGGATCTTCATGTGGCTGGGGCTGTCGTTGAAGACCCCGCAGGCCGTTCAGGGAATGGGATTCCTGGTGATCATGCCGCTGCAGTTCGGTTCCTCGATCTTCGCCAAGCCGGACTCGATGCCCGGCTGGCTGCAGACCTTCACCGACTACAACCCCCTCTCCCGGCTGGCGGACGCGGCCCGGGCGCTGACCCAGGGCGAGGGCGCGATCGCCGCCCCCACCCTGACCGTGCTGCTGTGGGCCCTGGGCATCACCGTGGTGACCGCCCCGCTGGCGGTGCGCAAGTTCCGCGACAAGACCTGAGCCGGACCGGATTCAAGGGGGAGAGACGGGAGGTACCCCCGGACGGTGTCCGGGGGATTTTCCCTTGTGTGGGCCGCTTGCGGGCGGCGGCGCCGCGTCGCCTCAGTCTTTCCAGCCGGCCTCAGCGGCCTCAGCTGATGTCGCGGCGCCTGAGCAGCCAGACCGCCAGCCCCAGGAAGAGGGCCGTGTAGCCGGCCAGTACCAGGGTGGCCGGCAGTGGACCGGAGACGGAGACCACTCCGGGGATGGAGCTGTTCGCCTCGCCGGTCGGGTCGAGGGCGGTGGCCAGTGAGCCCACGTTCGGCCCGAGCAGCGCCCGGCGGACCCCGGAGAGCGCGGGCAGCGCACCGCCCAGCCCGTTCACCAGGGACTCCACCGCGAGCAGCCACAGCAGGCCGACGCCGATGGCGGCTCCGGTGGCGCGCAGCAGTACGGCCAGCAGCATGCCCAGGCTGGCCGCGGCCAGTCCCGCCAGCCAGGCGGCGCCGATGCCGCCGAGCCAGTCGCCCACGCTCGGCCAGTGCGCGGCCTTGCCGGTCGCGGCGGCGATGATGCCGCTGGCGGCGGCGGTCACCGCGATCACCGCGAGCGAGACCAGCAGCACGGTGATGGCCGCGGCGAGGGCCTTGACCAGCACGGCGGCCCCCCGGCCGGGCCGCTGGACGAGCAGCGTGCCCCAGGTCCCCCAGCGGTACTCGCCGCCGGCGAACACCACCCCGAGGATGAGCATCAGCGCACTGCCGAACATCGGGTACAGCCCCACCGCGGTGGCCAGGAAGCGGTCCGGCAGCAGCCCTTCCAGCAGATCCTGCGGATTCTGCGAGGGCTTGGGCTGGTCCTTGATCGCCAGGTAGACGATGTACGGCACCACCATGCCGAAGCAGACCGCCATCGCGGTCCAGGCGCTGCCGATGATCCAGACCCCCGGGCGCTTGCGGGCCAGCAGGAGTTCGGCGCGCAGCGCTCCGTTTACCGTGTCCATCGGCCACTTGCCTCCGTGGGTCGCCGGTCGGCGGCCGGGCCGTCCCCGACCAGTTCGAAAAACGCTTCCTCCAACGACACCTGGTGCCGCCGCAGTTCGCTGACCTCGATGCCCGCCTCGACCAGCAGCCGGTTGACGGCCGCCGCCTGGTCCGGGTCGACCTGGACGTGCAGGGCGCCGTCGGTGACCTGGGTGGAGCGCACCTCGGGCAGGGCGCCGACCAGTTCCGCGGCGCGCTCGGGCTTGTCCGCGGTGATGGTCAGCCCGCCGCCGCCGGCCCCGGCCCGCAACTCCGCCACGGTGCCCTCGGCGACCAGCCGGCCCTGCCGGATCACCGCGACCCGGTCGCAGAGTTGCTCCACCTCGGTCAGCAGATGGCTGGAGAGCAGTACGGTGCGGTGCTCCCGGCGCAGACCGCCGATGAGCTCCCGCATGGCGGCCACGCCGGCGGGGTCGAGGCCGTTGGTGGGCTCGTCCAGGATGAGCAGCGCCGGGTCCTTGAGCAGGGCCGCGGCCACCCCCAGGCGCTGGCGCATGCCCAGCGAGCAGGCCCGGAAGGGCACATCGGCCTTGGCGACCATGTCCACCTCGGCCAGCACCCGGTCCACCTGGTCGAGGGAGACCCCGGCGTACCGGGCCAGGACCCGCAGGTTGTCCCGGCCGGACAGGTGCGGATACAGGGCCGGGGACTCGATCAGCGCGCCGACCCCGCCGAGGGCCTCGCGGCTGCCGGCCGGGGCCCCGAGCACGGTGGCGCTGCCGGAGGTGGGGCGGACCAGGCCGACCAGCATCCGCATGGTGGTGGTCTTCCCGGAGCCGTTGGGGCCCAGGAAGCCGTAGACCTGCCCGCGCGGGATCCGCAGCGCCAGGTCGAAGACGCCGGTGCCCGGCCCGTACTCCTTGGTGAGCCCGGCGGTGTGGACGGCGTACTCGGTCCCGGACTCCGCCGCCTGGGACGTCGGCTCAGCCATGGGTGCGCTCCCCTCGGGTACGGGCCTTGGCGGCCAGTGCCACCACACCGGCCAGGACCGCGGTCTCCGCGGCCAGGATGGCCACCGCCCAGCCCGCGGGCATCCAGTGGTCCAGGGTGCGGAACCACAGCCACATCAGGGCGGCGTAGGCGGTGGTCAGGAAGAGCGCCGAGGCGGCCCCGTAGCCGGCGTAGATCCGCGCCTCGCGCGCCGGGTAGGCGGCGAGCTGCTCCTGGGCGGTGGGCTTGCGGGAGGTCAGACGCAGCCGCCACCAGGTGGTGGCGTCGCGCCGCAGATCGGCGATGCCGAGTGCGTGGGTGAGCATCACATACCCGTCGAGCTGGAAGAACGGCAGCATGTTGACCAGTGCGCCGCCGCTGCCGAACAGCAGCAGGGCGGCGGCCAGCGCGTGCTGCTGGTGTCCGTCCTCGGTCAGCCGCCACCAGACGGCGACCGGGATCATGGCCAGCAGGCTGACGAAGGAGCCGGCGAAGGCGGTGGCCACGCGGGCGGTACGGCGCTGGAAGAGCACGATGTCGTCGGTGCGGCAGTACGGCGCGAGGAAGGGGAAGCGCCAGCGCACCCCGATCTCGGTGACCCGGCCGCCGAAGTACCGGCAGCTGACGCCGTGCGCCAGCTCGTGCCCCATGGTGATCAGCCAGGCCAGCAGCAGCGACAGCGGCACCGTGATCGCCCAGTGGTTCTGTTCCCCGGTGTCCTCGATGAGGACGTCGAACCGGCTCCAGACGTAGATCTGGAGGGCGAGCAGCACCAGCAGCGCCGGGATCACGAAGGCACGGTGGAAGAGCACGGACAGCCGCTGGGCCAGGACGGCGCACAGCCCGTCGGGGCGCATCATCACCCAGCGCCGGTGCAGCCAGTTCTGCTGGGCCGCCTGCTTCTCCTCGTGGGCGGCGCGCAGCCGGTCCAGTACGGCCGGGTCGGTGTGCCCGTCGAGCAGTTGGTAGCGGCCGAGCAGGGTGAAGATCTGCTGCCAGTTGGCGGGGCCGAGCCGGCGCTGGTAGGTGTCCTCGTAGGCGCGGCCGATGTCGTCCAGGGTGCGGCTGCCGTCCATCAGGCCCATGATGAAGTGCTCGCGCGCCCCGATCCGGTAGTAGCAGCCGGTGCGCTCGTCCTTGATGTGGTGCAGCACCTTGGGGCCGGAGCGCAGGCCGGGGCCGAGCACCACGTCGGACCGCAGCCGGGGCCTGCGGTAGTCCTGCCCGGCACCGGCACCGGCACCGGCACCGGCACCGGGGCCGGCGCCCGGCCCGGGGCCCGACGCGGCATCCGGTCCGGTGCCGGTGTCCGAGCCCGTGCCGGAGCCGGTGTCCGAGCCGCTCATCGTGCGCTCTCCGCGGCGAGTTCGGCGAGCGCCTTGTCCAGGATGTACGCCAGGTAGATCTCGTCCAGGATGCTCACCCCCAGCCGGTTGTTGGTCATGTGCACATAGCTGCTGAGCACGATGGCGAGGGCGGCGCGCGGTTCGGGGGCGGTGCCGTCGCGGAAGGCCAGCGCGTCCGCCGCGGAGAGCTCCAGCACCTGGTCGCGGAGTTCGGCGGCGTGCACCAGCCAGTCCCGCAGCTGCGGGGTGGGTCCGGTGGCGGGCTCCTCGCGGGCACTGTCCCGGATGTGCCGGACCCGCTGGAGGAGCCGGGGGCGCATCCGCTCGTAGGAGCGGTCGAAGCGGGCGTGCTGGCTGTCGCTGGGCTCCTGGTAGGAGGTCTCCCACATCTGCCGGTAGCGGCGCAGGAAGGCGGCGGTCTCGGTGACGCCCTGCTCGTCCGCGCCCAGGAAGGCCAGGCACAGGCCGATGGTCAGCTGGGCGGCCTGGCCCAGCAGGACCGTCCGCACGTGCACGTTGGTGGTCTCCAGCAGCCGCACCACCACATCACTGGACCGCTCGAAGTGCGCCTCGGCCAGCTCCATGGCGGCCGGACCGCCGTAGCGGTCGAGTTCCCGCTCGTAGGTGATGGCGGCCACGCTGTTGTTGTCGCGGAAGGGCATCTGCCCCTCGGCGCCGTAGAGCTCGTTCCACCGCTCGATGCTGTACTCGGCGAGGAACATGTTCTTGTAGAGGTCGGCGCTGGCGTTGCGGTCCTCCTCGTACAGCGCCGGGCGCTCGCGCAGGAAGGCGGCGATGGCCTCCTCGGCGCGCCGCCGCACCTCCTCGGCGCGGGCGGGGTCCGCGGGCAGCAGCCGCAGCCGGATGTGCGGGCCCTCCAGCCAGTAGCGGATGAAGAACCAGTGGCGCAGCAGCCCGTCCGCGCGCAACCCGGCCACCAGCGGTTTCACACAGCGCACCAGGACCGGGTTGGCGTTGGCGGCGTAGAAGACGTGGAGGCTGATCCAGTCGTCCTCGGTGACCCGCCGCGGCGGTTCGGCCGTCCGCGCCGCGACCCCGTCCGTGGCCTCGTCCATCACCGTGGTCTGCTCCATCACCGCTCCGTTCGGATTCCGTCGAGCTCGACGGTGAGCTCGGTGACGTATCGGTGCCAGCCGTCGCGCAGCCACAGCTGCTCGGGGCCCGGCAGCATCTCGCTGAACACCACCGCCGAGGCGCTGCGGCGTACCGCGGTCTCCAGCAGGTTGACCGAGAGGTACGAGTCGAAGTCGACGTACTGCGGCTTGTGTTCGCCGCCCAGACTGGCGAAGACGTACCGGGGCAGTCCGGCGGCGCGCTGCCAGGCCCGCCAGGCGGTGAACAGCTCGGCCTCGCTCTGGCCGGGTACGGCCGGGGGCAGCCGGTCGGCGGGCGCGTGCCAGGAGGCGCGCTGCACCACCACCTCGCCCAGCCGGATCCGGGGCAGGAAGGTGACCCTGCTCTCCTCGGCGCTCTCCCCGCCCGCGTCCTCGGCGGCCGTGGTGGTGTCCGGCAGCAGTCCGGTGCCCTCCCACAGGTCGAGGGGGGCCATGCTGGTGTAGGAGAAGTTCAGCAGTACCTGCTGGATCTCGGGGAGCGCCATCGGCAGCAGGAAGCCCAGGTAGACCGGGATGACCTCGACGCCCAGCCGCCGGGAGCGCAGCCGCAGCCGGTCGGCCTCCAGGTCGTGCTCGATGACCAGGTCCTCCACCGGGATCTGCTCGGCCTCCGGTCGGAAGCTGGTCTCGCCGGGGCAGACGATCTCGTACCGGGTGACGGACGGGTGGAGGTTGAGGTTGGTGGTGTCGTAGCCGCCCTTGAGTTCGGCGAAGACCGCGTCCGAGGGGACCACCGCGTCCAGGGCGCCGCGCAGCGACTCGGTGAGGGTGTCGTCGAAGCAGTGCGCGAAGCGGGAGAAGAGCAGGGTCAGGCCGGAGTAGACGCGGTTGACCACCAGCGTGGGATCGCCGCGGCCGTCGTCGGCGAGCTGGAGGAAGAAGGACAGCGGCTGGATCCCGCCGGGCTGCGGCAGCTCCTCCTCGACGGCGGCGAGGAACTCCTCGTCCAGCACCAGGTCCTGGTCGGGGCCGCCGCGTTCGGCGTGCCGGCGGGCGATCTCCTGGGCCACCGCGGCCCGTGCCCGGTCGATGCCGGTGATCTCCGGCTGGCGGAACCAGTTGTCGTACTGGCGCGGGGTGGTGCCGGTGAAGCGGCGGTGGCGCAGCAGCCGCTGGCTGTAGTTGTCCCACAGGTCCTGGCCGAAGTCGTGGGCGAAGGCGAGGAAGTCCTCGCAGCGGCCGCCCTTGCCGAAGCGGACCGTGAAGTAGCCCTTGGTGACCAGCCGGCGCACCAGGTTGGTGTCGAAGGCGGGGAGGATGCGGGCGAGTTGGCGCAGCCCCGGGGTGAGCCGCTCGGTCCACTGCCGGGCGTCGCCGGTGACGGTGAGGCCGGGCAGGGTGGTGTCCTCGTAGAGCAGGGTGCGCAGGACGGGGGCGTCGGCGTGGCCGAGCCGTTCGTGGGCCTGGCGCACGGTGTCCTCGATGCCGGACAGCAGGGCGCGGCGGCCGGCCGGGTCGGCGTCGGCGAAGGCCGCGGTGTCGGCGTCCATCCGGGCCACCAGGTCGGCGATGTGGTCGCCCCAGTCGGTGCCCAGGGCGCGCAGCCCGTCGCGGTAGCTGCGGACGGGTTCCGGGTCGTGGATGTCCAGGTGGAGCTCGGGGACCACCAGCAGGCCGAGCCGGAGCAGCTGGGCCAGGTAGTTCTCGATGTCCTCGGCCGGCCGGCCGGCGGCCGGGTCGCTGAGGGCGCGCACCGCTTCGCCGAAGCGCCGGGTGGCGCCGTCCGCGAACAGCTCCAGCACCTCGGCCAGCACCTCGCCGGAGGGCAGGTAGAACAGCCGCTCGTGGACGGCCTCCAGGGAGACGGCGGCGTCGGTGGCGACATTGTCGCTGTTGCGCAGTTTGCGCAGGTAGCGCACCCGTTCGGGGCCGATCTCCAGTCCTCCGGTGAGGCGCACCGGCAGGTCGCGGCGGATGTCGGGGTCGCCCGCGAGGAGTTCGGAGATCCGGGCGAGGACGGCCATGTTGAGCCGGGTGGTGCTGTGCTTGTGCCAGCCGCGCGCCTCGGCGGAGAGTGCCGGGGCCTCGGCGGGCCGCCGGGGATCGCTGGTGAAGCTGCCCAGGGCGACCGCGGTCAGGGTGGAGAACGGGCTGGTCTTGCAGGCGGTGCGGTAGAGGTACTCCAGCAGTGAGCGTTCCAGGCGCCGCTCCCGCTTGCTGAGCTTGGCGTCGGCCGGGCGGCGCAGGTAGTCGTCCAGGTAGCCGTCCAGGGTGGGCGAGGAGAGCTGGATGCCGTGCCGCAGGTCGGACTCGGCGGTGATCCGGCGCAGTTCGGCGCGGGCGGTGGCCGCCTCCTCGGCCCGGATCGCCTCCCCGGCGGCGCGCAGCGCGGCCAGCCGCTCCCGTTCGGCGGCCCAGTGGCGCAGGGCCTCGACATCGGCGGGCGGCAGCAGCTCGGCGGCGGCGTCCAGGCCCTTGGGCGTACGGCCGTTGAAGACGGCACGCCGCAGGTTGATCAGGGTGCGGCGGGCCGCGGCGTCGTCCAGGCTCTGGGCGACGCGCTCCTGAAGGGTGTCGGCGAGCCGGGCGCCGCATTCCTTGAGCGCCTCTTCGCCGTCGAGGAGTTCGTCGGCCCAGGCCGCGGTGCGGGGGGCGGTCAGCCGGGTGGCGGTGTCGAAGGGCAGGCCGCCGACCCGCAGCAGGAACCGGGGCACCAGGATCCAGGCCATCGGGTCCCGGTCGGCCTCCTCGGCCGGGTCCGGGACCTGGGGGGTCACGCTCAGGAACGTGCTGGGCACGTGGATCAGTCCTCTCAGACCAGCCGGTAGTCGAAGTCGGCGCGGTCCGCACGCTCCTGGCCGAGCAGCACGAACAGGAAGGTGCGCTCGTCCGTGCCGTCCAGGCCGACCGCCTCGTCGATGGAGATGTTGTCGAAGCCGAGGACCACGCCGCAGCCGGTGCCCAGGGCGGTGCTGGTGGCGTAGGCGCTCTGGGACATCGCGCCCACCTCGGCGCTGAGCACCCGGTAGCCGCGGCTGCCCATCGCCTCCAGGGTGCTCTCCCAGCGGCCGGAGATGGCCAGTACCGCGGCGGCCTGCTCCAGGTTGTAGTTGCTCAGGTAGTAGTTGCGCTGGAGGAAGTCGCCGAGCGGCCGCTGCGCGACGGTGTGCAGCCGGTGGCCCTCGGGGTCGTAGCGGTAGCAGCCCGAGGCCAGTCCGGCGACCCGGTTGGCCAGCACGTACAGCCCGGTGAGCGCGGTGTCCTCGGGGACCACGTCGGCGGTGTACCGCTGGGCGGAGACGGTGCCGGCCAGTACGGTGCCCAGCTCGTCCAGGCCCAGCTGCGGGGAGCGCACCAGGGAGCCGAAGCTGGTCCGGCGGGCGCGCATCACCTCGCCGATGCCGCGGCCGGCGGTGCGCTCGACCAGCGGTTCGGGCAGCTCCACCCAGGGGCCGCCGGAGGGCGGCGGCGGGACCAGGTCGCGGGCGGCCTCCTGCGCGGGGCGCTCCCGCCGGTCGGCGAGGACCGCCCGGTGGACCTGCTCGACCTGCTCGAAGGTGCGGACGCGGGCGGAGCGTTCGAAGGGGGTCCGGTCGATGAGCGCGCCGGGGTCGGCGGCGGGTACGGCGGCCGGACGCCCGGGCCCGGCGGCGCCGGTGGGCAGCGGCACCACGGCCAGTACCGTCTCCTCCTCGGCGTCCAGCCCCAGCAGCCGGGCCAGCCGCTGGTCGTCGAACCAGTAGGCGCGGCTCAGCCGGCGCCCCAGGCCGGCGGCGAGCAGGTCCCAGCAGCCCAGCAGGGCGCCGGCGTCCTGGGAGACCACGTGGTAGCAGAAGCTGTTGTACTTGAAGGCGTTCTTCCAGAACCGCACGGTGACCAGCAGGAATCCATCGGCCTCCGGGTCTGCGCCGGGACTGCTGGGGCCGCAGGCGGCGCGTACCTCCTCGGTGAGGTCGCCGGTCAGCAGCCGCTCCAGGGCGTGGTGGGCGGTGGAGTAGTGGTAGACGCCGGGGGCCAACCCACCGGTGCCGGCGGTGACCCAGTAGATCTCCATGGGGTACATGCCGCCGCCGGAGCCGGTGCCGCGCCCCCACAGCGCCTCCGGGTAGAGGGCGCGGACCGCGCTGTCCTGGTTCCAGCTGACCCGCAGCCGCCGGTCCAGCACGCCGTAGGACAGCCGCAGCAGGGCGGCCAGGTCCTCGGTGGTCCACGGCGGGCCCGCGTCCTTGGGGCCGCCCCCGAGCAGTACCTCGGAGGCGTCGGCCATGGGCAGGCCGGTGCCGGGCGGCAGCGGGAAGCGGGTGGCGGTGGGGTAGGTCTTGTGCCGGGAGGGCTGGTCCTCCCAGTCGGGGCTGAAGCCGACCGGTTCCATCGGCACCCGGCCGCGCCGGAACACCGAGTCGACGTACTCCCGTACCACCCGGGTGCGCTCATCAGGCATGGGGACTCCTCGACTCAGGGGAACGGGTGCGGCTTGGGGTTCAGACCGGTGGGGCCGTAGCCGGCGGACCGCGGGTGGATCTCGGCGAGCCGGCCGTCCAGGTAGGCGTGCAGCCGGGGGTGGTCGAGGGCGCGCTGGCGCTCCCAGCCGAAGTCGATCGGGATCAGTCCGGGGGCCAGTACGCACAGCGTGCGGATGCCGGTGCCGTGCTGCTCGGGGCAGGTCTGGTCGACGGCGATCACATCGCTGCCGGCCTCCCGGATGCGGTCGATCAGGAAGCGGGCGTCGTCGGCCAGGTCGAGGGTGGCCGGGCGCTGGGCCAGCCAGTCGCGGTAGAGCTCGGCCATCGGCCGCGGGTCGGGGTCGGCCAGCAGGAAGTCGGCGACCGGGGCCATCTCGGGCAGGCCGTACAGCAGCGCGTGGTGGGTGAGTTCGTGCACCCGGTTGTAGTCCTTGGCCATGGCGTGCAGATCGGGCAGCTTGGCCTCGACCCGCTCGTCCATGCCGGGGATGTAGGAGGCGGTCTCGGAGATCGCCGCGCGCACCGCGTCCACCGGGTCCAGGCTGGCGCCGGCCGCGAAGCACAGGGTGCCCAGGCCCCCGTCCAGGCGCTCGGCGACCGCCATCACGGCGGGCACCGGGAGGTCCACCCGCATGTCGAACAGCCGCATCCGGTAGCCGAGTCGGGCGCAGCGGTCCAGGATGAACCGCACCTCCTCGTCCGCCACGCTGGCCGGGTCGATCTCGGGCAGCCGGGCACCGGCGTACCAGTTCAGCAGGAAGGCGTCCCGTTCGATCAGCTCCAGCATGCCGTGCAGCAGCGCCTCCTCGGTGCTGGTGCCGCTGGCGCAGCCGTTGGAGCACTCCTGGACGAACTTCTTGTCCGGCCGCCGGTCGAGGTAGAAGACCAGCTGCTCGGGGACGAGGACGGGCTTCTCCTGCCCGTAGGAGTGGCCCCACACCCAGTGCATCGGGGTGTCCGGGTCGAAGGGCTGGTAGTACTCGGTGTGCCCGGCGTAGAACTCGGGGCGGTAGGAGCCGGTCACCGTGGGGTCCAGGGCGTCCGCGGCCAGCTCGCGGTAGCTGGCGTAGGTCACGGTCTCCTTGGCGCGCGGGAACTGCCCGGCGTAGCGCTCCAGTCCCTCCAGCATTCCGTACCGCTCACTGGCGGCCGAGCTCTGCGACTGACCGCTCCACCACATCTCGTGGTAGTCGTACTTGCTGCGCACCCGGAAGTAGCCGCTGACCGGCAGGGTGGCGCTGCACTGGTAGACCCGGCGGGCGGCGTTGGCCAGGGTGCCGCACACCTCGTTGACGTAGCCGGCGGCGGGCAGGTTCAGGTCGGCCGCGGCGGAGCCCCGGTAGACGGTGGGGCCGGGCTTGGGCCGGGGCCGCAGCGAGAGCGCGACGGCCTCGGCGGTGTCCGGGACGGGGGTGGCGCAGCGCTCGCACTCGGAGTCGGCGATCAGCTCGCGCCGGGTGACGGTGAGGTCGGCGGGGCGCACCTCGACGATCTCACCGACCCGCAGGTCGCCCGGGGGCAGCGCGGCACCGGCGGTCTCGGCGGCGACGATGCCGGACAGCTGGTCCAGGACGAAGGGGATGAAGGAGGGGTCCTCGCCGACCGCGGTGGCATCGGTCCCGTCCTCGATGGCCCGCCGCTCCTCGACCCGGCGCAGTCCGAGCCAGCGGCGCTCCAGGCAGCGGGCGCAGGGGCGGCTGTCGCCGTCCGCCCGGTGCAGCGGTCCCAGCAGTACGGTCCCGGCGTACACGCGCACCGGGTAGATCAGCCGGTCCGGCGCGGCCGGGTCCGCCGTGGCCGGCCGCGGGTCCGGCTGAGCCGGCAGTCCGAGCACGCCGACGTCCAGCGTGACGCCCGCGCCGACGCTGGTGGCCAGGTGGCCGCGCAGGAGGTCGGCGGCAGCCCGGGCCCGCGTATCCGTGGCCGTAGCGGCTCCGGCCGCGTTCGACACCGTAGTCATCCGTCCGTCCACCCCGTCGAGTTCAATGGTGCAGTGGTGGGCGGTGAGCCGCCCCGGGCCCGGTGGGTACGGGCCCGGGGTGCGGCTCACCGCCTCCGGCCGGCCGCCGGGTGGCGGAATCGGCCGTCAGGTTCGGCGGCGGGGCCTAGGGGCGGTCCCACCGCGCAGGGTCAAGCGACGTCAGCTGGTGCTGGAGCTGCAGGAGCAGCAGCTGCTGGTGGAGCAGGAGCAGCAGCTGGAGCAGGAGCAGCTGGAGGAGGACCAGGCCAGCTCGACGGCCTCGTCGGTCATCTCCTCGATCTCGAACGTCGCGCTCTCCAGAGCGTTGAGCTCGTTCTTCAGTTCCACGGACATGGCTGTCCTTTCTTATGGGTGGTTCTGCATCCCGGGACGGCGTCCCGAGCATTGGGGCGCGCCTCAGTGGGCGCGGATCGGCCCGTCGGCCACCTACTTCGTACCGAGCGACACCGTGCCGGTGACCATGCCCCGGACCGCGGTGAGGTCGATCGTGGTGGTGTCCGTGAAGAGGGCCAGGGTGCCGGCCTCGTCGAGACGGGCCAGTGCGTCGGCGAGTGCCGGGGCCGGCTGGTCGTAGGACCAGTCGCAGCGGCCTTCGCCTTCGGGCAGTGCCCGCGGGTCGGCGTCCGCGAGCAGCGGGTCGCCGGAGTCGGCGGGCTGGTGGTCGTAGTGCCGGACGACGGCGCGTCCGACGGCCTCGCGGACGGCGTCGCGCACCGCGTCCCGTACCGCCAGGGCGCTGCCGACGGCCCAGTCGGGGGCGGTCGCCGCCTCGCCCTCGGCGGGGTCCACCACCGCGAGCACGGCGGCGGCGGGGGCGGCGCCGGGCAGCGCGTACACCCGGGCGGTGCGGTCCAGGTGGCGCAGGCTGCCGAGGAGGAAGGCCACCTCGTCGTCGCCGTCGAGCCAGTCCCGGTCGAGCCGGAGCGCCGGCGCGGTGCCGCGCAGTGCGGCGAGCAGCCCGCGGTGGGCCAGCGCCGAGCACAGGCCCTGCTCCCGGACCTCCTCGGTGGTCCAGCCGGCGGCGGCGCCGGCGGCGCTGGGCTCGAACTCCCGGTGCGCGTTGGCGGCCGACAGCGGGTACACCGCGGCGGCGGGGATCCGGCGGGGCGTGCCGTCGTGCAGGGACACCGCGGTGAGCCAGTGCTCGCTGCCGCGCGGGGCGGCGGGGGCCAGGCCGGTGTGCAGGTCGAGGGCGGTGGCC
>NZ_SRID01000270.1 GCF_004684805.1 Streptomyces palmae
TATGCGATCGTCGGCAGCGTCAGCTGTGTATAAGAGACAGGGGAGTGCCTGGATCAGTCGTTGCCGTTCCCCGGGGACGGGGTGGTCTTGGCGATCTGCATCAGGAACTCGGCGTTCGACTTGGTCTGCTTCATCTTGTCCAGCAGCAGCTCGATGGCCTGCTGGGAGTCGAGCGCGTGCAGCACCCGGCGGAGCTTCCAGACGATGTTCAGCTCCTCCGGCGCCAGCAGGATCTCCTCCTTGCGGGTGCTGGACGCGTCCACGTCCACCGCCGGGAAGATGCGCTTGTCCGAGAGCTTCCGGTCGAGCCGCAGCTCCATGTTGCCGGTGCCCTTGAACTCCTCGAAGATCACCTCGTCCATCCGCGAGCCGGTCTCCACCAGCGCGGTGGCCAGGATGGTCAGCGAGCCGCCGTCCTCGATGTTCCGCGCGGCACCGAAGAACTTCTTCGGCGGGTAGAGCGCGGTGGAGTCGACACCACCGGACAGGATGCGGCCCGAGGCCGGGGCGGCGAGGTTGTACGCACGGCCCAGACGGGTGATCGAGTCCAGCAGGACCACCACGTCGTGACCCAGCTCCACCAGGCGCTTGGCGCGCTCGATGGCCAGCTCGGCGACGGTGGTGTGGTCCTCGGCCGGGCGGTCGAAGGTCGAGGAGATGACCTCGCCCTTGACCGACCGCTGCATGTCGGTGACCTCTTCCGGACGCTCGTCGACCAGGACGACCATCAGGTGGCACTCGGGGCTGTTGCGGGTGATCGCGTTGGCGATCGCCTGCATGATCATGGTCTTACCGGTCTTCGGCGGGGCCACGATCAGACCGCGCTGGCCCTTGCCGATCGGCGAGACCAGGTCGATGATCCGGGTGGTCAGACCGCCCGGCTCGCTCTCCAGCCGCAGCCGCTCCTGCGGGTACAGCGGGGTGAGCTTGCCGAACTCCGGCCGCCCCCGGCCGCTTTCGGGCGCCATGCCGTTGACCGAGTCCAGCCGCACCAGCGCGTTGAACTTCTCGCGGCGCTCGCCCTCGCGGGGCTGCCGCACCGCGCCGGTGACGTGGTCGCCCTTGCGCAGTCCGTTCTTGCGGACCTGGGCGAGCGAGACGTACACGTCGTTCGGGCCCGGCAGGTAGCCGGAGGTGCGGATGAACGCGTAGTTGTCGAGGATGTCCAGGATGCCCGCGACCGGGATCAGCACATCGTCCTCGGCCAGCTGCGGCTCGCCGCCGAACTCCTCGCGGCCGCGACGGCCGCGACGGTCGCGGTAGCGGCCCCGGCGGCCGCGCCGGCCGCCCTCGAAGTCGTCGTCCTCCTCGGAGCGCTGCTGGCCCTGGGCCCGGCCCTCGCGCTGCTGGCGACCGCCCTGCTGGCCGTCCTCGCCCTTGCCGCGACGGCCCTCGCGCTCACCGCGCTCGCCACGCTCACCGCGCTCGCCACGCTCACCGCGCTCGCCACGCTCACCGCGTTCGCCACGCTGGCCGCGCTCCCGGCGCTCGCCCTTCTGGCCGCGCTCGCCGCGCTCGGCCCGGTCGCCCTTGGCGGTCCGGCCCTCGGCGGTGTCGGTGGCGGCCTCGGCCTTGGCCTCCGGACGCGCCTCGACCTTGACGTCGGAACGGGCCTCGGCCTTGGCCTCGGCGCCCTCCGGGCTGCCGACGGGCGCGGTGGCCCGGCGCCGGCGGCGCTCGGCGGTCGGCTGGTCCTCGCTGATCGGCTGGCCCGGGATGTCGATCTGCTGCTGGTCCGCGGCCTTCTCGGCGGACTTCTCCGCCTTCGCCTCGGCCGCCTCCGCGGCCTTGGGCGCGGCGTCCTCGCCGGTGCGGGCCTTGGAGGTGGCCCGGCGACGCGGCTTGGCCGGGGCCTCCGCGGTCGCGGCGTCGGCCGACGCGGCGGCGCCGGATCCTCCGCCGGCGGCCTGCCGGTCCTTGATGACCTCGATCAGCTGGCTCTTGCGCATCCGCGCGGTGCCCTTGATGCCGAGGCTGGAGGCGAGCTGCTGCAGCTCGGCCAGGACCATGGCGTCGAGGCCGGTGCCGGAGCGGCGCCGACGGGGGGCACTACCAGTGGCAGCACCGGTGGCAGGCGCGGCGGGAGCGTCCGTGGCGGGCGCGGCGGCATTGCCGACGGAAGCGTCGGCGGTCACGCCCATCAGATCGGTGGTGTCGCTCACGAAGGGTCCTTCCCTGGAGCGGGCGTCGGCCTGTCTGGCTCGGCGACCGGTTGTGCTGTCCGGCTGTGGTCCTCGTCGTGCGGACCGGGCCGGGGCGGTGGTCCGCCTGGTGCGGCGGAAAGATCAATTCATGGTTCCGGTGGGACGGTGAGATTTCCACTGATTCCGTCACACCGATTCCGGAGCGTGCTCACACTGCGCAGGCAGGCTGCTCAGGCAGTCGGGGAGGCTCTCGGAAGAAGGGTGGTCCCGGATGGGGACACTGAGCACTCCGCCTCGGAGACCATTCCACATCGATATCGCGAGGCTTCACGTGCAGACTTGAGATTAACACTACCGGATCCAACAAACATTCCCCCTCTCGTATCCGGATGTCCGGGCTTCGCTTCCCGGCGGCTGCGGGCGCGCCCGCAGCCGCCGCAGGTCAGGCCAGCGGCAGGACGCTCGCCCCCCGGGCGTCGAGAGTCAGCCGGTTGGCCGCCCACCCCTCGCCCGCCAGCAGCGCGACCTTGTCGGCCGCACCGTGCTCGACCAGCGCCAGGACCGTGGGCCCGGCACCGGAGATGACCGCGGGGACACCATCCGCCCGCAGCCGGTTGACCAGGGACGCGCTCTCCGGCATGGCGGGAGCGCGGTACTCCTGGTGCAGACGGTCCTCGGTGGCCGCCAGCAGCAGCTCGGGACGCCTGGTCAGCGCCTCGACCAGCAGTGCGGCGCGCCCCGCGTTGACCGCGGCGTCCACATGCGGCACCGAGCGCGGCAGCAGCTTGCGCGCGGTCTCGGTGAGCACCGGCCGGCTGGGGACGAAGACCACCGGAACGATGGAATCCGCCGGATCCATCCGGATCGCCCGGGCGGCGCCGGCGTCCGTCCAGGCGAGGGTGAACCCGCCGAACAGGCAGGCGGCGACGTTGTCGGGGTGCCCCTCGATCTCGGTGGCCAGTTCCAGCAGCGCCGCGTCGTCCAGCCGCTCGGCGCCGCCTATGGTCACGGCGCGGGCTGCGACGATCCCCGCGCAGATGGCGGCGGAGGAGGAGCCCAGGCCCCGACCGTGCGGAATCCTGTTGGCACACACCACTTCCAGGCCGCGGGGCTGCCCGCCGAGCAGGTCGAAGGCGGTACGCAGGGAGCGTACGAGCAGGTGGCCCTCGTCGCGCGGCAATGTGTCGGCGCCCTCGCCGGCGATGTCGACGTGCAGACCGGAGTCGGCGACCCGGACGACCACGTCGTCATAGAGGCCCAGGGCCAGACCGAGGGCGTCGAAGCCGGGGCCCAGGTTGGCGCTGGAGGCAGGGACGCGCACCCGGACGGCGGCGGCGCGGAACGCTGGACCGGCCATCGCTCGATGACTCTCCTTGTGTGACTGCGGATTTCTTCCCAAGAGGTACGGAACACCGCCAGGGGCCGTGACGCGGAGTACGGCAGCACCGCGCAGGCAGGACGGGGTCCGTGCTCTGCGTCGGGGCGGATTCAGTACAGCCTATCTAAGGATGGTTCAGCGGCGACATAGGGCGCACAGGAGGCGCACGATGCGTGTCGCACGCCTCCTATGCTTCATTTCCGGCGCAACCACCGTTTACACGCGGTAACACCCATCTCGCGGAATCCGGCTCATGGCCGGCGGCCCGGGTGGCCGGGCGTCGGACGTACGCCCGGGCCGTGCGCCAAGCCCCCAAGGTGCCCCGGTAGCCCAGGTGCCGGGCGCAGTACGGCCGAGCCGGGGTGCGGTCGGCCAGGGTCCGGGCCCCCGCCCCGGTCGGCCAGGTGCCAGGCCCGCGGTGCCGGGCCCCAGGTGCCTCCGCCGGCCAGGTACCGGGCGCGCGGTGCCGGGCCGCGGGTCTCCCCAACCGGCCCGGCAGGGCCCGCACGCGTCAGGCCAGGCCCAGGCGCTCGGCGGCCACCTCGGCGTCCACCGGCACCGGCTCCGCCTGCGGCGCGCCCGCCACCGCCCAGTCCGGGTCCTTCAGACCGTTTCCGGTGACGGTGCACACGATGCGCTGCCCCGGGTCTACCTTGCCCTGCTCCGCGGCCTTCAGCAGGCCGGCCACGCTGGCCGCCGAGGCGGGCTCCACGAAGACGCCCTCCTGGGCGGCGAGCAGCCGGTAGGCGGCGAGGATTTGACGGTCGGTCACCTCGTCGATGAGGCCGCCGGACTCGTCCCGGGCGCGCTCGGCCTGGGCCCAGGAGGCCGGGTTGCCGATCCGGATCGCGGTGGCGATGGTGTGCGGGTCCTTGACCGGCTCACCACGCACGATGGGCGCCGCGCCGGCCGCCTGGAAGCCGAACATCCGGGGGGTGTGCGAGGCGGTGCCGTCCGCCGCGTACTCCTGGTAGCCCTTCCAGTAGGCGGTGATGTTGCCCGCGTTGCCGACCGGCAGCACATGGATGTCGGGCGCGTCGCCGAGCATGTCCACGATCTCGAAGGAGGCGGTCTTCTGCCCCTCGATACGCGCCGGGTTCACCGAATTGACCAGCGCCACCGGGTAGTTCTCGGAGAGCCCGCGGGCCAGCGTCAGGCAGTCGTCGAAGTTGCCGTCGACCTGGAGGATGCGGGCGCCGTGGACCAGCGCCTGCCCCAGCTTGCCCAGCGCGATCTTGCCCTGCGGGACCAGCACCGCGCAGACCATCCCGGCCCGTACCGCGTAGGCGGCGGCGGAGGCCGAGGTGTTGCCGGTGGAGGCGCAGATGACGGCCTGTGCCCCGGCCTCCTTGGCCTTGCTGATGGCCATGGTCATGCCGCGGTCCTTGAAGGACCCGGTGGGGTTGGCGCCCTCGACCTTGAGGTGCACCTCGCAGCCGGTGCGCTCGGAGAGCACCTGGGCCGGTACCAGCGGGGTGCCGCCCTCGCGCAGGGTGACGACGGGAGTGCTCTCGCTCACCGGCAGCCGGTGGCGGTACTCCTCGATGATGCCCCGCCAGCCGGACCAGCGGGGGCCCGCCACGTGCGGGCTGTCTGCCTGAATGTTCATGGTCTTCCTCTGACTCACCTGATGGCCGGGCACGCCTTACTCGCCTTCGACTCGCATGGTGCTGGCCACGCCGTGGACGGTGTCCAGGCCGCGCAGTGCCTGGACCGTGGCCGACAGGGCGGCGTCCGTCGCCCGGTGCGTGACCACCACCAAGGACGCGTCCCCGCCCCCCCGTCGCCCGCCGCCACCCTCAGCGGAGCCGCCTTCGGCGGCGCCACCTGGCCCTTTACCCTGCTGGCGTACCGTGTCGATGGACACCCCGTGCTCCGCGAAGACGGTGGCGACCTGCGCCAGCACACCCGGCTTGTCCGCCACGTCGAGGCTGATGTGGTATCGCGTGACCACCTCGCCCATCGGGCTCACCGGCAACCGGGTGTACGCGGACTCGCCGGGGCCGGTGGTCTGGGCCAGCTTGTTGCGGCAGACGGCGACCAGGTCGCCGAGGACCGCGGAGGCGGTCGGCGAGCCGCCCGCGCCGGGGCCGTAGAACATCAGCCGACCGGCCGCCTCGGCCTCCACGAAGACCGCGTTGTACGCCTCCCGGACCGAGGCCAGCGGATGGCTCAGCGGGATCATGGCCGGGTGCACCCGGGCGGTGACGGACCGGCCGTCGGCCGCCCGCTCGCAGATCGCCAGCAGCTTGACCGTGCAGCCCATCCGCTTGGCGGAGGCGATGTCGGCGGAGGTCACCTCGGTGATGCCCTCCCGGTGCACATCGTCCAGCCGCACCCGGGTGTGGAAGGCGATCCCGGCCAGGATGGCGGCCTTGGCCGCGGCGTCGAAGCCCTCCACGTCGGCGGTCGGGTCGGCCTCCGCGTAGCCGAGCGCGGTGGCCTCGTCCAGCGCCTCGGAGTAGCCGGCGCCGGAGGTGTCCATCCGGTCGAGGATGAAGTTGGTGGTGCCGTTGACGATGCCCAGCACCCGGTTGACCTTGTCCCCGGCCAGCGACTCGCGCAGCGGCCTGACCAGCGGGATGGCACCGGCCACCGCCGCCTCGTAGTACAGGTCCCGGCCGTGCTCCTCGGCGGCGGCGTGCAGCGCCGGGCCGTCCTCGGCCAGCAGCGCCTTGTTGGCGGAGACCACGCTGGCACCGTGCTCGAAGGCGGTGCGGATCAGGCCGCGGGCCGGCTCGATACCGCCGATGACCTCGACGACCACGTCGATGTCGCCGCGCTTGACCAGCGCGGTGGCGTCGGTGGTGATCAGCTCCGCGGGGATGCCCTCACGCACCCGGTCCGGGCGCCGAACGGCGATCCCGGCCAATTCCACCGGGGCTCCGATCCGGGCCGTGAGGTCGTCCGCCTGCGTTCGCATGATGCGCGCCACCTCGGAGCCGACCACTCCACAGCCCAGCAGCGCCACTTTCAGCGGACGCGTACGCATCATCCGACCTCGTTTCTCATCCATCTAGGTGGTTCACCAGTCTCACTCACCGGATGGGGCTTCCCGCACCCTGTCCAGCATTCGAGATTCTGCTATCCGACATCGAGACGCAGGAGGTCATCCTCGGTCTCCCGCCGAACGATCGTGCGCGCCACGCCGTCCTTGACCGCCACCACCGGGGGACGCAGCGCATGGTTGTAGTTGCTCGCCATCGAGCGGCAGTAGGCACCGGTGGCCGGCACCGCGATCAGGTCGCCGGGCCCCAGGTCGGCGGGGAGGAAGGCGTCGCGCACCACGATGTCGCCGGACTCGCAGTGCTTGCCGACCACCCGGACCAGCATCGGCTCGGCGGTCGAAGCACGGGAGACCAGCGCCACCGAATAGTCGGCGTCGTACAGCGCGGTACGAATATTGTCCGACATCCCGCCATCCACACTGACATAGGTGCGCAACCCGGCCAGCTCCTTGACGGTGCCCACCTCGTACAGGGTGAAGGTGGTCGGCCCGGCGATGGCCCGGCCCGGCTCCACCGAGATCCGCGGCACCGCGAGACCGGCCCGCTCGCACTCGCGGCTGACGATCTCGCGCAGCGCCACGGCGATCTCCCGCGGCTCGCGCGGGTCGTCCTCGGAGACATAGGCGATGCCGAGGCCACCGCCCAGGTCGATCTCCGGCAGCTCCACCCCGTGCTCGTCCCGGATCTCCTTGAGCAGGCCCACCACCCGGTGCGCCGCCACCTCGAAGCCGGAGGTGTCGAAGATCTGCGAGCCGATGTGCGAGTGGATGCCGACCAGCTCCAGGCCCTCCAGCCGCAGCACCCGCCGTACCGCCTCGGCGGCCTGCCCGCCGGCCAGACCGATGCCGAACTTCTGGTCCTCGTGCGCGGTGGCGATGAACTCGTGGGTGTGGGCCTCGACGCCCACGGTCACCCGGACCAGCACCCGCTGCCGCTTGCCCAGCCGCTCGGCGGTGTGCGCGACCCGCACGATCTCCTGGAAGGAGTCGAGCACGATCCGCCCCACCCCGGCCTCGATCGCCCGCTCGATCTCCGCGGCCGACTTGTTGTTGCCGTGCAGCGCGATGCGCTCCGGGGGCATCCCGGCGGCCAGCGCGGTGGTCAGCTCGCCCTCGGAGCAGACGTCCAGGTTGAGCCCCTCCTCCCGCAGCCAGCGCACCACGGCGCGGGAGAGGAACGCCTTCCCGGCGTAGAACACGTCGGCCTCGCTGCCGAACGCCTCCCGCCAGGCCCGGCAGCGGGCGCGGAAGTCCTCCTCGTCCAGGACGTACGCGGGGGTGCCGATCTCCTCGGCCAGCCGCCGCACATCGATCCCGCCGACGCGGACGGCGCCGTCGTCGCCCCGGTCGACCGTGCGGGACCACACCTGCGGATCGAGCGCGTTGAGGTCGGTGGGCGGGGCGACGTAGTGGCCCTCGGGCAGCACATCGGCGTAGCGGGGACCGGCGGGGTGGGCGGAACGGCTCATCGTGTGACTCTGCTCTCTCAGAGGAATCCGGGTGCGCTGATGCCGAGCAGGGACAGGCCGCCGGCCAGCACCGCCCCGGCCGCGTCGGCGAGCGCCAGCCGGGAACGATGGGCGGCCAAGGGTTTCTGCTCGCCGCAGGGCAGCGGTGGACACGCGTCGTGGAAGCGGAAGAAGGCGTCCGCCACGGCCTCCAGCCCGCGCGCCACCCGATCCGGCGCCCGATCCCGGGCGGCGGCCTCGAGCACCCGCGGGTAGTCCCCCAGCAACCCGAGCAGCCGCAGGGCCGCGGGGTGCCGGTAGGTCGGGAGCGGGTACGCCTCCCCTGCGCGGGTCGGTGTGCCGGCCACGTCCTCCGTGCCGACCGCATCCGTGCCGGTTCGCGCGCCGACCACGAGTTCCGCGCCGACCGCATCACGGGCCGCGTGCTCCGCACCGCTCGCGTGTTCCACGCCGGCCCGCTCGTCGACAGCGTGCTCCATACCGGCCCCATCACGGGCCGCGTCCGCCACGCGGGCACGGGACGCGTCCTCCGCACCGGCCCGCTCATGGGTCAGGTCCGCGGCCTCCGCGATGTCCTCGGCTCCCGCGTCCGGCTCGATGCCCAGTTGGCGTCCGTTGCGCAGCAGCGCCTGAACCCGGGCGTGCGCGTACCGCACCCGGAACAGCGGATTGCCCTCCCGCTGCACCAGCAGCCCGGCATCGCCCACTGCCACGTCCTGCGCGGCCGGCCGCAGCAGAGCCCACCGAGCGGCGTCGGACCCCAGACGTACGAAGAGGGGATGACCGGCGAAGGCGTACGGGGCCTCGGCCTGGGCGGGGACGGCGGCACCGCGGACGGCGTCCGGGGCGTGGGGCGCGGGGTCGTGGGCCGTGGCCCCGGTCTGGTGGGCGGCGTCGTCGAGGTGACCCAGATCGCCGCCCGGACCGTGGCCGGCCGCGCCGTACTGGAGGGCGGGGTTCGAGGACACCGGAGCCCGGTCCGCGCGCCCGGCTCCACCGGCCAGGGCTCGGATCCGCACTCGCTCCGTCCCGTCCGCCGCGACCTCGGCGTTGGCGCCCTGAGCCCGCAGCAGCCGGACCACCGTGTCCGTCCACACCGCGGCCCGAAGCTCCTCGACCGGGGCGAACCGCACCTCGGTCCCGGCCAACGCCGTACCGTGCCCGTACGCCGTGCCGCGTGCGCACACCGCACGCACCAGTGCCGCGTGCGAGACGGACTCCAGCGTGATGTTCAGGAAGCCGGGCCCGGCGATCTCGACCCCGGCGATCCCCGGTTCGCAGACCATCCGGCGGCGCAGAATCTCGGCCACCTCGCGGGGTGTCCACTCCTGGCCCTTGGCGAGGCGCAGCGCCACATTGGTGGCGTAGTCCCCGCACCCGGGACGCGGCGGTGTCTCCACGAGCACCCGCTCCGGTACCGGCACCCGCAGCTCGCCGGCCTCGACGGCATGGCGTACTGAACGCAGCACGACGCGGGAGAGCTGGGCGGGTGTCACGGGACAAGCGTATGGGAGAAGGGGGGGCCGTCCGCGAACCGGTTTCCCGCACCGCGCACCCAGACCCCACCGCCCCGCCACCTCACC
>NZ_SRID01000271.1 GCF_004684805.1 Streptomyces palmae
GCCGAAACCCCCGTACGGCCGCCTCCCGCGAGGGATCACCCCTCCGCGATCACCACCGCCGAGGCGACCCCCGCGTCATGGCTCAGCGAGACGTGCCAGTTGCGGACGCCCAGTTCCGTGGCGCGGGCGGCGACGGTGCCGCGGACGATGAGGCGGGGCCGACCGCTGTCCTCGGTGACCACCTCGGCGTCGGTCCAGCGCAGTCCGCCCGGCGCGCCAAGGGCCTTGGCCAGGGCCTCCTTGGCGGCGAAGCGGACCGCGAGGGAGGCGATGCCGCGGCGTTCGCCGGAGGGCAGGTACAGCTCCTGCTCCACGAAGAGGCGATCGACCATGCTCGGCGTACGCTCCATCACCTCCGCGAACCGATCGATCTCGGCGACGTCGATACCCACCCCGATGATCACGCGGCTACTCCACCGTCACGGACTTGGCCAGGTTCCGCGGCTGGTCCACCTCGTTGCCGCGGGCGGTGGCCAGCTCGCAGGCGAAGACCTGGAGCGGCACGGTGGCCACCAGCGGCTGGAGCAGCGTCGGGGTGGCCGGGATCTCGATCAGGTGGTCGGCGTACGGGGCCACCGCCGTGTCCCCGCGCTCGGCGATCACGATGGTGCGGGCGCCCCGGGCGCGGATCTCCTGGATGTTGGAGACGATCTTGTCGTGCAGCACCGACCGGCCGCGCGGCGAGGGGACCACCACGACCACCGGCAGGTCGTCCTCGATCAGCGCGATCGGGCCGTGCTTGAGCTCGCCCGCCGCGAAGCCCTCGGCGTGCATGTAGGCGAGTTCCTTGAGCTTGAGGGCGCCCTCCAGGGCGACCGGGAAGCCCACGTGGCGGCCGAGGAACAGCACCGTGTTCTTCTCCGCCAGGCTGCGGGCCAGCTCCCGCACCGGCTCCATGGTCTCCAGCACCTCGTCCACCTGGGTGCCGATCTCGGAGAGTTCGCGGATCACCGCCTGGATCTCGTCGCCCCACTTGGTGCCGCGCACCTGGCCCAGGTAGAGGGCGACCAGGTAGCAGGCGACCAGCTGGGTGAGGAAGGCCTTGGTGGAGGCGACCGCGACCTCGGGGCCCGCGTGGGTGTAGAGCACCGCGTCCGACTCGCGCGGGATGGTGGAGCCGTTGGTGTTGCAGATGGCCAGCACCTTGGCGCCCTGCTCACGGGCGTGCCGCAGCGCCATCAGGGTGTCCATGGTCTCGCCGGACTGGGAGATCGCCACGACCAGGGTGCGCGAGTCCAGGATCGGGTCCCGGTAGCGGAACTCGCTGGCCAGCTCGGTCTCGCAGGGGATCCGGGTCCAGTGTTCGATGGCGTACTTGGCGATCATGCCCGCGTGGTAGGCGGTGCCGCAGGCCACGATGACGACCTTGTCGACCTCGCGCAGCACCGAGACCGGGATCCGGATCTCGTCCAGGCTCAGCGAGCCGTTGGCGTCGATCCGGCCCAGCAGGGTGTCGGCGACCGCCTTGGGCTGCTCGGCGATCTCCTTGAGCATGAAGTAGTCGTAGCCGCCCTTCTCGGCGGCCGAGGCGTCCCAGTCCACGTGGTACGCGCGGACCTGGGCCGGCGCCCCGTCGAAGTCGGTGACCGTCACCCCGTCCCGGCGCAGCTCGACCACCTGGTCCTGGCCCAGCTCGATGGCCTCCCGGGTGTGCGCGATGAAGGCGGCCACATCGGAGGCGAGGAACGCCTCGTCCTCTCCGACGCCCACCACCAGCGGCGAGTTGCGGCGGGCGCCCACCACCACGTCCGGCGCGTCGGCGTGCACCGCGACCAGGGTGAAGGCGCCCTCCAGCCGGCGGCACACCTGGCGCATCGCCTCGGCCAGGTCGCCGCAGGAGGAGAAGGACTCGGCAAGCAGGTGCGCCACGACCTCGGTGTCGGTCTCCGAGGCCAGTTCGTGTCCGCGGTCGGTCAGTTCGGCGCGCAGCGCGGCGAAGTTCTCGATGATGCCGTTGTGTACCACCGACACTCGACCGGCGTTGTCCAGATGGGGGTGGGCGTTGGCGTCGGTCGGACCGCCGTGGGTGGCCCACCGGGTGTGGCCGATGCCGGTGCCGCCGCTGGGCAGCGGTCGGGCCGCGAGCTCCTTCTCCAGGTTGGCGAGCTTGCCCGCCTTCTTCGCGGAGGCCAGGCCGCCATCCGCGAGCACCGCCACTCCTGCCGAGTCATAGCCCCGGTACTCCAGCCGCTTGAGGCCGGCCAGGACGACATCGAGGGCGGACTGCCCTCCCACATAACCAACGATTCCGCACATGCACGCAGCGTACGGCCCAGGCGCCCGGGGACGGGCATCCGCCCGTGCGCCAAGCGTGGGGCACCGCCCGGTACGCGCGCTCCGGGCCGGTCCTCCGGCAGGTGACCGAGCACACACCATGCCCAGGACCTGCGCACCGTGCATAATGCGCCGATACGGCACCGGGCCGCATCCCTACCCGACGTTACTGGGGGAATCGTGCGTCGCTCCACTCTCACCGCAGCCACCGCACCGCTGCTGGCCGCGGCCCTGCTCGGCTCCCTCGTCGGCTGCTCCGCGGACTCGGGCGGTGACACCGACGGGCTCGACGAGGTGTCGGCCACGCCCCTGCCGGTGAAGGTGCCGCGCACCCCGGTCAGCGCCGCCACCGCGGCCAGCGGCAAGAGCAGCGCCAAGGTCACCGAGCGGATCGAGGTGCGCAGCGACAAGGGCGGTTTCAAGATGACCGTGTCCGGCGGCTTCGACATGGGCCGGGACACCGGGAAGCTGACCGCGCGGCTGCCCGGCGGCGCCATCGACCACATGGACGAGGTCTTCGCCGGCGGCAAGGTCTACCTCCAGCCGCTGGGCAACCTCAAGAAGGGCAAGTGGGCGGTCATCCCGCGGGACCAGACCCAGGCCCACTACCTGCTGCGGGCCCCGGTCAACGACCCGGAGCACGTGCTGAGGCAGATCTCGACCCTGCGCAAGGTGAAGAAGGCCGGCACCGAGAAGATCGACGGCACGGCCACCACCCACTACACCGGCACCCTGGACCACGCCACCCTCACGATGCGGCTGGAGGCCGGCACGCTCGCCAAGGTGGACGCGATCCGCAAGAAGCAGGGGAAGGACCTGCCGGTCGCCGGCGACGCCTGGGTGGACGACGAGGGCCGCATCCGCCGGGTGCGGATCACCTCCACCATGGGCGGCACCACGGCCCTGATCACCATGGACCTCACCGACTACGGCACGCCGGTGAAGGCCGAGGCACCGGAGAAGTCGGCGACCGTCCCCACCGAGAACACCCAGGGCCTCCTCCCGGGCTGACGCCGACCGGACCAGTGGCCGGGCGTGCCGAGCGGACGGGACAGGGGCGGATCGGCTGTGATCCGGATCACCACCTCCCCCTGACCGCGCCGGAGGCGCCCCGGCGTGACCTAGCCCACGCCCCGGTGACGCGGCACTCCGCCCCGGAAACCACGAAAATGAAGTGGTGATCACGTCTCCAGCGCGCCCCCCGCAGCAGCGGCGCACCAGTGACTCGACCCCGTACGTGGACCTGTCCCGAGCGGAGTGGAGCGCGCTGCGCAAGAAGACGCCGCTGACGCTGACCGCCGGGGAACTCGACCGGCTGCGCGGCCTCGGCGACGTCATCGACCTGGACGAGGTGCGGGACGTCTATCTGCCGCTGTCCCGGCTGCTCAACCTGTACGTGGCCGCCACCGGCAGTCTGCGCGGCGCGCTCAACACCTTCCTCGGCGACACCAAGAAGGGCAACGGCGCCCAGCCCGGCACCCCGTTCGTCATCGGCGTCGCGGGCAGTGTGGCGGTCGGCAAGTCCACCACCGCCCGGCTGCTGCGGGAGCTGCTGGCCCGCTGGCCCGAGCACCCGCGGGTGGAGCTGATCACCACCGACGGCTTCCTGTACCCCAACGCCGAGCTGCACCGGCGCGGGCTGATGTCCCGCAAGGGCTTCCCGGAGTCCTACGACCGGCGGGCGCTGACCCGGTTCGTGGCGGATGTGAAGGCGGGCCGGGAAGAGGTCTCGGCGCCGGTCTACTCGCACCTGATCTACGACATCGTGCCCGGCGAGCTCCAGACCGTGCACCGCCCCGACATCCTGATCGTGGAGGGGCTGAACGTGCTCCAGCCCGCGCTGCCGGGCACCGACGGCCGCACCCGGGTGGGGCTCGCCGACTTCTTCGACTTCAGCGTCTACGTGGACGCCCGCACCGAGGACATCGAGCGCTGGTACCTGGGCCGGTTCCGCAAGCTGCGCGAGACGGCGTTCCAGAACCCGCACTCGTACTTCCGCAAGTACACCCAGGTCTCCGAGGAGGAGGCGCTGGAGTACGCCCGGATGATCTGGCGCACGGTCAACCGCCCCAACCTGGAGGAGAACGTCGCGCCCACCCGGGGCCGGGCCACCCTGGTGCTCCGCAAGGGGCCGGACCACAAGGTCCAGCGGCTCTCGCTGCGGAAGCTGTGAACACGCGGGCCGGGCCGTGCCGGAAGGTTTCCCCTCCACACGGCCCGGCCCGGTCCGGGACGTCCTAGCCGAGGGCGGACTTCACCGCGTCCGCCAGGCGGCCGGCCACCGCGCGGGCCTGCTCGATGTCGGCGGCCTCGACCATCACCCGGACCAGCGGCTCGGTGCCGGAGGGCCGCAGCAGCACCCGGCCGGTGGTGCCCAGCTCCCGCTCCGCCTCGGCCACCGCCGCGGTCAGCTCGGCCGAGCTGGCGACCCGCGACTTGTCCACGTCCGGCACGTTGATCAGCACCTGCGGCAGCCGCTCCATCACCGAGGCCAGCTCCGCCAGGCCCCGGCCGGTGGCGGCGACCCGGGCGGCCAGCAGCAGACCGGTGAGGGTGCCGTCGCCGGTGGTGGCGTGGTCCAGCACGATGACATGGCCGGACTGCTCGCCGCCCAGCGCGTAGCCGTGGCGCTTCATCTCCTCCAGTACATAGCGGTCGCCGACCGCGGTCTGCACCAGCTGGACGCCCTCGCGCTCCATGGCGAGCTTGAAGCCCAGGTTGGACATGACGGTGCCGACCACGGTGTCGCCGCGCAGCCCGCCGCGCTCGCGCAGCGCCAGCGCCAGTACGGCCAGGATCTGGTCGCCGTCCACCTCCTCGCCGCGGGCGTCCACGGCCAGGCAGCGGTCGGCGTCGCCGTCGTGCGCCACACCCAGGTCGGCGCCGTGCTCCACCACGGCCGTGCGCAGCTTGGCCAGGTGGGTGGAGCCGCAGCCGTCGTTGATGTTGAGGCCGTCCGGCTCGGTGCCGATGGTGATCACCTCGGCGCCGGCCCGTGCGAAGGCCTCCGGGGAGACCCGGGAGGCGGCACCGTGCGCCCCGTCGATGACCACCTTCAGGCCGTCCAGGCGGTTCGGCAGTACGCCGATGAGGTGGGCCACGTACTTGTCGAAGCCCTCGTCGTAGTCCCGCACCCGGCCGACGCCGGCGCCGGTGGGCCGCTCCCAGGGCTCACCGGCGGCGTGGCCCCGGTAGGTCTCCTCGATCCGGTCCTCCAGCTCGTCGGCGAGCTTGTGGCCGCCCCGGGCGAAGAACTTGATGCCGTTGTCCGGCATCGGGTTGTGGCTGGCGGACAGCATCACGCCCAGGTCGGCGCCGAGCGCCCCGGTGAGGTAGGCGACCGCGGGGGTGGGCAGCACGCCCACCCGCAGCACGTCGACGCCCGCGCTGGCCAGCCCCGCCACCACGGCGGCCTCCAGGAACTCCCCGGACGCGCGCGGGTCCCGTCCGACCACCGCTACCGGCCGATGGTCCTCGAAGTCACCCGCTTCGGCGAGTACGTGCGCCGCCGCGACCGACAGTCCGAGCGCCAGCTCGGCCGTCAGATCCGCGTTGGCGACACCGCGCACACCGTCCGTACCGAAGAGTCGTCCCACTGCTGTCCTCCGAATTGCGCGGGGGTATCGGGTCGCCCCCGGGAGAAAGGTGTCGTGCCGTGAACCGGAGTATGGCGTACGGGTGTACGCATTCCGGCCCCCCATAGCCGAACGCCCCGGCAGCACGGATAGTGCCGCCGGGGCGTCGGCGTGGTGCAGTGTGCCAAAGCGCACTGCGCAGGCAGCGAGTCGCGATTAGCGCTTGCTGTACTGCGGCGCCTTGCGGGCCTTCTTCAGACCGGCCTTCTTGCGCTCGGTGGCGCGGTCGTCACGGGTCAGGAAGCCGGCCTTCTTGAGCGGGCCGCGGTTGTTGTCCACGTCCGCCTCGTTCAGGGCGCGGGCGATGCCCAGACGGAGCGCACCGGCCTGGCCGGAGACGCCGCCACCCGCGATGCGGGCGATGACGTCGTAGCGGTCGTCGAGCTCCAGAACCTTGAACGGCTCGTTGACTTCCTGCTGGTGCACCTTGTTCGGGAAGTACTCCTCGAGGGTGCGACCGTTGATCTTCCACTGGCCGGTGCCCGGCACGATGCGGACGCGGGCCACGGCGTTCTTGCGGCGGCCGGTGCCGGCGGCCGGCTGCGGCTCGCCGAACCGGGAGGCAAGCGACTCGCTGGAGTACTCGGTCGCCTCGGACTCGAAGGTGTGGTCGCCCTCGTACTCGTCGATCGGCGTCTCGGCGGTGGTCTCAGCCACGATTCTCCTCAGATATCTCTCGTCTTAGGGGTGGCCGGAACTACTGCGCGACCTGGGTGATCTCGAACGGGGTCGGCTGCTGGGCACCGTGCGGGTGCTCGGAGCCGGCGTAGACCTTCAGCTTCGAGAGCATCTGACGGCCGAGGGTGTTCTTCGGGAGCATGCCCTTGACGGCCTTCTCGACGGCCTTCTCGGGGTTCTTGTCGAGCAGCTCGTCGTAGCGGACGGACCGCAGACCACCCGGGAAACCGGAGTGGCGGTAGGCCATCTTCTGGGTCCGCTTGTTACCGGACAGGTGCACCTTGTCGGCGTTGATGATGATGACGAAGTCACCAGTGTCGACGTGAGGCGCGTACATCGGCTTGTGCTTGCCCCTCAGGAGGGACGCGGCCGTCGAGGCCAGACGGCCCAGGACGACGTCCTGCGCGTCGATGACGTGCCACTGGCGCTGGACATCGCCGGGCTTGGGGCTGTACGTACGCACGGTCGTAGCCTTCGCTTCTTCAGTGAGTGGTTTCCCCCAGGCCACGAGGACCGAGGGGAAGGGTCCTTACAAGGCCACCCAGACGATCACGACAGCTGTGACCGCGCTCCGGTGACGCAAACCGAAGGGCGACCGCTGGTCATCGGCCCGGTGGACCGGCGTAACGGCCTCTCACGTGAGAACGAGCAAGCCAATACGCATAACGAACCAGCAGAATACCGGCCCGCCCCCGGACGGGTCAAAACAGCCCCGCCCCGCCGCCGCGGATCCCTCCATCGGGGTCCCGGAAGCCCGGGATCCCGCCTCACCTGCGGCGCGCCACCCGGCCCTCGTCCCAGACCGGCTCCGGGGCCTCCCGCACCCGGCCGTCCGCGCCGAACACCAGGTAGCGGTCGAAGGAGCGGGCGAACCAGCGGTCGTGGGTGACCGCCAGCACCGTCCCCTGGTAGGCCTCCAGCCCCTCCTGCAGCGCCTCCGCGCTCTCCAGGTCCAGGTTGTCCGTCGGCTCGTCCAGCAGCAGCGCGGTGGTGCCGGCCAGCTCCAGCAGCAGGATCTGGAAGCGCGCCTGCTGGCCGCCGGAGAGCTGCTCGAAGCGCTGGTCGCCCTGCCGCTCCAGCTCGTAGCGGCGCAGCGCGCTCATCGCCCGGCCCCGGTCCCTGGCGTGCTCGGTCCACAGGATGTCCACCAGGGTGCGGCCCAGCAGCTCCGGGTGCGCGTGGGTCTGCGCGAAGTGGCCGGGGACCACCCGGGCGCCCAGCTTCCAGGCCCCGGTGTGCGCGATCTCCTCGCCCGCCAGCAGCCGCAGGAAGTGCGACTTGCCGGAGCCGTTGGAGCCCAGCACCGCGACCCGCTCGCCGTAGAAGACCTCCAGGTCGAAGGGGCGCATCAGCCCGGTCAGCTCCAGGCCCGCGCAGGTCACGGCGCGTACCCCGGTGCGTCCGCCGTGCAGCCGCATGGTGATCTCCTGCTTGCGCGGCGGCTCCGGCGGCGGGCCGATCTCCTCGAACTTCCGCAGCCGGGTCTTGGCCGCCTGGTAGCGGGAGGCCATCTCGTCGCTGCGCGCCGCGTACTGCTGCATGTCCAGCACCAGCTTCTTCAGCTGGGCGTGCTTCTCGTCCCAGCGGCGCCGCAGCTCCTCGAAGCGCTCGAAGCGCTCGGCCCGCGCCTGGTGGTACGTGCCGAAGCCGCCGCCGTGCACCCAGACGTCCGAGCCGGCCGGGCTGGGCTCCACGCTCACGATCTTCTCGGCGGCCCGGGCCAGCAGCTCCCGGTCGTGGGAGACGAACAGCACCGTCTTCCGGGTCTCCCGCAGCCGCTCCTCCAGCCAGCGCTTGCCGGGCACGTCGAGGTAGTTGTCCGGCTCGTCGAGCAGCAGCACCTGGTCGGGACCGCGCAGCAGCGCCTCCAGCACCAGCCGCTTCTGCTCACCGCCGCTGAGCGTGCGCACCTGCCGCCACTGGGCCTTCTCGTAGGGGACGCCGAGCGCGGCCGTGGTGCAGATGTCCCATAGCGTCTCGGCCTCGTAGCCGCGGGCCTCCGCCCAGTCGCTGAGCGCCTGCGCGTACGCCATCTGCGCGGCCTCGTCGTCGACCGTCATCACCGCGAGCTCGGCGGCGTCCACCGCGGCGGCGGCCTCCCGCAGCCGCGGCTGGGAGACCGAGACCAGCAGGTCCCGCACGGTCCGCTCGTCCCTCACCGAGCCCACGAACTGCGGCATCACCCCCAGCCCGCCGCTCACCGTGACGGTGCCGCCGTGCGGCTTGAGCTCACCGGCGATCAGCCGCAGCAGGGTGGTCTTGCCCGCCCCGTTCGGCCCGACCAGCGCCACTGCCGAGCCTTCGCCGACCCGGAACGACACATCGCCCAACAGCACCCGCCCGTCCGGCAGGTAGTACTCCAGGTGCGCGGCCTCCAGATGTCCCATGAGGCAGGATTGTCGCGGGACTCCTGGGCTCTTTCCAACCGGTTTAAGATGCGCGCCATGAGCTATGGGCAGGGGGGACCTCAGGGGCCGGGACCGTACGGCCCCGGAGAGCCGCAGGGCCCCGGGGGGACACCGGGCCCGGGGACACCGCAGGGGGGCATACCGCAGGGACCGTTCCCGGGCGCGGCACAGGCCCCGGGGGCGCCGCAGGGGCCGTTCCCCGGCACACCACAGGGGTCGAACGCACCGCAGGGGCCGTTCCCGGACGCGGCACAGGGCCCGGGGGCGCCGCAGGGACCGTTCCCCGGCACACCGCAGGGCCCGGGCGCACCGCAGGGCCCCTTCCCAGGCGCGGCACAGGGCCCGGGCGCACCGCAGGGCCCCTTCCCGGGAGCGCCGGGCGGGCCGTACGGGCCCGGCGGCGTCCAGCAGCAGCCGCAGCCGGCGCCGCGGACCCCGGACTGGGCGGCGATGGCCGACGACACCGCGCGCCGCGGCCGCCGCCGCAGGTGGCTGCTGATCGGCGGCGGGGTGCTGGCCACCGGGGCCGTCGCGGCGATCGTGGCCACCGCCGTGGTGAGCAGCGGCAAGGACACGGCCTCGGGGGACAAGGCCGGCCATCTGCCCCAGCCGGAGAAGCTGCCCAGCGAGTCGCCCGCCCCGGAACCCACCTTCTCCGATGTGGCCC
>NZ_SRID01000272.1 GCF_004684805.1 Streptomyces palmae
TCCTCGCTGTGTTTTTTCTTCAAAGGAACCTCGTCCCAGACCATCAGGCCCGGAGACGGGGTATCAACTAATCTGGCGTTGACTTTTGGCACGCTGTTGAGTTCTCAAGGAACGGACGCTTCCTTCGGATTCCCTCTCGGGCTTCCTCCGGGCGCTTCCCTTCGGTGTTTCACACTCTATCAGGCCATTTCCCGCTCTCTGACCACTCGATTTCTGCAAGCACGCAGAAGTGGACCCGAGAATTGGATCTGAATCTGAGGAGTGCTGCCTCGGTTCGCTCGCTCACGGCTTTCAGTCCGCGGCGCCGCCTCCGGGGCAGGGACACGACAGTACAGCTACCCCTGGGGAGAGGCAAATCGGCAGGGCCCGGACGTGCTCCGCCCCGGGGATCCGGTTGCGCGATTGGTCTACTCCTATGACTTACCCTTCTGGTCAGTTTGAATCCCCACCTCTGGGAGGCTTCCCATGACCACCGTGACGTCCCCGCTGGCCGGACGGGCCATCGGCCTGGCGGCAGTGCCCGACCCGGTGTTCTCCGGCGCGATGGTGGGTCCCGGAACCGCCATCGACCCCGAGCGCGAGCCCTCGGTCGCGGTCGCGCCGGTCGACGGCATCATCGTCTCGCTCCACCCGCATGCCTTCGTCGTCGTCGACGGAGAGGGCCACGGGGTGCTGACCCACCTCGGCATCGACACCGTCCAGCTCAACGGTGAGGGCTTCGAACTGCTCGTCCACAAGGGCGACACCGTCCGGTGCGGTGACGCCGTGGTGCGCTGGAACCCCGCCGCCGTCGAGGCCGCCGGCAAGTCGCCGGTCTGTCCGGTGGTGGCGCTGGAGGCCACCGCGGAGAACCTCGGTGAGCTGCGTGAGGACGGTGAGCTGAAGGCGGGCGACACCCTCTTCACCTGGCAGTGACGCCAGCGCCGTCGTGGACGGCTTCGATGACCACCAGTGCGGCGGGACGAGCCCACCGCACCGACCGGGGACGGGTGTGATGGAGACAACGCTGCGAGGCGTCGGCGTGAGCCACGGGGTGGCGATCGGCGAGGTGCGGCACATGGGAACGGCTGTCCTGGAGCCGCCCGCGAAGCAGATTCCCACGGAGGAGGCACCGCGCGAGCAGGGGCGGGCCCGCCAGGCCGTGGAGGCGGTGGCGGCCGATCTGATCGCGCGCGGCAATCTGGCCGGAGGCGAGGCGCAGGCCGTGCTGGAGGCTCAGGCACTGATGGCGCAGGACCCCGAGCTGATGGCCGACGTGGAGCGCCGGATCGCGGTGGGCAGCACGGCGGAGCGCGCGGTGTACGACGCCTTCGCCTCCTACCGCGCGCTGCTGGCCGGTGCCGGGGAGTACCTCGCGGGGCGGGTTGCCGACCTGGACGACGTGCGGAACCGGATCGTGGCCCGGCTGCTCGGCGTGCCCATGCCGGGCGTGCCGGACAGCGATGAGCCGTATGTGCTGATCGCGCGCGATCTGGCGCCGGCCGACACCGCGCTGCTCGACCCCGCGCTGGTGCTGGGCTTCGTCACCGAGGAGGGCGGGCCGACCAGCCACAGCGCGATCCTCGCGCGGGCCCTGGGCGTGCCCGCGGTGGTGGCTCTGCCGGGCGCCTGCGAGCTGGCCGAGGGCACGGTGATCGCGGTCGACGGCAGCACCGGTGACGTGCATGTGGCCCCGAACGCGCGGCAGCGGGCAGAGCTGGCCAAGGCCGCCGAGGAGCGCAAGGCCGCGTTGGCCGCCTCCTCCGGACCGGGTGCCACCTCCGACGGCCACAAGGTGCCGCTGCTGGCCAACATCGGCGGGCCGGCGGATGTGCCGGCCGCGGTGGAGGCGGGTGCCGAGGGCGTGGGGCTGTTCCGCACCGAGTTCCTCTTCCTGGACGACAGCCGGCAGGCGCCGTCCGAGGAGAAGCAGGTGGAGGCCTACCGAAAGGTGCTGGAGGCCTTCCCGGAGGGCCGGGTGGTGGTGCGGGTACTGGACGCGGGCGCGGACAAGCCGCTGGACTTCCTGACCCCGGCCGACGAGCCGAACCCGGCGTTGGGCGTACGGGGGCTGCGTACCCTGCTGGACCACCCCGAGGTCCTGCGTACCCAGCTGACGGCGCTGGCCAAGGCGGCCGAGGGGCTGCCGGTCTACCTCGAGGTCATGGCGCCGATGGTGGCGGACCGCATCGATGCCCGGGCCTTCGCCGACGCCTGCCGGGAGGCGGGGCTCACGGCCAAGTTCGGTGCGATGGTGGAGATTCCGTCGGCGGCACTGCGGGCCCGCGCCATTCTGCAGGAGGTGGAGTTCCTGTCGCTGGGCACCAACGACCTGGCGCAGTACACCTTCGCCGCGGACCGGCAGGTGGGTGCCGTGTCCCGGCTGCAGGATCCGTGGCAGCCGGCGCTGCTGGACCTGGTGGCGGCGTCCGCCGAGGCGGCCCGGGCGGAGGGCAAGAGCTGCGGTGTGTGCGGCGAGGCGGCCTCCGATCCCCTGCTCGCCTGCGTGCTGACCGGTCTGGGCGTCACCAGCCTGTCCATGGGCGCGGCCTCCATCCCCTATGTGCGTGCGGCGCTGGCCAAGCACACGCTGGCCCAGTGCGAGCGGGCGGCGGCCGCCGCGCGGGCGGCGGACACCGCCGAGGAGGCGCGGCTGGCCGCGCAGGCGGTGCTCTCCGGGGAGTGAGTCCCCGCCTGCCGCGGCGGTGCCGTCGCGGCAGGCCGGCAGTGGAGGTGTCCCCGCGCGAACCGCGCGGGGACACCTTTGTCGGCGGGGCCGTGTCCTCGCGGGCGGGTCCCGCCGTTCACGGGTCCGTCCGTCACGGATCCTGCGGGCGGGCGAGCGGGAATCCGGCGCGGTATGCCACCCCGTGCTCGGGCGGCACGGGTTCGCCCGTCCTGATGTCCGTGCAGTAGGCGGCGAACACCTCCGCCTCGGTCAGCGGTCGCAGCCAGTCCCCCTCCAGCACCCAGCCGCGGACCGTCTCCGGCAGGCCCTCGGCCTCGGTGCGCAGGACCACCCCTGCGGGACCGGCGGTGACGATCCCGGCGGCGAGTACCGCGCTGAACAGCAGGGCGTCCGCCTCGACCAGCAGGGGTTCGGCGGCCTTGCCGTCGACGGCCGGCGGCACCTCGGCGCGGAGTGCGGCGATGAGTGCCCGCGGCGCCGGGACGCTGCACACCAGATGGTGCCGTCCGGGGCCGGCCGCCGCCAGCAGCTCGCGCAGCAGCAGGGCCGCGCGGCGTCCGGCGGCTTCCCCGAGGTCCGTGCCGCGGTCCGGGCAGTCGCCGGCGCGGGTCAGCAGCTCGGTGGCGGACTCCCAGGTGGACTGACGGGCCACCGCGTCGACGAGTTGGGGCACCAGGTGGTCGACGGGCTGCCCGGCGTAGACGACCGTGCCGCCCGCCGCGGCGATCTCCGCGACATAGCGGGCGCGGCTCTCCGCGGAGTCGGGGTCGAGCCGGTGGTGGGAGCAGTACTCCGCGTACTCCACGGGGTCGAAGAGGGCGACCGTGGTGTGCACCCGCTCGGTCGCCAGCTCCTTGAGCAAGCCTTCCACCTGGCGCAGATAGCTCGGGTGGTCCGGGAAGGCGAAGGAGGTGTAGCGGCGCATGGCCGCGAAGTCCTCCTCGTCCGCCAGTAGGGCCACGGTGCTGGGCGCCTCCCGGCGCAGCATCCGCCGTGCGGTGCGCCGGGCCCCCCGGTGTGCCGTGCCGTACTTCTCGTTGTGCGCCATGTATCCCCCTCAGCGCGTGGTGGTCAATGCTCACTCACCGTAACCGCGGGCACTGACAACGGCGCTGCGGGCCGGCGTTCCACCAGGTGGCGCTGGAGGCAGCAGACGGCCGCGATGGCCGCACCGAAGCCGAGCCAGCCGACCGGTCCGACGGCCATCGCGGCGGTCACGGCCAGCGGGCCGACGCTGCGCTGGCTCGCCTGCCCCAGGCTGTGCACGCCCAGGTAGGCGCCCTGCGCCCGGGACGGGGCGAGGGCGACGGACAGCTCCCAGGAGATGGTGGAGTGCAGGATCTCGGCGAGGGTGAAGGCGGTGGCGGCGAGGATCAGGGCGGTGGAGGCGACCCAGGGTGCGGGCAGGGCGGACAGGGCCAGGGCCGCGCCGCCGGCCAGGAAGATCCCGCCGAGGGGGAGGAGTGCCCGGCGGGCGGCGGCGGGGTCGGCGCCGAAGCGGGCGCAGGGCACCTGGAGGAGCACCACCAGGACGTTGTTGAGGACCAGGAGCAGGGGCGCCAGGCCGTGGGGCGCGCTGGTGCCCGTGACCAGCCAGAGGGTCAGGCCCATCTTGAAGATCGAGTCGTCCAGGAAGAGGACGGCGTCGGTCGCGGTGTAGAGCAGGTAGCCGCGGTCCCGCCAAGGGCTGGGGGGTGCGGTGGCGGGTTCCGCCGCACACGCGGCGGTGTCGCCGGGGTCCGGCCCGCGGGCCACCACGCGGGAGGGCGCCTCGGGCTCCTGGCAGCGCAGGGTGATCAGGGCGGCCAGGACGTAGGAGAGCGCGTCGCCGATGAGCAGGGCGCGGTACACGGCCGGGTTTCCCGCGGCGAGCGCTGCCGCGGCGGCGAGCCCTCCGAGTGCCCAGCCGAGGTTGGCCACGGTGCGGTTGATGGCCTGGTAGCGGGTCCGCTCGGGGCCGGCCATGCGTGTCGCGTAGAGCTTGGTGAGGACGGAGGAGGCCCGGTCGCCGAGGCTGCCGGCCGCCGCGACGGCGCAGAGCGGGGCCAGTTCGGTGGTGGTGAGCAGGGCGAGTGAGGCGGCGGCCCGGATGGCCTGTACGCCGACCATCAGCGGGCGGAGCCGGACCCGGTCGGCCAGGTGGCCGGCGATGGGCGGTCCGGCCACACCGACGGCGCCGGAGACGGCGAGCAGCAGCCCGATCCGGGCGGCGCTCAGATCGGCGACGTAGGTGAAGTAGAGGACCGCGGTGGCTGCCCACAGTCCGGAGCCGATCCGGTCGATCAGGGCGACCGCGAGCAGTCGGCGGCCGTCGGGGCCACCGGGTATCCGGGCGCTGAGCGCTGTGAATGCGGTGAAGCGGTGCGGCCGGCCCACCAGATTCCCCCCTTGACGAGATTATTGTATTGATACATATTTGAGTATGTGGCAACACAATATGAGATCAGTGGTACCAGTGCCAAGGGCATCGGTGCGTCCATCGAGCAGGGGGTCGCGGAGGGAGCGTTGCCGCCGGGCACCGCCCTGCCTCCGGTGCGGCGGCTCGCCGAGCGCCTGGGGGTGAGCCCCGGCACGGTGGCGACCACGTACAAGGAGCTCCGGCAGCGCGGCATCGTGGTCACCCGCGGGCGCGGCGGGACGGTGATCGCCGATGCCCCCGCGGTCGCCTCGCGGCGCCCGCCGCCCGTGCCCCCGGGGGTGCGGGACCTGGCCGGCGGCCACCCCGACCCCGCCTTCCTGCCGGCGCTGCTGCCGCCGGCCCGGCTCTCCCCCGGGGCGCGCTCGCACCGTTCGGTCCCCCGGCTGGCGCGGTTGGAGGAGCTGACCCGCGCCTGGTACGAGGCCGACGGGGTGCCGTCCGAGCACGTCACCTTCGCGCACGGGGCGCTGGACTGCGCCGCGCGGCTGCTCTCGGCCGAGCTGCGGCCGGGTGACGCGGTGGCCATGGAGGACCCCGGCTACCACCATCTGCTGGACCTGGTCGCGGCGCTGGGCCTGCGCAGCGTGCCGGTGGCGGTCGACGACGAGGGCATGCGGCCGGACGCGCTGCGCTCGGCGCTGCGGGCCGGCGCCCGGGCGGTGATCTGCAGTCCGCGCTCGCAGAACCCCTGCGGGGGGTGCTTCTCGGCGCGGCGCCGGGACGAGTTGGTCGAGGTGCTGCGGGCGGCTCCCGAGGTGCTGCTGATCGAGAACGACCACAACTCCGCCATCGCCGGGGTGCCCCTGCACACCCTGACCGCCGGCGGACTGCCGCGCTGGGCGCAGGTGCGTACCGTCTCCAAGTTCCTCGGGACGGATCTGCGCTGGGCGGCCCTGGCCTGCGACGCCACCACGCTCGCCCGGCACGACGGGCGGCTGCTGCTCACCTCGGGCTGGGTGAGCCATGTGCTGCAGGAGATGGTGGTGCGGCTGTGGACGGATCCGGCGACCTGGGATCTGCTCGACACCGCGCGGACCGCCTACGCCCAGCGGCGCACCGCGCTCGTCGAGGCGCTGGCCGCCCGAGGGGTGGCCGGGCACGGTGCGAGCGGGATGAACGTCTGGGTGCCGGTACGGGACGAGGCGGCGGCGGTCAGCGGGCTGCGGACGCGCGGCTGGTGGGTCGCCTCCGGGGCGCGGTTCCGGCTCGCCGCCGCGCCGGGGGTCCGGGTCACTACGGCGGCGCTGCCGGTGGCGGACGCGCCCCGGCTGGCGGAGGACCTCGCGGCGGTGCTGGGCGAGTCCCAGGCCACGTACGGGGGCTGACCGGGGATCGCGGCGGGGGCGCCGACCGTACGCCCGGCGGCGCGGCCCGCCAGTGGGACCCGCGCGACGGACGCAGGTGCCCAGGGAGCCGGGCCCGGCGGGCGCCGCGCTCGGCGTACGCCCGCGGGCCGGGGCGGCCGAGCGTACCGCGCGCTCCGGCCGTCACCGGTCAGCCGGTCGGGCACCCCGCGTCGCTGGTGTCAGCCGTCCGCCGCCCCGGTCCGGCGGGGTCCGTCAGTCCTGGGGGCCGCCGGCCGCGCCGCGGGTGCGGGCGATGTCGGCGTAGAAGTGGAGCAGTCCCTGGTCGTCCACCGATCCGAGGTTGACCGCCTTGTCCAGGGGGGTGCCCTGCATCATCCGCTTGACCGGGACCTCGATGCGCTTGCCGGTGAGGGTGTGCGGAATGCCGGGCACCTCGATGACCTCGTCCGGGACGTGCCGCGGCGACAGTTCGGCGCGGATGGTGCGCTTGATCTTGTCGCGGAGGCCGTCATCGAGCACCGCGCCCTCGGCGAGGTGGACGAAGAGCGGCATCCAGTAGCCGCCGTCCGGCTGCTCCACCCCGAGGACCAGGGACTCGCGGATCTCGGGCAGGCGCTCCACCGCCTCGTAGATGTCGGCGGAACCCATCCGTACGCCCTGCCGGTTGAGGGTGGAGTCGGAGCGGCCGTGGATGATCACGCTGCCGCGGGAGGTGAGGGTGATCCAGTCGCCGTGCCGCCACACCCCGGGGAACATCTCGAAGTAGCTGTCCCGGTAGCGGCTGCCGTCGGGGTCGTTCCAGAAGTGGACGGGCATGGAGGGCATCGGGCGGGTGACGACGAGTTCGCCGACCTCGTCGGTGACCGGCTTGCCGTGCGGGTCCCAGGCCTGGAGGTCGGTGGCCAGGCTGGGGGCCTGGAGTTCCCCGATGTACACCGGGAGGGTGGGGACCGCGCCCGCGAAGCAGCTGCACACATCGGTGCCGCCGCTCACCGAGGCGATCCACATGTCCTCGGCGACCTCGTCGTGGATCCAGCGGAAGCCGTCGGGCGGCAGCGGGGAGCCGGTGGTGGCCACACAGCGGACCCGGGAGAGGTCGAAGTCGCGGCCCGGCCGGACGCCGTCCTTGCGGCAGGCCATCACATAGGCCGCGGAGGTGCCGAACAAGGTGGCGCCGGAGCGCTCGGCGACCCGCCACTGGGCGCCGGTGTCCGGGTAGCCGGGGCTGCCGTCGTAGAGCACCACGGTGGAGCCGACCAGCAGGCCGGAGACGAGGAAGTTCCACATCATCCAGCCGGTGGAGGTGTACCAGAAGAAGCGGTCCTCGGGCCCCAGGTCGGTGTGCAGCCCCAGCTGCTTGAGGTGCTCCAGCAGGATGCCGCCCTGGGACTGGACGATGGCCTTGGGCAGACCGGTGGTGCCCGAGGAGTACAGCACCCACAGCGGGTGGTCGAAGGGCACCTGCTCGAAGACCGGTTCGGTGGCCTGCCCGGCCGCCTCCTGCCACTCCAGCGCGCCCTCGGGGGCCGGGGTGCCGATCAGCGGGATGTGCACCACGGCGCGCAGCGAGGGCAGCTCCTGCCGCAGTTCGGCGACGGTCCCGGTGCGGTCGTGCACCTTGCCCCCGTAGCGGTAGCCGTCCACGGTGAACAGGACGACGGGTTCGACCTGCTGGAAGCGGTCCAGCACGCTGCGGGCCCCGAAGTCCGGGGCGCAGGAGGTCCACACCGCGCCGACCGCGGCGCTGGCCAGCAGTGCGACGGTGGCCTGCGGGATGTTGGGGAGGTAGCCGCTGACCCGGTCCCCGGGGCGGACCCCGAGCCGGCGCAGGGTGGCGGCCACCGAGCCCACCTGGTCGCGCAGCTCGGCCCAGCTGACCGGCCGCGGCTGGTGGTCCTCGTCGACGTGCAGCAGGGCGGGCCGGTCGGCGCGGGCCGGGTCCTCGGCGGCACGCAGCGCGTGCTCGGCGTAGTTGAGGGTGGCTCCGGGGAACCAGCTCGCGCCCGGCATCGCGGGGTCGGCCAGCACCCGCTGGTAGGGGGTGGCGAAGCGGACCTGGAACCACTCGGCGACCGCCTGCCAGAAGCGCTCCAGCTCGGTCACCGACCAGTGGTGCAGGGCGGCGTAGCTCGCGGCGGGGTCGTCGGGGTGCGGCGCCGGCGCGCCGTGGTGTTCGGCGGCCCAGGCGTGGAAGCGGGTGATCTGGGCACCGGCGATCCGGCGGTCGTCGGGCTGCCACAGCGGTTCCGGCTGGGTGGCGGGCTGCGGTGCGGTCGTCATCTCGGCTCCCGGACTGTGCGCGTGGTGTGCGTCGGCGTACGCCCGGATGGGTGGACGCGTGACGCGGCTCAGCAGACGATGCCATGTGATCACTCCACGCACCAGGGCCGGGCCCCCATAGAAGGGGATGAGGCGATGTGGGCGGACCACGGGTGAACGGCAGTTGAACGCGGCGTTTTCCGCGGGTCGGTAATGGCAGGCTGATCAGCATGGATGCGCGTGACCTGGTGCGGTCGGTGAAGGTGGTCGGTACGGCGCGGGGGCTGCGCTCGGTGCGGTCGGCGTGGCGGCGGCGCCGCACGGACGCGGTGGGGCTGCCCCGGCCGGCGGCGGAGCGCGCGCGGGTGCCGGGGGTCGCGCAGGGTGCGGAGCCGGAGCCGGGCGGCGGGGTGGTGCGGTTCGCCCGGTCGGTGCTGCGGGTGCGGGTGGCGTCCGGGGGCGTGGTGTTCTGCGGCTGGGACGGCGCTGGTCCCGAGCCCTCGTACGCCTTGGCGGGCGGCGCCCTGGAGGCGGACGAGCGGGCGGTGCTGGAGCCGGACACCGACGGCGGCTGGCGGGTGGTGTCGGAGCGGGTGATCGTGGCGGTGTCCCGGATGGGCGCGGTGGAGGTGCGCACCCCCGGTGGGCTGGTGCTGCGGCGGGACCTGCCGCCGCGCTGGTGGGAGCCGGCGGAGGCGGCACCGACCGCGGACGAGGCGGCCCCGCGGCCGGTCCCTCCGCGCTGGGTGCAGCGTTCCGAGGTGGCCGCGGACGCCCGGTTCTTCGGGCTGGGCGGCCGGGCCCACGGGCCTCGGCTGCGGGACGGCGCGTACCGGCTGTGGAACACCGATCCGGGAGGCAGCTTCGGCCCGGGCGACGACCCGCTGTACCTCACCATGCCGGTGCAGCTGGTGGTGGCGGACGCGGGTACCCACCTGGTCTTCCACGACAACTCCTGGGATGGCGAGGTCACCTTGCGGGAGGGGGTGGAGGGTGCGGGTTC
>NZ_SRID01000273.1 GCF_004684805.1 Streptomyces palmae
CTGCCAGCCCTTCGCCCCCGCCGGAGGCGCCCCCCGCTTGAGACATATGGGCGGTTTTCTCGGCCTCCGCAGGCCCGGCGGCATCCGCAAATGGCGTCTCATCACCTTTTGGGGTGTTATGGGTACTCGCTGATGATCTCGCACCATGAGGAGACAGCCGATGCGCGGTGCCGGGCGGGCCCTGTGGGTCGTGGGTGCCATCGCGGTCACCGCGACAGCCGCGGCCTGCGGGGGCGGGGGCGATGTGCAGGGCGGCCCGAACGGTGTGGTCCGGGCGTCCTGGGGCGACCCGCAGAACCCGCTGGAGCCGGCGAACACCAACGACGTACAGGGCGGCAAGGTCCTCGACATGGCCTTCCGGGGGCTCAAGCGGTACGACCCCAGGACCGGCGAGGCCAAGGACATGCTCGCCGAGCGGATCGACACCACCGACCAGCGGAACTACACCGTCACCGTCAAGAAGGGATGGACCTTCAGCAACGGAGAGAAGGTTACCGCCAGTTCCTTCGTGGACGCCTGGAACTACGGCGCGCTGCTCGACAACAAGCAGAAGAACGCCTACTTCTTCGAGTACATCCAGGGGTACGACAAGGTGCACCCCACCTCCGGCCGGCCCACCGCCAAGACGCTCTCCGGACTCCGGGTGAAGGACCCGTACACCTTCACCGTACGGCTCACCCAGAAGTTCTCCACCTGGCCCGACACCCTGGGGTACAACGCCTTCGCCCCGCTGCCCCGGGCGTTCTTCACCGACCACGAGGCATGGGTGAAGAAGCCCATCGGCAACGGCCCGTACCTGATCAGCTCGTACACCAGGGGCTCGGTGATAAAGCTGCGCAGGCGGCCGGGGTACCCCGGGCCCGACGCGGCCCGCAACGGCGGTGTCGACCTGCGGGTCTACACCGACAACAACACCGCCTACACCGACCTCCAGGCCGGCAACCTCGACCTGGTCGACGACATCCCGGCCTCGCAACTCCCCAATGTCAGGGCCGACCTCGGCAAGCGGTACATCAACCAGCCGGCCGGCATCATCCAGACCCTCGCCTTCCCGTTCTACGACAAACGGTGGAACGGCCCGAACTCCGCCAAGCTGCGCACCGGTATCTCGATGGCCATCGACCGCCGGCTGATCACCCACCAGATCTTCCGCGACACCCGCACCCCGGCCACCGACTGGACCTCACCGGTACTCGGCCCGCAGGGCGGCTACAAGCCGGGGCTGTGCGGCACGGCCTGCGAGTACCGGCCCCAGGAGGCCAAGAAGATGATCGACCAGGGCGGCGGGCTGCCCGGCGGCCGGATGACCATCTCGTACAACGCGGACACCGGCTCCCACCGGGAGTGGGTGGACGCCATCTGCCACAGCGTCAACAACGTGCTGCACAACGACCGGGCCTGCGTGGGCAACCCCGTCGGCACCTTCGCCGACTTCCGCAACCAGATCAGCGACAAGCGGATGAAGGGCCCGTTCCGCGCCGGCTGGCAGATGGACTACCCGCTCATCCAGAACTTCCTCCAGCCGCTCTACTACACCGACGCCTCCTCCAACGACGGCCACTGGAGCGACAAGCGTTTCGACCACCTGGTGGACCGGGCCAACGCCGACTCCGACTCCGCACAGGCGATCACCACCTTCCAGGACGCCTCACGGGTGCTCTCCGGTCAGATGGCCGCCATCCCGCTGTGGTACCAGAACGGCAGCGCCGGCTACTCCGACCGGATCGGCAACGTGGCCCTGAACCCGTTCAGCGTGCCCGTCTACGACCAGATCAAGGTCAGCTGACGGCATGGGCCGCTATGTGATCAGGCGGCTGCTCCAGATGGTGCCGGTGTTCCTGGGCAGCACGTTCCTGATCTTCTTCATGGTGTACGCGCTCGGCGACCCGGTCGCCGCGCTCTTCGGCGACCGCGCCCCCGACCCGGCCACCGCCGCCCGGATCCGCAAGGACCTCTACCTCGACGAACCGCTGTGGAAGCAGTACCTGCACTACATGGGGCAGATCTTCCAGGGCGACTTCGGCACCGCCTTCAACGGCGACCGGGTCACCGAGCTGATGCGCATCTCCTTCCCGATCACCCTGCGGCTCACCCTGGTCGCCGTGGCGATCGAGATCGTGGTGGGCATCGCCCTCGGCGTCTTCAGCGGACTGCGCCGCGGGCGGGCCGTGGACACCTCGGTGCTGCTGCTCACCCTGGTCGTGGTCTCCATCCCGACCTTCGTCAGCGGCTATGTGCTGCAGTTCCTGCTCGGCGTCAGATGGGAATGGGTGAGCCCCTCCGTATCGCCGGAAGCACCCGTGAACGAGCTGCTGCTGCCCGGCGTGGTGCTCGCGCTCACCTCGCTGGCGTACACCACCCGGCTCACCCGCACCTCCATCGCCGAGAACACCCGCGCCGACTACCTGCGCACCGCCGTCGCCAAGGGCCTGCCGCGCCATCGGGTCATCACCCGCCATCTGCTGCGCAACTCACTGATCCCGGTGGTCACCTTCATCGGCACCGACATCGGGGCCCTGATGGGCGGCGCCATCGTCACCGAGCGGATCTTCAACATCCATGGCGTGGGCTACCAGCTCTACCAGGGCATCCTTCGGCAGAACTCGCCCACCGTGGTCGGCTTCGTCACCATCCTGGTGATCGTCTTCCTGCTGGCCAACCTGCTCGTGGACCTGCTCTACGCCGTGCTCGACCCGAGGATCCGCTATGCCTGAGCCACTCGGAGCGCCCGGACAGTCCGGACAGCCCGGACCACCTGATGAGGTCATCGCGCCGACCGGCGGTGGCGGAGCCATGGACCTGGCCACCGGCGCGGCCCGGACCCTGGAGCGGGGACCCGACCGGGGCCGGACCGACCTCACCGGCAAGCCGCGCAGCCTGTGGTCCGACGCCGGGCACGACCTGATCCGCAACCCGGTCTTCGTGCTCTCGGCGCTGGTCATCCTCTTCCTGGTCTTCATCGCCGTCTGGCCGCAGTCCATCGCCCCCGGCAACCCGCTGGCCTGCGACCTGAACAAGGCCCAGCAGGGTTCCCAGGCCGGCCACCCCTTCGGTTACGACGCCCAGGGCTGCGACGTCTACACCCGCACCGTGCACGGCGCCCGCGCCTCCATCACCGTCGGCGTCTGCGCCACCGCCGGAGCCGCCCTGCTGGGCAGCGTGCTCGGCGGCCTGGCCGGATTCTTCGGCGGCTGGTGGGACGGCCTGCTGTCGCGGATCGCCGACGTCTTCTTCGGCATCCCGCTGATCCTCGGCGGCCTGGTCTTCCTCTCCGTGGTCACCAGCGGCGCCATCTGGCCGGTGGTGGGCTTCATCGTGCTGCTGGGCTGGCCGCAGATCTCCCGCATCGCACGCGGCTCGGTGGTCACCGCCAAGGAGCACGACTACGTCCAGGCGGCCAGGGCGCTCGGCGCGGGCGGCACCCGGATCCTGCTGCGGCACATCCTGCCCAACGCCATCGCCCCGGTGATCGTCGTGGCCACCATCGCTCTGGGCACCTACATCGCCCTGGAGGCCACCCTGTCCTTCCTCGGCGTCGGCCTGAAACCGCCCACCGTCTCCTGGGGCATCGACATCTCCTCCGCCTCCACCCACATCCGCAACGCCCCGCACACGCTGCTGTGGCCGGCGGGCGCGCTCAGCCTCACGGTGCTGGCGTTCATCATGCTCGGCGACGCGGTACGTGACGCCCTCGACCCCAAACTGCGCTGAGGAGCCCGAGGATGACCATCACGGAAGAGCGCACGGCGGGCCGGACCGCACCCCTGCTGGAAGTGGCCGACCTGCGGGTGGAGTTCCGCACCCGGGACGGCGTGGCCAAGGCCGTCAACGGCGTCGGCTACACCGTCGACGCCGGTGAGACGCTGGCCGTGCTCGGCGAGTCCGGCTCCGGCAAGTCGGTGACCGCGCAGGCCGTCATGGGCATCCTGGACTCCCCGCCGGGCTACGTCACCGGCGGCCGGATCCTCTTCCAGGGGCGCGACCTGCTGACCATGAGCGCCGAGCAGCGCCGACGGGTGCGCGGGGCCAAAATGGCCATGATCTTCCAGGACGCGCTCTCCTCGCTCAACCCGGTGCTCTCGGTCGGCGCCCAGCTCGGCGAGATGTTCCAGGTGCACCGGGGGATGTCCCGAAAGCAGGCCCGTACCAAGGCCGTCGAACTGATGGAACGGGTGCGCATCCCGGCCGCCAAGGAGCGGGTCGGCGACTACCCGCACCAGTTCTCCGGCGGTATGCGGCAGCGCATCATGATCGCGATGGCGCTGGCCCTGGAGCCGGAGCTGATCATCGCGGACGAGCCGACCACCGCGCTGGACGTGACGGTGCAGGCGCAGGTGATGGACCTGCTCGCGGAGCTGCGGCGCGAGTACGACATGGGTCTGATCCTGATCACCCACGACCTGGGTGTGGTCGCCGATGTCGCGGACAAGATCGCGGTGATGTACGCGGGGCGGATCGTGGAGACCGCTCCGGTGCACGAGCTGTACAAGCGGCCGGCCCACCCGTACACCCGCGGCCTGCTCGACTCCATCCCGCGCGTGGACCTCAAGGGCCAGGAGCTGTACGCCATCCGGGGACTGCCGCCCAACCTCACCGCCATCCCGTCCGGCTGCGCCTTCCACCCGCGCTGCCCCCGGGCACGGGACGTCTGCCGCACCGACGACCCGCCGCTCCACCCGGTCACCGAGGACGACGGCACCCGGATCCCGGGCCGGGCCAGCGCCTGCCACTTCTGGAGGGACGAACTCCATGCCCGCTGAGGCCGAGCCGATCCTCGAAGTCCGGGACCTGGCCAAGCTCTACCCGCTGACCCGGGGCGTCGTCCTCAAGAAGCAGATCGGCGCGGTACGGGCCGTGGACACGGTCTCCTTCGACCTGGCCCGCGGCGAGACCCTGGGCATCGTCGGCGAGTCCGGCTGCGGCAAGTCCACCGTCGCCAAGCTGCTGGTCCACCTGGAGCGCCCGACCGCCGGCACCATCCGGTTCAAGGGGGAGGACATCACCAGGCTGTCCGGGCGGGCGCTGAAGGCGGTCCGCCGGAACATCCAGATGGTCTTCCAGGACCCGTACACCTCGCTCAATCCGCGGATGACGGTCGGCGACATCATCGGCGAGCCCTTCGAGATCCACCCCGAGGTGGCTCCCAAGGGGGACCGGCGCCGCCGGGTGCAGGAGCTGCTGGACGTCGTCGGCCTCAACCCCGAGTACGTCAACCGCTATCCGCACCAGTTCTCCGGCGGCCAGCGGCAGCGCATCGGCATCGCGCGGGGCCTGGCCCTCCGACCCGAGATCATCGTCGCCGACGAACCCGTCTCCGCCCTCGACGTCTCCGTCCAGGCCCAGGTGGTCAACCTGCTGGAGCGCCTCCAGGCCGAGTTCGACCTCGCGTACATCTTCATCGCCCACGACCTGTCGGTGGTGCGGCACATCTCCGACCGGGTCGCCGTGATGTACCTGGGCCGCTTCGCGGAGATCGGCACCGGCACGCAGATCTACGAGCACCCCACCCATCCGTACACCCAGGCGCTGCTGTCCGCCGTGCCCGTCCCCGACCCGGCCGCCCGCGACCGCCGCGACCGCATCCTCCTCACCGGCGACGTCCCCTCCCCGGCCGACCCGCCCTCCGGCTGCCGCTTCCGCACCCGCTGCTGGAAGGCCCAGGCCAAGTGCGCCCAGGAGGTCCCCCTCCTCGCCGTCCCCCCGTGGTTCCACGGCACCGACACCCCCGCGGCCCACCCCTCCGCCTGCCATTTCGCGGCGGAACGGACGACCGAGACGGCGACGGAAGACGGCCCGCCGCGCCACGCCGACCGGGACCCGGAGGCGGAACTGGGCCTGAGCTGACGGGGTGGTCGGGCGAGCTGACGGGGAGCCCGGGGCGTGGGCCCCGGGCTCCAGCGCTTTGGCCGCGGGGGCGGTCAGTGGCAGTTCCTGGTGCCGTGGTCGCGGGTGGTCCAGGAGCAGGAGTCGAGAAGGCTGCCACTCGGCTTGATCAGGCGGGCCTTGTCGCTGGTGTTGTTCCAGACGTAGCTGCCGCGGCCCCAGTAGACGACGCCTGCGGCGTTGCTCCCCTTGCCGGTGCGCACCTTGACCGTCTTCCCGGCGCCGATCTTGTAGCTGCCGAAGGTGTACGTGTAGCCGGTGTTGTCCTTCAGCTTGTAGCCCTTGAGCTGGATCGCGGAGCGGGAGTTGTTGTGGATGTTGACCCACTCCGCGTTCAGGGAGGCGTTGGAGCGGGTGTCCCGGCCCGGGCTGTCGTACTGGATGTAGCCGAGGTGCAGACCGCCCTGGTGGGCGGCGGACCGGACGGTCGCCTGGGCCGACGCGGCCGGTAGCAGCCCGACGGCGAGCGCGGCGGCGGCGGTGAGGGTGGCGGGCAGGGCGGCGCGTATCCGCAACTGAGGCTCCTCTGAACGGGGTTGGGTGAGAGGAGCGTACACATTCTCTCCGTTCTGTGGAGAAGATGTGTGCAACCCGTGCGTGTAGCTGTCCAGGTAAGGCGAGTGATCGCCTGAGTACGCGTACTCAGGCGCGTGATCACTACCCATGGCTACGCTACTGACAGCCATCAAGTGATCACAGGACGCTCGGGGGTGGAGCAATGGCTGGTCAGGGTACGGAGCTTGCAAGTGCGAGGAAGGGCCCAGGCGCGGGGGGTGCGGATGGGGTGAATTCCGACCTGAAGACGTGGAACGCCGCCGGCAGCGCTGTCGGCACCCTTGGTGGCAATGTCGGGACGGCGCTGACCAGCTTGGCGAAAGGCCAGGAGGGGGTGGGTGCGAAGAGCGTTGGGGCCGGCGAGTTGGAGAGTGCGGCCGCACAGCGGGAGGTGTACGACTCCTGGAAGAGCTATCTGGATGCGGTGAGTGGTCGGTGTAAGGGCCTGAAATCCCGTATGGAGAAGGCCGGGCACCACCAGTACAGGAACGACCAGGCCATCAAGGCCGCCTTCACCGAGCTGGAGAAGAAGTACCAGGACACACCGGCCATCGGTGGTCAGGGCAAGGGCCGGTGAGCTGAGCCATGGACTTCGCGACGCTGAAGGCGTGCAAGCCGCACCAGTTCGAGGAGGCGGCGGACGGCTATCACAAGACCCATAGCATGGCCTCCCAGGCCAGAGAGGCGTTGGAGCGTCAGATCACGCCACCCATGCGGCGGAAGCTCAAAGGCGAGGCCGCGAAGAAGGCGCTCAACCAGCTGAGTGAGCTGTTGGCCGACTTCCAGTATGTGGAGGTCGAGTGCGGGCTGATGACTGGCGCGCTGAACGCGCTTGCCTTTGACCTTCGGGCAGTGAAGAAGAAGTTGGACGCGGCCATCGAGGATGCCGAGGCCGAGAAGCTCACGGTGAACGCCGACGGCTCGGTCAGCTATCCGCCGGGCGGGGACAAGGGCGGCAACGGCAAAGTGCCCGAGGGGGGCAAGGTCATCGGTCGCGCCAAGGGGGCCGAGACCGGCGCTCCGATCGACCCGGCCAAAGATGCCGACGATGCAGCAGACGGACTCGAGCGCCAAATAGCGAACCTGAACCCGAACCCCAACTATGGTCGGGCCGTCCAGTACGCCAACCGCATCGCCCAGATCGTCAAGGAGGCCACGGGGGTCGATCAGAGGTGGGCGCGGAAGCTGCGGGAGTACAAAGCGGATGACGATCTGGTCGTTTCGGACAGCGACTGGATCGATGTCAAGAAAGACACCAGTAGCGCGCGGTCGGGGGCTAAGCACTACCTGGATCACATCAAGCATCCCCCCAAGGGTGGAAGTCCCGATGACATCGCCAAGTGGTGGAAGGGGCTGTCGCAGGACGAGCGGGACGCTTATATCGCCTTGGATGCCAAAAAGGTGGGTGCGCTGGACGGTCTCCCCGCAGTGGTTCGCGACGAAGCCAACCGGACTGTCCTTGCAGAGGCTCATGCGGAAGCTTCCCAAAAGCTGCGCGAATTCGATGAGAGCCGGCCCGAGCCTAAGAAGTACGAGCCGAAATGGGATAACCAAAGGCAGGTTCCGATCGATGGAGAGGTGCAGATTACGCTAGCGTGGAAGGCTTGGGATAAAGAGAGGTCTGAGCTCCGCAAGAAGCTGGATCCGCTGGAAGCCATCCAAGGGCGCTTTGACCAGACGGGGCAAGGAGGGCTCCCGGAGGCATACTTGCTTGGTTTCGATGCGGAGGGGAAGGGGCGTGCGATCGTCGCCAATGGCAATCCTGACACCGCTGATCACACGGCGGTCTACGTCCCTGGTACTTACTCGAAACTCAGTGGTGTCGAAGGGGACATCAATCGCATGACTGACTTGTGGCGGAGGAGTCAGCGGGAGGTTCCGGGGCAGAGTGTATCGACCATCACATGGATCGGCTATGACGCCCCCCAGTCAATTGTTCCTGAGGCGATGGATGAATCGTACGCTTGGGATGCGGCGCCCACGCTCAACAAATTCCTGGATGGTTTGCAAGCCGCCCAAGGGGGGCCCGAGGCAAGTCATACGACAGTCATCGGGCATAGTTACGGAAGTACCGTGATAGGGGCGGCGTCGATCAAGGGGCACCTCGCCGCCGACGACATCGTGGTTGCGGGAAGCCCTGGCGTGCTGGTCGAGCACGCGGATGATCTCGATACAGGCAAGGACCATGTGTGGTCACAAGCTGCCCCCTTCCACAAGGACCAGGTACCTCTCGGCGGGAAGGTCGCAGGACTCGGCCGCGGCGACACTTTTTTGGAAGACCTTCTGCCGTTCGGCGCTGTATGGGGCCAGAATGTGCCATCCGACGAAGATTTCGGCGCCCATAGAATGCAGACGGATGCTCAAAGTCACACAGACTACTTCAGAGACGGCTCTGTAAGCCAGAGCAACCAGGCGTTTGTGGTGACTGGCAAATACGATCGGGTTTCGCATGACTAGTGAGTGGAGGGGCGGCCGATGCTGGCGATCAAGCGTCTTTGCTCCGCTTCTCATTGTCTTTATTGGAGCATTGACTGTGGGGTGTTCGGATAGTGTGAACGAGCTCGGATATGATCCCGTGAAGCTAGGTGTCGATGAGGCCAGAAGCAAAACCGAGAGAATTTCCAGTCGACTCCTGGAGATGATTGAAGTCAAGGGAAAGGTTACCGAACCTGGTCCTGGCGTCTCTCGCTGTGAAGGGGAATCCGGCGATTCGGAGTTGTATAAGACGCTCCATCCGTGGTCGGTCTATGGAATCTCTGATGAATCCGTGGAGCGTGGCATGAACAATCTTCGGAAGCGACTTCCTGAAAGCGGATGGACGATCCTCAAGGATGGGAAAGTCAACAGTGAGGCGCGGGATCCGGAGATCCTTGCCGAGAACAAGAAAGAGTATTTCGCGGTGCATATTGTTGGGGAGAAGCGGACTGCTTCCGGAGAGCCCATGATCAGCGTTGAGGTGGTCTCCGCCTGCTTCCGAGCCCCCAAGGGAACCCTCAAAGGCCAGTACTGAGGACTGCGGGGCCCCAGGGGCGGGCCGGGTGTCAGGTGGGCCCCACTCCCTCCGGGAAGTGGCAGGCCGTCAAGTGCCCCTCCTCGCTGTCCTCCGTCCGTACCAGTGGCGGCTCGGTCTGGGCGCAGCGGTCCTGGGCTTTCCAGCAGCGGGTGCGGAAGCGGCAGCCGGAGGGTGGGTC
>NZ_SRID01000274.1 GCF_004684805.1 Streptomyces palmae
GGGGAGGGCCCGGGTCCGGGGCCGAGGGTGACCGTGGACCCGGGCGGGGAGCTCAGCGGTTCTCGCCGGGCACCCAGAGCACGTCGCCGCGCTCCTTGTTGGCCGTCCTGGCCAGGATGAACAGCAGATCGGACAGGCGGTTGAGGTAGGTGGCCGTCAGCGGGTTCATCACCTCGGCGTACTTCTCCAGCGCCGCCCAGGTGGACCGCTCGGCACGCCGCACCACGGTGCACGCCTGGTGCAGCAGTGCCGCCCCGGGGGTGCCGCCCGGCAGGATGAAGCTGCGCAGCTTCTCCAGGTCCTCCAGGAAGCGGTCGCAGTCCGCCTCCAGCTTGTCGACATAGCTCTGCACCACGCGCAGCGGCGGGTACTTCGGGTTCTCCACCACCGGGGTGGACAGGTCCGCGCCCACATCGAACAGGTCGTTCTGGACCCGGACCAGCACCGCGGTGACCTCGGGGGAGAGCTCGCCCAGGGCGATGGCCACCCCGATCGCCGCGTTCGCCTCATTGGTGTCGGCGTAGGCGGAGATCCGCAGATCGGTCTTGGCGGTGCGGCTCATGTCGCCGAGGGCGGTGGTGCCCTTGTCCCCGGTACGCGTATAGATACGGGTGAGATTGACCATGCGTCGAGCCTACGCGCCACCGCCGCGGCCCTGGCGTCCGCCCGACCGACCGGTGCTGCCGGACACCGCGGAACACCGCGGGACACCTCCGGACAGCGCAGGACACCGCCGTACCCGCGCGAGCGGTGCGCCGACCCTGGGCCATGCGGTGAAGAACACACCGTGACGCGCCTTACTTCCTACTGCCACCGGCACCGAACGGGCGTTAGGGTCCGGCCAATAGCATCGAGGAGAGGTTGTGTGACGTGGCGAAGAAGCTCGCCGTCATCGGAGCCGGACTGATGGGGTCCGGTATCGCGCAGGTTTCGGCCCAGGCCGGATACGACGTGGTGCTGCGGGATGTCACGGACGAGGCCCTCGCCCGGGGGAAGAGCGGTATCGAGGCGTCGTACGCCAAGTTCGTCGGCAAGGGCAAGCTGGCGGCCGAGGAAGCCGAGCAGGCGCTGGCCCGGATCACCACCACCACCGACCTGGACGCCGCCGCCGACGCGGACATCGTGGTGGAGGCGGTCTTCGAGAAGATCGAGGTCAAGCAGGAGATCTTCCGCGCCCTGGACGGCCTGGTCAAGGACGACACCGTCCTGGCCTCCAACACCTCCGCCATCCCGATCACCAAGATCGCGGCGGCCACCCGGCGCCCGGAGCGGGTGGTCGGTGTCCACTTCTTCTCGCCGGTGCCGATGATGCAGCTGGTCGAGCTGGTGCGCGGCTACAAGACCAGCGACGAGACCCTCGCCCGGGCCCGTGCCTTCGCCGAGGAGGTCGGCAAGACCTGCATCGTCGTCAACCGCGACGTGGCCGGCTTCGTCACCACCCGGCTGATCTCGGCGCTGGTCGTGGAGGCCACCAAGCTCTACGAGTCCGGCGTGGCCTCCGCCGAGGACATCGACATCGCCTGCAAGCTGGGCTTCGGCCACGCCATGGGGCCGCTGGCCACCGCCGACCTCACCGGTGTGGACATCCTGATGCACGCCACCGGCAACATCTACGCCGAGTGCCAGGACGAGAAGTTCGCGCCGCCGGAGGTCATGCGCCGCATGGTCGACGCCGGTGACCTCGGTCGCAAGAGCGGCCAGGGTTTCTACCGGTACTGATGGGGTAAACACGGAGTCCACCGGGCCTGACAGGACGTCAGACCCGGTGGTCCGCCGACGGGCTCACCCTCGCGGGTGATTTCGGTATCGGTTCGCTTACAGGCGGCGACTTCGTCGTGTGAAAGGCAGTCAGTTCTGTAGACATAGGCGCACCACGACAGCGTCACTGCACACCAAGGGGAGCGCATATGCACATCAGGGGCGACCACGCCGAGCTCGCCGTCGAGGGTCGCCTCGACGTCCGAAGCGCGGCGGACGCCCGTACGGTCCTGCACCGAGCCGTTGACTCAGGCCACGGTGACCTGGTGCTCGACCTGGCCGAACTGGACTCCTGGGATGCCACCGGCCTCGGCGTCATCATGGGAGTCCACCGCAGGGCCGGCCGCGCCGGCCGCAGGCTGGTGCTCCGCGGAGTGCCACCCCAGATGCAGCGCCTGCTGGTCGCCACCCGGCTGCACCGGATCCTCGCCATCGAGGGCGGGTTGGAAGCGGAGTCCCTGCCGCGCGTGTGAAACGCCGGGGTGGCGCAGCCCCCTCCGGGTGTCGCTGGATAGTGTGGGACGGTCTAGGGTTCGGCTTCGCCGCATACCCAATGCCCTCGGCGGGCACCGAACCGGAAGCGATGGCTGAGGGAACCCCCTCCCGCGGACGGCGGAGTGCCGACGGGCCGGGGAGGCACACCGTACGCCACGCATCTGGGGGCTTTGAGCATGGAGCCGATGAATCCGGGATCCGACGAGCACGGTCGCGAGGACCGGACACGTCCGACGGGCGGCACCCCGCCGCTGCCGCCCCGGGACCTCGCGCCGTCGCCCGGCGTCGCCCGGACCGCCACCCTGGTCGTCGGCGAGGATCTCCTGACCGTCAACCCGGTGGACGGCAGCGAGATAGAGCCATGTCCGCCCGGCGCGCGGCCCGCCAGGCCGGAGCGGCACATCCCTGCCCGGCGCACCGAGGTGCGCCGGGCCGCGATCGCGCCCCCGCCGATCGGCCCAGAGCACGAACTGCCGATGCTGGGACGGGCCGAGGAGCGCGAGCAGCTGTCCGGGCTGCTCTCCCGCGGCCGTTCGGTACGGCTCACCGGCCCCTCCGGCGCCGGCCGCAGCACCCTGCTGGCCGCGGTGGCCGCCGACTGCGAAGGGCTCGCCCCGGACGGCGTGATCCAGCTGAACGGCCGTCACCGCACCCCCAGCGACCTGCTGCGCGATCTGTACGCCGCGGTCTACCACGCCCCCCGGTACCGGGCCGGCCGGGCCGAGCTGCTGGCCGCGGTCCGCGAGATCGGGGCCGTCGTCGTCCTGGACGACCTCGAGTTCGGCGGCGCCGCGCTGGACGACCTGCTGGACGCCACCCCCGAGTGCGCCTTCCTGATCTCCGCCACCCCCCAGACCGCCGCCCCCTCGCCAGGCTGCCCGCTGGAAGAGGTCTCCCTCGGCGGTCTCAGCCGCACCGCCAGCCTGGAGCTGCTGGAGCGCGCGGCCGGCCGACCGCTGGACCAGGAGGAGGCCGACTGGGGCGCCGACCTGTGGTTCGAGTCCGAGGGCCTGCCCCTGCGATTCGTCCAGGCCGGTGCCCTGCTGCGGCAGCGTGACACCCCGCGGCACCCGCCCATCGCCTTCGACAGCTATGGCGACCTGGCCGAACACTCCACCGGCGCCGCGGCGGAGGACGCCGGATCCGGTGCGCCGGACCGGCCGGAGCTGCCGCCGCTGACCGAGGCCGCCGCCCCCGCCGCACTGCTGGCCGCCGGACTCGGCGAGGCGGCCCGCGAGGCGCTGCGGTTCGCGGTGGCGCTGGGCGGGGAGTGCCCCCACCCGTCCCAACTGCCCGCGCTCACCGGGGACACCCGCGCCGACACCGCCCTCGGCGAACTCGCCGGCTGCGGCCTGATCACCCCGGCGGGGCCGCGCTACCGGCTGGCCGCCGGCGCCCTGGCCCAGCTCACCGAAGCCGGGTACGCGGACACCGCCGCCGCGCACATCCAGACCATCGCCGGGCACTACGCCTGGTGGACCGGCCACCCCTCGGTCACCGAGGAGCGGGTCGCGCTGGAGGCGGACGCGGTACTGGCCACCCTGGCCGCGCTGCTGGCCGAGCGCGCCGCCGGGCAGCCCAGCACCGCCGTGCTGCTGGCCCGTACCGCCGCTCCCGCCTTCGCCTCCGCGCTGGCCTGGGGCGCCTGGGAGCGGACGCTTCGGCACGGGCAGGAGGCCGCCCGGCTGGCCGGGGAGGTCGCCGAGGAGGCGTACTTCCACCACGAGCTGGGTGTCCTGGCGCTGTGCACGGGCAATCTGGACCGGGCCCGGGCCGAGCTGGAGGCGTCCATCGGACTGCGCGGGGTGCTCGCCGACCGCCGAGGGGCGGTGGCCGGTCGCCGGGCGCTGGCCCTGGTCGCCGACCGCTCCGGCACCGCGGCCCCGAGCGCGCCGCCGGCCGCCGGCCGTCCTGGCGAGGGGGCCGGCGCCTCGCCGTTCGCCCCGCGGGTCCCGGACGCCGGGCCGGCCACCGCCATCACCGAGCAGCTGCCGCCGGTGCCTTCCGCACCCGACACGCAGCTCTCCGGCACGTCCTTCCCGGGCACGCCGTTTCCGGGCACGCCCCCGGTGGCCGACCAGGGTGCGCTGCCGACCGACCGGACCGAGGTGCTGGCCCCCGTACCGCCTCCGGCCTTCCCGGCACCGGGCAACGGACCCAAGCGCCGCCGCGGGCTGCCCTGGGCGGTGCTCACCGGCTCCCGGCGCAACGTGGCCGCGGCCGGGGCGGGCGCCCTGCTGGTCGCGGTGCTCGGCACCGTGGTCACCCTGGGGATGGCCTCCGACGAGGAGGACGGCACGTCCCCGGACACCGTGCGCCCGGGCACCTCCAGCTCCCAGCCGGACGGCACCGGGGACCCGGTGGACACTCCGAGCAGCGATTCCGGCTCGCCCGATGGGATCACCCAGCCCGGGACCGGCGCGACCAGCGATCCCACCACCTCGCCGAGCACCGGCGAGACCGGCAGCGATTCCGAGAGCCCGCGGACCCCGGACGATCCGGAGGCCACCGACACACCCTCGGAGCAGGACACCACCAAGGACCCGACCCCGCACACCCGGCCGCCGACGACCAAGCCGACCACCCAGCAGCCGACGACCAAGCCGCCGACGACCAAGCCGACCACCCAGCAGCCGACCACCCCGCCGGCCACTTCGACCACGACACCCGAGGATCCCAGTCCGACCAGCGAACTCACCGACAGCGCCAGCGGCCCCGCCCCCACCGGGGCGACCACCGGGAGCTACAGCGCCGGCGGCAGCGCGGCCTGACCGGGCGGGCACACGCGAATCGGCCGCCCCGGCACCCCGGAGATCCGGGATGCCGGGGCGGCCGATTCGGCTTCGGCGAGGCGCCCCGGCCAAGCGCGGGGCCGGCTGCGGCCGGTCGCCTCAGGCGGAGCGTCGCGGCTCAGAAGAGGCGGAGCTTGTCGTCCTCGATGCCGCGCAGCCCGTCGTAGTCCAGCACCACGCAGCCGATACCGCGGTCGGTGGCCAGCACCCGGGCCTGCGGCTTGATCTCCTGCGCGGCGAAGATCCCCTTCACCGGGGCGAGGTGCGGATCGCGGTTGAGGAGTTCCAGGTAGCGGGTGAGCTGCTCGACGCCGTCGATCTCACCGCGCCGCTTGATCTCGACGGCCACCGTGGCGCCGTCGGCGTCCCGGCACAGGATGTCCACCGGGCCGATGGCGGTGGGGTATTCGCGTCGAATCAGCGTCCAGCCCTCGCCCAGCGTCTCGATGCGGTCCGCCAGCAGCTCCTGGAGGTGCGCCTCCACGCCGTCCTTGATCAGCCCCGGGTCCACGCCCAGCTCGTGTGAGGAGTCGTGCAGTATCTCCTCCATCGTGATGATGAGCTTCTCGCCCGCCTTGTTGATCACGGTCCACACGTCGCCGTCGCCCTCCTTGAGGGTGCACGGCGGAGACATCCAGTTGAGGGGCTTGTAGGCCCGGTCGTCCGCGTGGATGGACACACTGCCGTCGGCCTTGACGAGGATGAGCCGAGGGGCCGAGGGAAGGTGGGCGGTGAGCCGGCCCGCGTAGTCCACGGAGCAACGGGCGATGACGAGACGCATGGTCCGCAACGCTACTCGACGCCGGCCCCGGTACGCGATTCGCCCACCCCAGGGCCGGTCCTCCCCGGCCCCGACGGGTTCCTGCCCGGCCGCGTACCGGCGAACCGCCCCGTGATCCGGCCCGGTCCCGCGCCCGGCGGAGCACTTGGCGCGGCCGCTGAGGCCGCCCTGTTGATCCCGGGACGACCCCCTTCGGCGGTGGCTGGTTGTGGCCGCACTCTCCTGGTGTCCGCGCGGTGGCCGAATTACCGTTGTCTCGGGCGGTCGTCATATGTGCACGCTGCGTCGCGGCCGTCCGCCTATCCCTGAGACCCCTGTCCCTGGGGTCGCGAGAGGAGAACCCATGTCGCTGGACGTCTCACCGGCCCTCCTCGAACAGGCCGAGCGAGGCGAGGTCGACGAAGCCGCCTTCGTCGACTGCGTCCGGACCTCCCTGCCGTATGCGTGGGAGATGATCAGCTCCCTGGTGGCCCAGCTCAAGGTCGACGGCGGCCAGTTCGCCGACAACCAGACGCCGCCGCCGGACGAGCAGGCGCGCGGTCAGTTGCTGAGGGCACTGGCGAGTGATGCGATCCGCGGTGCGCTGCAGCGGCACTTCGGGGTGCGGCTGGCGTTCCAGAACTGCCACCGGGTGGCGGTCTTCCCTCTGGACGCGTCGGTTGATGAACGACTGGCCCGGTTCACATCCATACGTGGACAGATACTCAACCAGTCCCCCGAACTGCGCGACTGCTGAAGCGTTTCGGCTGCCGCTCCTCGGGGGGAGGTGCATCAGACAGGGGCGGCAGCGCTCCAGCAGACCGGGCACCCGCCAGGCGCCCGAACGACCGGCGCCTCCCGGCGCGTGTGCATCAGCGGCAGCCGACCGCCCGGACCGGCACCCTTGGCGGCGTGCGGATCAGCGTCCGCCGAGCGCCCGGACGACCGGCATCCCCGCAGTACGTACGGACCAGCGCCCGCCGAGCGCCCGGATCGACACCCTTCCGCCGCGTGTGCACCGGTAGCAGCGGCGCATCCGCTCCGGAGCCCTCTTAGCGCGTACGGAACGGCACCCGCCGACCGCCGGGCTCCGGCACCCTAGCGGCGCGCACGGACCAGCGTCCGCCAGGCTCCCGAACGACCGGCGCCCCCGCGGCGCGGGCGATGGGCGGGCATGCCGGGGACGTCCTCAGACGAGCAGCGGGATGACCTCCTGCCCCAGCCGCCGTACGTTCTGCTCGGTGGCCGCCACATCACCCGACCCCTCCATCAGCAGCGCGAAACGCCGGATGCCGGTGCGCTCCGCGGTCGCGGCCAGACGGTCCGCGCACAGCCGCGGCGGGCCGACCGGATGGATCCCGCAGAGCAGGTCCGTGTACGCCTCGGGGTCCCGCATCCGACGCGCCCGCCCGTCCACCGTGGTGTGGGCGTCCAGCCCCTGCCGCAGCCAGCCCGGCATCGCCTTGACCAGGGCCTCCGCCGCGTCCGGGCGGCTGTCCCCGACCTGGGCCACACCTGCCGAGACATGCTCCACCGCGGCCACCACCTCCGGCGGATGCCCGGCGGCCCGCGCGCAATCCCGCCACAGCGCCACCATCTCCGCCTTCTCCGCGTCGTCGCTGTGCATGCCCAGCAGCATCGGCAACCCCTGCTCGGCGGCGAGTCGGACGGTCCCGGCGGAGGTGCAGGCGACCAGCACCGGCGGGGCGCCGGGCGCGTCCCGCACCGCGCCCAGCAGCTCGTCCGGGCGCGGCACCACCGGGACCTCGCGGAAGGAGAAGTGCTCGCCGTCCGCGCCGACCCGCGGCTCGCGCAGCCAGCGCAGCAGCAGCCGCAGCGACTCCGGGAAGCCGTGCTCGTAGGCCGCCAGTCCGCCGCCGAACACTTCCAGGTCAACCCAGGGCCCGCCGCGGCCCACCCCGAGGGTGAACCTGCCGCCCGAGGTGAGGTGCAGCAGCGCGGTCTGCTCCCCCAAGGCGACCGGGTGGGCGTTCGGCAGCACGCTGACCGCGGTCCCCACCCCGATGCGCCGGGTGCGGCCGAGCAGCAGCCCGGCGAGGGTGATGGCGGAGGGGCAGACTCCGTAGGGCACGAAGTGGTGCTCGGCCAGCCAGACCGCGTCCAGCCCCGCCTCCTCGGCCACCTCGGCGGTTCGCACGGCCCGGTGCAGCGCCTCCGCCTGCCCCTGGCCCGGGAATTGGGCGGCCAGAATGAATGCCCCGACGCGCATGTTCGCTTACTGCCTTCCTCTGATGGCTCGGCGCCCCCCCAAAGCGCTGTCCCCGCAAAGGCAATAACGCCTGACACGTGCCAAGGGCACGGCCTGGCATGAAGTTTTCATGATGATCACAGGGTGGCGGTTCGGGCGTGCTGCCCAGGCCGGGGCGGGGCCGCGTACGCTTTCCGTATCCCGTGCTCCACAGCCCGTCCGAGGTGCCCCATGTCCCCACGCCGGAACCGCCCGCGCGGCAGCGATGCGTCAGCAGACCGTGACACCGGCCTGGCGGACCGCTACGGCCTGGGCCACACCGAGGACTGGCAGGGCGAGGAGTGGGTGGTGCGGCAGATCAGCGGCGGCGCCGCCGTCAAGCACTACCGCTGCCCCGGCTGCGACCAGGAGATCCCGCCCGGGCTGCCGCACGTGGTGGCCTGGCGGCAGCACGGCGGCGAGGACGACCGGCGGCACTGGCACCGCGCCTGCTGGAACGCGAGAGACCGCCGGAGCGCGCGGCTCCCGCGGTCTCGTAACGCGCCGAGGTACTGACGGGCACTGACAGGTACGGAGAGGTACCGAGGAGTACCGGGGGTAGGGTCCGGCCTCAGACGTCCCGCTTCTCGATCGCGGCGTGGGCGCCGAGCATCGCCACCGCGGTCACCCCGGTGATGATCAGCAGGGGGTCCCAGCCCTGCGGGCCGGAGTCGTTGGGGCTGGCGCCGTTGTCGTAGAGCACCGTGAGCTGGTTGGGCACCGAGTACTCCAGCAGCGCGTCCCGGACGTCATGGAGTGCGCCGGCCTGCATGAAGATCGCCAGCACCAGCGGCAGCAGCACCACGCCGATCATGATGGTGATGGCGCCCGCCGAGTGGCGGATCAGCGCGCCGACGTACAGCGCCAGCAGCCCGAGCAGCGCGACGAAGGTGCTGACTCCCACCACGGCCTTGAACCAGTCCTCGCCGGTCGCCTCCACAGCGCCCTCGTTGCCGCTGAGCAGGGAGTCGTCGATCAGCGCGGTCACCAGCGTGCAGGCGGCCATCACCACGAAGGTGAGCAGGAAGAAGACCACCGCCTTGGCCCCCAGCACCCGGCTGCGGCTGGGGCAGGCGGTGAGGGTGGTGCGGATCATGCCGGTGCCGTACTCGGAGGAGATGACCAGCACGCCCAGCGTGATCACGCACAGCATGCCCAGCAGCACGCCGACGAAGCCGAAGGTCAGCGGGGAGTTCCCCTCCAGGTTGGAGTTGGACAGACCCGCCGCCGTGGCGAAGCCGATGCCGACCACCAGCGCGATCAGCACGCCCAGGGTCCACATGGTCGAGCGGACCGACTTGATCTTGGTCCACTCGGAGCGGAGGGCGTGCCCGAGGTTGGTGGGCCGGATCGGGATGGGCGAGGTGTACGCGGCGTAGCCGGGCGCCCCGGGGGCACCGGGCATACCGGAAGCCGGTGCGGCACCGGGCATACCGGGGGGCGTCGGGCCCGCCATGGGGGCCGGCTGCTGCGGGTACGGGGTCGTCATCGGGCGTCCTCGCTGTGGTGCTTGTTCAGGGC
>NZ_SRID01000275.1 GCF_004684805.1 Streptomyces palmae
GTCAGATGTGTATACGAGCGAGCCCGCCCTCCCGATCGGAGGCCAGATGTGCCAGCGCGGGCGGGATGACCTCGCCCTCCTCGCCCAGGGTGCAGGTCACCAGGGTGACGTGGGCGCCCTCGGCGGCGTATCTGGCCATCGTGGCGCCGTTGTTGATCGACTCGTCGTCGGGGTGTGCGTGCACCAGCAGCAGGCGGCGGGTGGGAAGGGCGGTCATGGAGACAGCCTACGAGCCCGCCGCGCCCCGCGGCGTACCGGGAAAGCCTGGAGTCGGGAGGTCTACAGCTTGACGTCGGCGATCATGTTCGCAACGTTGGTCGTCAGGTCGCTGATGGTGGGCGCCATCCGGGAGCTGGCCAGGTAGAAGCCCAGCAGCACACAGACGACCGCGTGCCCGCCCTTCAGCCCGGCTTTCTTGACCAGCAAGGCGACGACGATCAGCAGCAGCACTACCGCCGAAATCGAGATTGCCACAGCGGCTCACCTCCAGGCACGCGACTTAGACGGTCAACATATAGATGCCACATGGGCCATACCCACTATGCGCAGTGGATCATAACTTTGGGCGCGTGCGCATGACTCGGTGCACGGGAGCATGACAGGGGCGCATGCCTGTTCGGCACTTGCCAGTTGGGCTCTCGACCCACCACCCGGCGCAGCCCGCCGAGCCGGCTCGCGACGCGCTTCCCGGTCGGCACCCGGCCGTAGTCTCGGCATATGACACCGCAGACGACAGGCCGGTCCTCGTTCCCACGGCAGCATGCGCGCACTCAGCGCTTCACTCTCGGCAGCCCCCGTGCTTTCACCGTCTCCCCCGATGACGCGCGAGTGGTCTTCCTCCGTTCCCGTTCGGGTACGGATCTGGCCAATCTGCTGTGGGTCCACGACCTCGCCGAGGGGCGGGAGTACCCGGCCGCCGACCCGGAGGTGCTGCTCGGCGGCGCCGGCGAGGAGCTCCCCGCCGAGGAGCGGGCGCGGCGCGAGCGCAGCCGCGAGGGCTCCGCCGGCGTGGTGGCGTACGCCGTGGACGACGCGGTGGAGCTGGCGGCGTTCGCCCTCTCCGGGCGGCTGTTCACGGCCGAGCTGCGCGCCGGCACCGCCCGCGAACTGCCCGTCCCCGGGCCGGTGGTGGACCCCCGGCCGTCCCCCGACGGGCAGCGGGTGGCCTATGTCGCCCAGGGCGCGCTGCGGGTGGTGGACGCCGACGGCGGCGGCGACCGGGCGCTGGCCGAGCCGGAGGGCGACACCGTCGGTTACGGTCTCGCCGAGTTCATCGCCGCCGAGGAGATGGACCGGACCCGGGGCTTTTGGTGGTCCCCGGACGGGGAGTCGCTGCTGGCCGCGCGGGTGGACGACGCCCTGGTGCGGCGCTGGTGGATCGCCGACCCGGCGCACCCGGGACGGCAGCCGGCCGAGGTGGCCTACCCGGCCGCCGGTACGCCCAACGCGGAGGTGACGCTGCTGCTGCTGGGGCTGGACGGCTCCCGCACCGAGGTGGCCTGGGACCGGGAGCGCTTCCCCTACCTGGCCCGGGTGCACTGGTCCTCCTACGGGCCGCCGCTACTGCTGGTGCAGGCCAGGGACCAGCGCAGCCAGGCGTACCTGACCGTGGACACCGCGACCGGGCGCACCGAGACCCTGCTGCTGGAGGAGGATCCGGTGTGGCTGGATCTTTTCCCGGGAGTGCCGGCCTGGAGTCCGAACGGGCAGCTCGTCCGTATCGCGGACACCCCCGGCGGGTCCGCCCGGGTGCTGATGGCGGGCGACCGGCGGCTCTCCCCCGACACCCTCCATGTCCGCGCGGTGCTGGACATCGGCGAGCACGACGTCCTCTTCTCCGCCTCCTCGGGCAGCGCCGGGGAGCGGCCGGGCGAGATCCTGGTCCACCGCGCGCCGCTGCCCGCCCCCGGGACCTCGGACAGCGAGCCCGCCGACTGCGAGGTGCTGTTCGACCAGGAGGTCCCCGCGGTGCACTCCGCCGTGCGGGGGGCCTCGGTCCTGGTGCACTCCTGCGCCACCCTGGACCGCCCCGGCACCAGCGTGGAGGTGGTGCGCCCGGACCTCGGCGAGCCGGGCCTGACCTGGCTGGCCGGGATCACCTCGTACGCCGAGACCCCGGTGGTCACCGCCCGGCCCCGGCTGGTGTGCGCGGGCAAGGACCGGATCCCGTGCGCGGTGCTGCTGCCCACCGGCTACCGCGAGCAGGACGGCCCGCTGCCGGTGCTGCTGGACCCGTACGGCGGGCCGCACGGCCAGCGGGTGGTGGCCGCGCACAACGCGCACCTCACCTCGCAGTGGTTCGCCGACCAGGGCTTCGCGGTGGTGGTCGCCGACGGGCGCGGCACCCCCGGGCAGTCCCCGGCCTGGGAGAAGGCCATCAGCGGCGACTTCGCCGGGGTGACGCTGGACGACCAGGTGGCGGCGCTGCACGCGTTGGCCGAGGACCATCCGCTGGACCTGGGCCGGGTGGGCATCCGGGGATGGTCCTACGGCGGCTACCTCGCGGGCCTGGCGGTGCTGCGCCGGCCCGATGTCTTCCACGCGGCGGTGGTCGGCGCGCCGGTCACCGACTGGCGGCTGTACGACACCCACTACACGGAGCGGTACCTGGGCCACCCGGACGAGCGGCCGGCGGTCTACGCGGACAACTCCCTGGTGACCGACGAGGGTCTGAGCCGGCCCGCCGAGCCGTCCCGGCCGATGATGATCGTGCACGGCCTGGCGGACGACAACGTGGTGGTGGCGCACGCCCTGCGGCTGTCCTCGGCGCTGCTGGCCGCGGGCCGCCCGCACGAGGTGCTGCCGCTGTCCGGGGTCACCCATATGACCCCGCAGGAGCAGGTCGCGGAGAACCTCCTCCGGCTCCAGGTCGACTTCCTCAAGCGGACCCTGGGAGTGGAGTGACGGAGCACGGCGCCTGAGGCGGGGCCGGGCCGCGGCGGTGCGGCGGCCCGGCCCCGCCGGGGCACCGCCGGGTCGGCGGGGAAGGCGGTCGGGACCGCCGGCACGGACCCGAACGCGTCCGGAGCGCCTTCCGCGTCAGCGGGGCGAACGGCGGGTCCGCCGACCGCCGCCTTCCGGGGACGGGGCCGTCCCCTGTCGGCGGGCCGCTACCAGCCGCTGCCGGTCGACGGCGGCATGGGCGGGGGTGGGGGCGTGCCCGGCGGCAGGTTGCCGCCTCCCGGCCCGGTGGGCCCGTAGCCGAGCGGGGAGGCCGGGTACCCATAGCCGCCGGGGGCGCCGTATCCCGGTGCCCCAGGGCGGGGCCACCCCTCGCCGGGCCGCAGCCCCCGCTGGGCCATCGCCACCAGTGCCACCAACCCGGCCAGCACATAGAAGAAGGCGGTGAGGACGAAAAGCGTCCCCTCCGACGGCAGCTCGTCAAAGTGCTGGACCACCTTCAGTTTGAAGAGGAAGGAGGTGATGGCGATACCGTCGGCCAGTATCAGGGTGGCCACGATCATGCCCAGCGGCCTGGCGTAGTCGGTCCGCCTGCCGGCCGCGACCGCGGCGGCGAGGGCGAGCAGGGCCACCGCCCAGGCGGCCCAGGCGGGCGGCGGCGCGAGCACGGTGCCGAGCACGTGGTCACCGGTGATCCTGTCCTTGTAGACGTCCCAGTCCCGCTCCTGGGCCCAGTAGATCTGCCAGCCGGCGATCGCGGCGGCGGTGCCGGCGAAGAAGAGCGACGCCAGGACGCCCGGGCCCGGCGCCGGCACGGTGGGCGGCCGTTCGGCGAGCGGAGCGGGGTAGCCGTAGCCGGCGGGCGCGGTGGTGTGGCCCTGACCGGCGGGCGGAGCGGGGCGCCGGCCCACGGCGACGGCGACCAGCAGTGCGAGCCCGAGCAGTACGTCGGCCCAGCCGGTGAGCGTGGCCCGGGTCCGGAAGCCGTCGGGGAAGGGAGCCCCGTCGAGCCAGTCGGCCTGGATCGTCCACAGCAGCGGCAGCCGGAGCAGCACGACGACCGCGCCCAGGGCGCCCAGCGCGCCCGCCGCGGACGGTGAGCGCACCACGGTGACCCCGGTGAACAGGCACAGCACCAGCAGCGCCAGGTCGACCAGCCCGGAGCCGAAGCCGCCGCCCCAGGTCCCCGACGGCCATGACCAGCTCCCGATGGCCCAACTCCACCAGAGGTTGCTGGTCTCGTTCGCCTCGTCCAGGTCCCGGATGATCCAGGCGAGCGACAGCAGTCCGAGCACGGCGCACACCAGCGCGCCGAAGGTCCGCGTGCCGCGAGTGAGTATCTGTCCCTGCCCCATGCCGGTAGGTATCCCCCGTCGCACCCCGGGAAACCCCGCGGCACCGAAGAAGATGGCGGGCTTCCGGTCCGGACCGGCGCCGCGCCCCGACGGGCAGACGGAACCTCCGCGGCGACGGGCCCCGGGGCCCGGTCGGCCCGCACAGCGGCTCCGCGATCAGCAAGTCGCCTCGCACACGCGGCAGTTGATGCCCGTTTGTCAGCCAATGCCGTGGCCATCGGACCGCTGTCAAGCACACGGCAAACTCGATCTTCCCAACCTTCTCCCAAGACTCCCGGTACGGCGCCATCCGCTCTTTCCCGCCCCTTGACTGGGCGATCACGCGATTGACACAGTCCGCTCAATCCATGGCCGAGCAGTCCGGATCTGGCTCAAGCAGACAGACGGGGGGCACGACGCGATGAAGAGCTCTTCCCAGACCGCGGACCCGCCGGGGGGTGCGGATCCGATCGATGGGGCGGCGCCGGCCGAGGCGGGGTCGTTGGCCGGCCGCTCCCCCGGGCAGTTGATGTGGCGCCGCTTCCGGCGCGACCGCACCGGGATGGTCTCCGCCTGCGTGGTGATCGTGTTCTTCCTGCTGGCGCTGCTGGCCCCGCTCATCTCCCGGCTGTACGGCAAGGATCCGTACACCACCTACGGCCTCGACCGGCCGGGGCTGCTCAACGAGTTCTTCTACCCGGTCAAGCCGAACGGCGGCATCGACGGCGAGTTCTGGTTCGGGGTGGAACCCCAGCTGGGCCGGGATGTCTTCACCCAGCTGCTGTACGGCATCCGCACCTCGCTGCTGATCGCCACCGCGGTGACCGTGCTGTGCCTGATCACGGGTGTGGTGGTGGGGGTCACCGCGGGGTACCTGGGCGGCCGGACCGACTATCTGCTGAGCCGCTTCATCGATCTGCTGCTGGCCTTCCCCGCCCAGTTGTCCTTCGTGGCCTTCACCCCCGTGGTGTACGCGCTGTTCGTCAGCCCGGAGAAGGAGACGCCCACCGCGCTGCGGGTGATCACCCTGATCACGGTGATGTGGGCGCTGGGCTGGATGGGGCTGGCCCGGCTGCTCCGCGGTCAGGTGCTCAGCCTGCGGGAGCGGGAGTTCATCGAGGCGGCGAAGGTCACCGGGGCCTCGCCCTGGCGGATCATCCGCAAGGAGCTGCTGCCGAACCTGTGGACGCCGATCCTGGTGCAGTCCACGTTGATGCTGCCGACCTTCGTGACCACCGAGGCGGGACTCTCCTTCCTGGGTGTGGGCATCGTGGAGCCCACCCCGGACTGGGGCCGGATGTTCGCCACCGGCGCCCGCCACTACCAGAACGACATCACCTACATGTTCTTCCCCGGCATCGCCATGGTGATCTTCGTGGTGGCCTTCAACCTGCTGGGGGACTCCGTCCGGGACGCCTTCGATCCAAAAACCAAGCGCTAGGCGGTGCACACGACATGACGTCATCTCGCAGACACCGGACCCGGCTGGGGGCCGTGGCTCTGGCGGCCGGTGCCCTGGTCCTCTCCGCGTGCAGCAGCGGCGGCGGAGGCGGTTCGGACGACGGCCCGGAGCGGACCACCGACAAGAACCGGGCCTCGAACTACTCGCTGGGCACCGCGGCCGACTCCACCGGCCCGGCCGCCCCGGTGCCCGGTGCCAAGAAGGGCGGCACGATCAACGTGCTGCAGCGCGACGCCTTCGACCATCTGGACCCGGCGCAGATCTACTACTCCGACGCGCTCACCGTGCAGCTGCTGTACAACCGCTCGCTGACCACCTACAAGGTGGGCGCCAACGGCCGGGTCACCGTGGTGGGCGACCTGGCCACCGACACCGGCAAGTCCTCGGACGGCGGGCGCACCTGGACGTACACCCTCAAGGACGGGTTGAAGTTCGAGGACGGCTCGCCGATCACCTCGGCCGATGTGCGGCAGAGCGTGGAGCGGCTCTACGCCTCCTTCGCCAACGACGGACCGCAGTACATACCCCAGTGGCTGTCGGGTGACGGGCAGTCGTTCCGCAAGGCGCTGCCGGACGGCCCGTACAAGGGGAAGCACCTGCCCAAGAGCGTGCTGGACACCCCGGACGAGAAGACCATCGTCTTCCACTTCAAGGCGCCGCACGCCGACACCCCGTACGCGGTGGCCATGCCCAACATCGGTGCGGTGCCCGCCGCCCCGGGCAAGGACACCCAGCAGCGGTACGACTCCCATCCGGTCTCCTCCGGCCCGTACAAGATCGGCACCCTCAAGCCGGGCAAGTCGCTGACCCTGGTCCGCAACGACCAGTGGGACCCCAAGACGGACGCGGTGCGGCACCAGTACCCGGACCGCTACGACATCAGCTTCGGGGTTCAGGAGCCGGACTCCAGCCGGCGGCTGCTGGCCGATCGGGGCAGCGACAGGCAGGGCATGTCCTTCAGCAACGCGGTGACCCTGGAGACCGGCCCCTCGGTGCTCAAGGACGCCTCGACCAAGAGCCGCACCTTCAACGAGATCCAGCCGTACGTGGACTACATGGCCATCAACATGGACCGGATCAAGGACAAGAAGGTCCGGCAGGCCCTCGCGTACGCCATGCCCAACGGGCAGATCCTTGGCCAGTTCGGTGGGGCCAGGGCCGGCCAGGTGGCGGGCAACCTGCTCGCGCCCTCGGCCGCCGGCTGGAAGGACACCGACCCCTTCGGCAAGAAGAAGTTCCCGGCCGGTGACACCGACACCGCGCGGAAGCTGCTGAAGGAAGCGGGCAAGGAGGGGCAGGAGATCGTCTACGCCTACCCCAACACCACCGAGTACCAGAACGTCTCCGTGGTGGTCACCAAGGCCCTGCGGAAGGCCGGCTTCACGGTGCAGAAGAAGGAGATCGACTCCAACAACTACGCCACCGAGATCTCCAAGGTGGACAACACCTTCGACATCTACCGGGCCTCCTGGGGCGCCGACTGGCCGGTGGCCTCGACCGTGGTCCCGCCGCTGTTCGACAGCCGCGTCCTCTCCGACGGCAGCCAGAACTACTGGCACCTGCGGAACACGGCGGTGGACCGGGACATCGACCGGATCAACAAGATCACGGACGTGAAGCAGGCCTCCGCCGAGTGGGTCACGCTGGCCGACCGGATCCTCACCGAGGACGTCCCCGCCGTACCGATCTTCTACAACCGGCTGTGGTCCATCTGGGGTTCGGGCATCGGCGGGGTGAAGTACCACTCCGTCTACGGCTCCGCCGACCCGAGCGACGCCTACGTCAAGTAGCGGCCGCCCGCGCGGTGTGCGGGGCAGCGCCACCCGGCCCCGCCCGCGCGGCCCCGCTCACCCGGCATCGCCCGCCCGGCTCCGCCCGCGCGACGAGCGCGGCGGCGCCACCCGGTCCCGTCCGCTCCCGTGCGGCGCGGGCGGGACCGCCTGTCCGATCCGTCCCGGCCGCCTTACCGGCGCCTGTACCGGAAGATCCGCGACGCCATGCTCAGATTCCTCGTACGCCGCAGTCTCGGCGCGATGGTCATCATCCTGCTGATCAGCGCGATCACGTTCTTCCTGTTCTTCGCGGTGCCCTCCGAGCCGGCCCAGCTGGCCTGCGGCAAGAACTGCGACCCGGACGCCATCAGGATCATCAACCACAACCTGGGGCTGGACGATCCGGTCCCGGTGCAGTACTGGCACTACCTCGTCGGCATCTTCGCCGGCCGCGACTTCGACATCGGCCACTGCTCGGCGCCCTGTCTGGGCTACTCCTTCCGCAACGACCAGCCGGTGTGGGAGACCATCCTCGACCGCTACCCGACCACGCTCTCCCTGGCCGTCGGCGGCACCGTGGTCTTCCTGGTCGTCGGGGTCTCCATCGGCATGATCGCCGCGGCCCGGCGGGGCACCTTCGCCGACAAGTTCCTCAGCTCCCTGTCGCTGGTCGGCAACTCGATGCAGATCTACTTCGTCGGCACCATCGCGCTGTGGCTGCTGGTCGACTCCTGGGGCGTACTGGACCGCCCGGAGTACGTGCCGGTCACCCAGGACCCGGTCGGGTGGTTCAGCGGCATGCTGCTGCCCTGGCTGGTGCTGTCGATCATCTTCATCGCCAACTACAGCCGAATGACCCGCTCCCTGATGATCGAGCAACTGGACGAGGACCATGTCCGCACCGCCCGCGCCAAGGGCATGTCCCACCGCACGGTCTTCTTCCGGTACGCCTGGCGCGGCGCGATCGCACCGATCGTCACCCTGGTGGGCATCGACATGGGTTCGCTGTTCGGCGGCGCCATGGTCACCGAGTTCACCTTCACCCTGCACGGCCTGGGCCGGCTGGCCGTGGACTCGGTGACCCAGAAGGACCTGCCGATGCTGATGGGCGTGATGCTCTTCAGCTGCACCGCGATCGTGATCGCCAACATCATCGTGGACGCGCTGTACGCCGTCATCGACCCGCGCGTGCGCCTGGCCTAGGAGTACGACCCGTGACCACCCTGACCACTCCCGAGGGCGAGCCGCCGGCCGCCACCGACGGCGAGGCCTTTCTGTCGGTCCGCGACCTGGAGGTCCACTTCGCCACCGAGGACGGCACCGTCAAGGCCGTCGACGGGCTCTCCTTCGACCTGATGCGCGGGCGCACCCTGGGTATCGTCGGCGAGTCCGGCTCCGGCAAGTCCGTGACCAACCTCGCCGTGCTGGGTCTGCACGACCCCCGCAACACCACCGTACGGGGCAGCGTCCGGCTGGCCGGGCAGGAGCTCACCGGCGCCCCCGAGCGCACCCTGGAGCGGCTGCGCGGCAACACCATGGCGATGATCTTCCAGGACTCGCTCACCGCCCTCTCCCCCTACTACACGGTGGGCCGGCAGATCGCCGAGCCGTACCGCAAGCACACCGGCGCCACCCGGCGGCAGGCCCGGCAGCGCGCCGTCGAGATGCTCGCCAAGGTCGGCATCCCCAACCCCGGGCGGCGGGTGGACGACTACCCGCACCAGTTCTCCGGCGGCATGCGGCAGCGCGTGATGATCGCCATGGCCCTGGTCTGCAACCCCGACCTGCTGATCGCCGACGAGCCGACCACCGCGCTGGACGTGACGGTGCAGGCGCAGATCCTGGACCTGCTGGGCGAACTCCAGCAGGAGTACGGCTCGGCCATCGTCCTGATCACCCACGACCTGGGCGTGGTCGCCAACACCGCCGACGAGCTGCTGGTGATGTACGCCGGACGGGCCGTGGAACGCGGCACCGTCCGCGAGGTGCTCAGCTCGCCCCGGCACCCGTACACCTGGGGGCTGCTGGACTCGATGCCCCGGCTCTCCACCCCGGTGGACCAGTCGCTGCGGCCCATCCCCGGCGCCCCGCCCAGCC
>NZ_SRID01000276.1 GCF_004684805.1 Streptomyces palmae
CTGCCGGCCCGGGCGGTGCCAGACTGTGGGGGAGGACCTGTCGGACGTCTGCGCGCGCAAGGAGGTCTCGGTGGCTTCTGGTGAATCGTCGGCACCCCTTCCCGTGGAGTTGAGTGCGGTGTCCGAGACGGCGCTCTGGACGCTCTACCAGCGCTCCGTCGAGGCCCGTCGGCCGGATCCGCTGCTGGAGGATCCCAAGGCCGTCGAGCTGGTGGAGCGGATCGACTACCCGTTCGCCGAGCGGTTCGGCACCAGTGACTTCCAGGCCCAGCTGCAGGCACTGCGGGTGGCGTGCTTCGACCGGGAGGTGGCGGGCTTCCTGGCCCGGGAGCCGCGCGGCACCGTGGTCTGCCTGGGGGAGGGGCTGGAGACCCAGTTCTGGCGGGTCGACAACGGGCGCGCCCAGTGGCTCACCGTCGACCTGCCCGAGTCGGTGTCCCTGCGCGAGAAGCTGCTGCCGCCCGGACCGCGCCAGCGCTATCTGGCCGCCGACGCCACCGACCTGGCCTGGGCCGACGAGGTGGACCGCGACCGCGGGGTCCTGGTCACGGCGCAAGGCCTGTGCATGTACCTCCGGCCTCCCCAGGTCCGGGCCCTGATCAGCGGCTGCGCCGACCGGTTCCCGGGTGGCTCGCTCGTGCTGGACGCCGTGCCGCGCTGGTTCGGCCGGCTCACCCTGCGCGGCAGCCTGCGCACCCATGGATACCAGGCGCCTCCGATGCCCTGGGCGATGGACGCGGATGAGCAGGCCAAGCTCCGTACCGCCAGCCCGGCGGTGTCCGCGGTGCGGGACGTCCGGCCGACCGGCGGGCGCGGACTGGTCGGCGCCCTGCTGCCACTGGCGCTGGTCCTTCCGCCACTGGCCACCCGCCGCCCCTCGGTGACCGTCCTGGAGTTCGCCGAGCGGCCGGACCGGTCGTAGGCGGCGGATACGGGCCGCGGCGGCCGCTTGGCCGCCATGAGGACGATGCCCACCGCCTGCCTGCCCTGCCGCCGCCGTCCGTCCCGCCGTTTGCCGTCCCGCGCGCGAGCGGCCCTCCCGACCTTGTGGCCGGTGGGGCCGGCACGGAGCGGCTCCGTCCGGCCCGCGCCGCACGGCGCGACAAACGGGAGCCTCGCCGGTACGTTGAAACTACGTCCACCCGGACGTTCAGCGCCTCCCGGTGCCACCCGGGTCGGCGGTCACCTGCGTCGACGATGCGGGCAAAGACGGTAGTCGCACCCTGAAGACGGCTGTTCGGCGCATGGGGGAATCATGCACACCAGCCTGGTGATCTCTGCCTACAACGAAGGCCCGGCGCTCTTCCGCACCGTCCGATCCTGCATTCAGGTGCTGGACGACCTGTACGCCGAAATCGTCGTGGTGGACGACGCGTCGGACGACGACTCCGTGGCCGAGGTCGAGCGGAGCCTCCCGGTCGTCCGGACGGTGCACAGCGCTCGGCGCCGCGGGGCCTCGCCGACCAAGGCGATGGGAGCCGAGGCCGCGCGCGGCGACGTGCTGGTGTTCCTCGACGGTCACACCAAGCCGGAACCGGGCTCGCTGCGCCGGCTCGTCGAGGACGTGGCGCGCACCGACGGACAGGCGGTGGTCACGCCGCGCCTGCTGAATCTGGACGCCGAGCGATGGACCAACGACCCGCTGCAGGCAGGTCACGGCTACCGGCTGGACCTGGACACCCTCGACTGCGGCTGGTTGGACCTGTCGGACATGGCGGCCGTCACCGTGGGGCGGCGCAGGCTGTACGAGTCCCCGAGCCTGATCGGCTGTGCGTTCGCGATCGGCCGCCGGCTGTACGAGAAATTGTGGGGGATGGACCGGGACATGCTGTTCTGGGGCGTCGAGGACCTCGACTTCGGGCTCAAGTGCTGGCTCATGGGCCATCGGATCCTGCACGATCCGGAGGCCACCATCGGACACCGGTTCCGCGAGTCCTTCGACAACTACGACGTACCGCCGGAGCACTTCCTGGCCAACCAGCTCAGAATGGCGCGCAAGAACTACACCGAAGGCACCTGGCGGCAGTGGCTGGAAGCCGCCGCGCAACGCCACCCGCAGGTGTCCGAGGACGTACCGGAGAGCCTGTGGGCGCGTGCCTGGCTCACCTTCGACCGGGCGAAGGCCAGCGCCGAGCAGGAACGGGCCTACCTGCACGGGAGCCGCAGTCGGGACGAGTTCTGGTACGCCCGCCGCTTCGGCCTCGACTGGCCGTATGTGTCGGAGTTCCCCACCCGCGCACTGTTCCTGGAGCGGTCGATCACGCCGAGCGGCGGTCCCCGGCCGAGCGGCGGCCCGCACCCCACCGGCGGTCCGACCCCGACGCCCGCCCTGGCCCTGCTGCGCCCGACGGCGGGCCAGACCTTCGCGATCACCGGCAACGCACAGATGCCGACCGTGGTGGCCGAGGCCCGGGTCACCGGGGTGACCCCCGATCCCACTCCCGCCACCGACTTCCACTGGACCGTCCAGATCTCCTTCGACGCCAGTGTCTGCCGGCACGGACCGCACCGGACCATCAACCCGCCGGCCATCACCCAGACCACGCACGGTACCCCGCTGACCATCGCCTTCCCCCAGGTACGGGGCGGCAGCCTCGTCATCCAGGTCCAGGCGACGGTCGGCGGCCACCTGCTGACCGCGCGCTCGAAGCAGCTGTCCATCGTGGGCACCAACCCGCCGGCCGCCACCTTGCACGCGGCACTGCCCCACGACGTGCTGCGGCGCATCGCCCGCCATGAGTCGGGCTGCCGGCAGTTCGACGCCCAGGCCGACGGAGGCACCTCCGGCTGCCCGCTGTTCAGCGCCGACAACGCCGGCGGGGTGGGCGTCATGCAGCTGACCAGCCCGGCGCCCACCGACGACCAGGTGTGGAGCTGGCGGGCCAATGTCACCGCCGGCATCGGACAGTTCGCCGGCAAGCTGGCCCGGGCCCGCGGATACCCGGCCCAGGTGCAGGCCACGCACAGCTTCCAGGCCCTGGTGACGGCGTTCAACGCGGCCAGGACCGCCCATGGGCTGCCGCCCGTGCGGGTCACCGTGCCCGCCTTCACCTCCAGCGGCTTCGCGGTGGCCCCCGCGCAGCTCGGACAGCTCGAACTGGACGCCATCCGTGGCTTCAACGGCTGGGCCGGGCACGATGCCTTCGGCCTTCCGCTGCACGAGTTCCGGGTCGTGCTGGACGCCGGCGGGGGACTTGTGGTGGACGTGCCGGCCGGCAGCAACCAGGGGACCACCAGGTGGGAGCGGGTGCCGGCCACCGCGCGGCCGGCGGGGGGCGGCGACCCCGGCTATGTGGACCACGTCCTGGCCGTGGCCGCCGGACCGTGCTGACCGGGCGGTGCGATGACCATGCGCCCCGGACCCGCCCCACCGCCACCGGTGCGTGGCCGGCACGCCCGCCTGGACGGCCGGCTCGCCGTCGTCTCCTGCTACTTCAACCCCTGCCGGTACGGCTCCCGGCGCGCCAACCTGCACGCCTTCCTGGCCGGGATGCGCGCCCTGCGGGTCCCCTTCCGGATGGTGGAGCTGAGCTTCGACGGGCACTTCGAGCTCCCCGCCGACGACTCCCGCCACCTGCGCCTGACCGGCCGGCACGTGATGTGGCACAAGGAGCGCCTGCTCAACCTCGCCACGGCGAGCCTGCCGCCCACGGTGGACAAAGTGGCCTGGGTCGACGCCGACGTGCTCTTCCCCGACCGCGACTGGTACCCGCACGCCTGCGCGCTGCTGGAGTCCTTCGACCTGGTGCAGCTGTTCCGCGAAGCCGTCGAAGCCGGCCCTGCCACCGGCGGCACGCCGGACCGGGGGGAGCTGAGCGGGCCGGGCATCGCCTACGCCGTCGCCACCGGCCTGCCCGATCCCTTCCGCTTCAACCGGTCCTCGGCGAGGCCCGGAGTCGCCTGGGCCGCACGCCGCGAACTGCTGGAAGGACCCGGGCTGTTCGACACGATGATCACCGGCGGCGCGGACACCATGCTGGCGCTGGCCGCCTACGGCTACTACGAGCACCCGCTGGCCCGCCGGCTCCCCGCCCCCCTGCGCGACTCCTGGCGCGACTGGGCGCTCGAGGTGCACCGGCGCGTGCAGGGCCGCGTCGGCTGGGTACCGCAGACCGTCACCACCCTGTGGCATGGCACCGCCGCCAGGCGCCGCCATGTCGAGCGGCTGGGGATCCTCACCGCCGCCGCCTTCGACCCCCGGCACGACCTGACGGCCGACAGCCAGGGCGTCTTCGGCTGGGCGTCCGACAAGCCCGCCCTGCACGAGCAGGTCCGCGCCTACTTCGAGGGTCGCCAGGAGGACAGCGCACCATGACCGGCCGCACCGCCCCGCCCAGCGCCTGGCCGACCACCCTGGGCGCGCCCGTGCGCCACCGCGCCGCGGCCGAGGAGCTGTCACGCTGCGCGGACCGGCTGCGCGCCACCGGCCGGGACGCGCAGGCCCGCCTCGCCGAGGAGTACAGCGCCCGAGCCCTGTTCGCCCCCGACGACACCGCGCGCGCTCTGCGCGACCGGCTCACCCGGCAGCTGGCCCCACCCGGCCAAGCGGCCGCCGCCGGCCGCCATGGCTCGCTCCGGTATGTGCGCCGGCCCGGTGAGGTACGGGTGGACGGCAGCAGAGCCTGGCGCACCTGCAATCCCGGACTGCTCCCCAGCGGTCCGTTCACCCGCGACTACGGCGCCCTCGCGGACGAGGACGGCATCGCCGTCTTCCCCGACGAGGACACCGGTCGCCGTGCGCTCGCCGCCTTTCTCGGCACCGAGGACGCCCAGCACGCCCGGGTGAGCGAGGTCCTCCAGGCCGTACGCGAGCGGGAGCAGCCGCCCCCGGAGCCGGACGGGGCCTTCGACACCCTCGCCGCGTCGGTACGACTCGACCCGCGGGCCCGGCTGTCCGAACTGCCCGCCGAAGCCCTGGCGGACCTCGCCGACGCCCTCGCAGCCTGGGCCTTCCGCCGCCGTGCCGGGCACCGCCACCTGACCGGCGAGGACTCGGCGCCCGCCTGGGCCCGCGAGCTGCTGGGCCGGAGCGCCGGCCCGGGCCGCACCCCAGGCCATCGGATCCCGCTCGCCGCGCGCCCGGCCGAGCGCTACCGCTCCCGCGCCGACATCTGCATCCTCACCACGCACTTCAACCCGTGCGGCTACCGCTCCCGCCGGCGCAACATCCTGTCCTTCCTCCGGTCCCTGGACCGCTCGGGTGCCGCCTGGCGGTGCGTCGAGTGCGCCTTCGGGGACCGGCCCTTCGAGCTGCCGGCCGGCGAGCAGATCCTCCAGGTGCGCTCCGACAGCGTGCTGTGGCAGAAGGAACGGCTGCTGAACCTGCTGGCCCGCACCCTGCCGGACAGGTTCAGCAAGCTGGCGTGGATCGACGGCGACGTCTTCTTCTCCGAATCCGACTGGCTCGCCCGCACCTCCGACCTGCTGACGCGGTACACCGTGGTGCAGCCCTTCACCGAGGCGATCCGCCTGGCCGCCGGCCAGACGGACTACCACCTGCGCGGCGAGGTCGTGCTCTCCTTCGCACACCGCTTCCATCTCCACCCCGACCCGCCGGCCTGGCCCGCCTACCCCGACCACGGCCACACCGGATACGCCTGGGCGGGCCGCCGGGAGTGGATCGAGGAGCACGGCCTGTACGACGCGGGCCTGTCCGGCACCGGCGACCACCTGATGGCCCACGCCTTCGTCGGCGACTGGGACAACACCTGCGCGGGCCTGCACGGCAGTCTGCTGGGCCGCCACTACGAGACCTGGGCCCGCACCGCCTACCCGCACATCCGCAGCGCGCTCGGCCGGCTGGACGGCGCCGTGCTGAGCCTGTGGCACGGCCGGCAGCAGGACCGCAACTACCATCAGGCGACCGTGCGGCTGCGGGAGCTGTCCTTCGACCCCGACCGGGACCTGCGCCTGGGCCCCACCGGCTGCTGGGAGTGGGCCCGACCCCGCGCCGAACTCGAACGCTGGGCACACGAGTACTTCCGAACCCGCCGGGAGGACAGCCCTCCCTGAGCGGGCCCCACCGGCGACGCGCACCCCCCCGGGCCGCCGAGCGCACCGGCCCCTCCCGGGCGAGGACCCTGCCGCTGGTCCTCGGCGCCGGGTACGGCGGGGCGCCCGGGGGTCGGGCGCCCCGCGGGGTCAGCGGTGGGAGGTGGGCCGGGCGTCGGAGCGGGGGCGTTCCAGGGTGAAGGTGTCCACCGGCCTCAGATCGCCGTGCGGCCCGTCGAAGGTGTAGTACGTGACGTGCATCCGGGTGCGGCCGCCGGCGTGGTCGCCGGGGTCGACCTCGAACGCGGCGAAGCCGTGGGTGTTCTCCCGGTCCTGGACGGCGGCCCAGGGAGCGTCCTCGGCCGCCCGCACCGGCACCTTGCGCCCGGAGGGGCCGGTCTCGTCGCTGAGGCCCACCAGGACCCAGGCCCGGGGGGTGTCGAACATGTCGTTCTGGGTGGTGGCGATGTTGCCGCCGGCGCCGATGACCATGTGGACGGTGCCCCGGCCGGTGTCCACCACGTCGGTGCGGGTGTCGGTGGGGATCGGGGTGCGGGTGTCGTTGGGCAGGGTGCCGCGCACCGGGTGGGAGCGTTCGTAGTGGTGCTCGTGCCCGCTGACCACGAGGTCGACTCCGTAGGCGTCGAAGAGCGGCCCCCACTGCGAGCGCACCCCCAGGTCGCTGCCGCTGCCGCCCTTGGTGCTGGAGATCATCGGCTGGTGCATGCAGACCACGATCCAGTCGATGTCCCGGTCCCCGCGCGCCGCCTTCAACTCGCGCTCCAGCCAGCGGCGCTGGGCCCCGCCGGAGTATCCCTTGACCCGGAGGTCGGCGCCGTCCTGGATGGCCACGTCGTCGTTGGCCAGGCTGATGAAGCGCACCGCGCCCACCGTGAACGCGTACCACATGCCCCGGGTCTCCTCGTCCGAGGAGGCGGCCGAGTGGGGCAGGGTGAAGTAGGTCTGGTAGCCGTCGGCGCCGATCGCGCCGTTGCCCTTCTCGTACTCGGCGTTGCCCACGCACGGCATCCAGGGGCGCAGCCGGGTGGACCGGCTGTTGCTGATGAACCAGTCCGCCCAGGTCGCCACCCGGCTCTGGCCGAACGGGGCGCTGGCGGAGGCGTAGCACAGGTCGCCGTTGACCAGGTTGAACAGCGGGCCCACGCGCTCCACGGCGGCCACGATGTCCGCGGAGGCGGGCGAGGCGGCCTGGCTGCTGGTGTAGAGCGGGAATCCGTGGACGGGGGAGGGGACCCCGTCCGGGAGCTTGATCTCGCGCCGCAGGTTCGGGGCTCCCTGGTCGCCGAAGCTGGTGAAGGTGAAGGCGCTGCGTCCACGCGGCGCGGTGGTGAAGGAGCCGGTCTCCGGGGTGGCCCCGTCGTGCCCGGCCGAGTACAGATAGGTGGTGTCCGGGCGGAGGCCGGTGATCCGGGCGTGGTGGACGTACACCTCCTCCTTGGAGAGCCCGTCCCGGTACGTCCGGGTCTCCGCCTCGATCACCCGGCCGTGCCCGCCGTCCAGCGAACCCAGCCGCACCTGCGGCCGGCGCACCGACTGCGGGGTGATCCAGGAGACGGTCATCTCGGACGAGGCGTCCGTGCCGAACTGCAGGTGGACACCGAGCACCGAGGGCGCCCCCACCCGGCGCGGCCGGCTGTGCAGCAGCGGGCCGGTGGCACCGGTGGGAGCCGCGGCGGTGCTGCTCGGCGCGGCCGGCGCGGCGGAGGCCTCCGCGGCGGCGGCGACCACCGTGGCCGCTGCCGCGGCCGATGACCCCTTGAGTACCGATCTGCGTGCGATCCCCATGGAACGACCTTTCGAACGCGGAGGGTTGGTGCCGCGAATGTATGCGATGAGCACCTCCGTGGTCATGACAATTGATCATGGTTTTTAACAGGAAATTGCGAAATCTACGGGAAAAGTCCCTAGGGGATGCTCTCGCCGGCGGATTCGGCCCGCGCCGGATCGCGGTCCGCGGCGAGCGGGACGAAGACCTGCGCGGGCAGTTCGCGACGGGTCCGCACCGGAGAGAGGAAGACCGGCAGGAAGGCCAGGGCCAGCACGCCACCGCCCACCCACACCGCGGTGGACAAGCCCAGGAGTTCGCCGATTATTCCGGCCACCGCCGAGGCGATCGCGAGGGATCCGGTGAGCAGGAACCGGAACGTGGCGTTCATGCGCCCCAGCAGCGGGTCCGGCGTCAGCCGCTGGCGCAGGCTCACCCCCAGGACGTTGTCCATGCCCGTCTTGAAGGAGACCAGCAGCCAACCCGCACCGGACAGCCAGATCCACGGGCCGCCGCCGATCAGCGGGATGGTCAGCGCGATCGGTGCCATGCAGGCCCCGGCCAGCCCCAGAGTGCGCCCGTGGCCCAGTCGCCGGGCGATCGGGTGGGCGCAGCGGGCGCCGAGCAGCAGCCCCACCCCGCCGGTGGCCCAGTACAGGCCCAGCGCCCCTGGCGGCAGTCCCAGCTCGCGGGTGAACAGCAGCGGCAGCAGGGTGTTGACGATCTGGGTGCCGAAATTGCTCAGGCTCGCGGTGAGCGCCAGCGCGCGCAGTTCGGCATTGCCCAGCACATGCCGCAGCCCCTCACCGATCTGGGCCGCCAGACGAGGTGGGCGCGATTCCGGCTTCGGCCGGGGCGACCGGCGGATGGAGGTCAGCCGCAGCGCCGAGCCCAGGTACAGCAGGCCCGTCCCCACCAGGGCCGCCGGCGCCGCCAGCAGTTGGACGAACCAGCCGCCCGCACCCCGGCCCGCCACATTGCCGGCCGCCTGCAGGGTGATCATGGCCGCGTTCGCCGGCACCAGCCCCTCCCGGTCCACCAGTTGGGGCAGGAAGCTCTGCGAACTCACATCGAAGAAGACGGTGGCGCAGCCGTTCAGCAGCACCACGGCGTACAACTGGCCCAAGGTCAGCACGTCCAGCGCCCAGGCCACCGGCACCGAGGCGAACAGCAGCGCCCGCGCCGCGTCCGCGGCGACCAGCACCCGGTGCTGCCGCATCCGGTCCACCCAGGCCCCGGCCGGCAGTCCGATGAGCAGAAAGGCGAGCGTGCTCAGTGCGGCCAGCGCGCCGACCTGGCCGGCGCTGGCGTCCAACTCGGTCACCGCGATCAGCGGCACCGCCACATAGCCGGTGTTGGTGGCCAGATGGCTGAGCGCGGTGGCCGTGAACAGTGCGCGGAAGTCGGGTATCCGCCAGGGGGAACTCGTTGACATGACGGGAACGGTGCCGGGCCGCCGGGAGCCGGACCAGTGTTTTAGCCTGAGCTGAATGATGCACGGTAGACAGGCCGCCGGCGGCACCCTGGAGATCGCGTTCTCGGCCGAGGACATGGCCCGTACCCGCTTCGCCATCTCCCCGCTGTGGGAAGTGGTGGCCAGCCTGCGGGTGCTCAAGGGCGCCGACGAACAGGGCCTGCACCGGCGTTGGACGGAGCGGGTGCGGCCGCTGCTGGACGCCGCGAAGCTGGACCTGACACCGCTGTCCAGCCTGGTCACCGTGCCCACCATGGGCATCCCCGGCTTCCTGGTGCCCCCGCCCACCACCCCCC
>NZ_SRID01000277.1 GCF_004684805.1 Streptomyces palmae
GGACCTGGCCGTACCCGCCCGACCCGGTGGCTCGGGCGGGTACGGCCAGGTCCGGCGCTGGATCGAGATCAACGGCACCCGCCACCAGATCTCCCGGCCCACCCTGGTGCTGGGGCGCAGCACCGACGCGGACGTCCGCATCGACGATCCCGGTGTCTCGCGCCGGCACTGCGAGATCCGGGTCGGCACACCCTCGACGATCCAGGATCTCGGGTCGACCAACGGCATCGTGGTAGACGGACAGCACACCACGCGCGCTACGCTCCGCGACGGCTCGCGCGTCGTCGTGGGCAGTACCACCATCGTTTACCGGCAAGCCGAAGGGTGAAGCGGGGGCAATGTCAGAGCTGACCCTCACGGTCATGCGGTTGGGTTTCCTCGCCGTACTGTGGCTGTTCGTCATCGTGGCCGTACAGGTCATTCGCAGTGATCTGTTCGGGACCCGGGTGACCCAGCGCGGTACGGCCCGCCGGGCCGCCCCGGACCGGTCGCACCAGCGGCAGGCCGCACCGCCGCAGCAGCGCCAGCAACAGCGGCAGCAGCAGTCCGGCGGTCGGGGACGCCGCGGCGCACCCACCAAGCTGGTCGTCACCGAGGGCTCGCTGACCGGCACCACCGTCGCCCTCCAGGGCCAGACCATCACCTTGGGCCGGGCCCATGACTCCACGATCGTGCTGGACGACGACTACGCCTCCAGTCGGCATGCCAGGATCTACCCGGACCGCGACGGCCAGTGGATCGTCGAGGACCTCGGGTCCACCAACGGCACGTATCTCGACCGGACCCGACTCACCGCACCGACACCGATTCCGCTGGGCGCGCCGATCCGCATCGGCAAGACCGTCATCGAGCTGCGGAAGTAGTACGACCATGACGACCGGAGGGTGGGCAGCGTGTCAGCAAAGGGGCTGTTCCCGGAGCCGACGGGTGAGGTGCGCATGAGTCTGACGCTGCGTTTCGCCGCCGGGTCGCACAAGGGCATGATCCGCGAGGGCAACGAGGACTCCGGTTACGCCGGACCCCGGCTGCTCGCCATCGCCGACGGCATGGGCGGTCAGGCGGCCGGCGAGGTCGCCAGCTCCGAGGTGATCTCCACCCTGGTCCAGCTGGACGACGACGTCCCCGGCTCCGACATCCTCACCTCGCTGGGCAGCGCCGTGCAGCGCGCCAACGACCAGCTGCGCCTGATGGTCGAGGAGGACCCCCAGCTGGAGGGGATGGGCACCACACTCACCGCCCTGCTGTGGACCGGCCAGCGGCTCGGCCTGGTGCACGTCGGCGACTCCCGCGCCTATCTGCTGCGGGACGGCGCCCTCACCCAGATCACCCAGGACCACACCTGGGTGCAGCGGCTGGTCGACGAGGGCCGGATCACCGAGGAAGAGGCCACCACCCACCCGCAGCGCTCGCTGCTGATGCGCGCACTGGGCAGCGGCGACCATGTCGAGCCCGATCTGTCGATCCGCGAGGTGCGGGCCGGCGACCGGTACCTGATCTGCTCCGACGGCCTGTCCGGGGTGGTCAGCCACCAGACGCTGGAGGACACCCTCGCCAGCTACCAGGGCCCGCAGGAGACCGTGCAGGAGCTGATCCAGCTCGCGCTGCGCGGCGGCGGCCCGGACAACATCACCTGCATCGTCGCCGACGTCCTCGACGTGGACGACAACGACACCCCGGCCGGCCAGCTCACCGACACCCCGGTGATCGTGGGCGCGGTGGCCGAGAACCAGGTGCAGCTCGGTGACGGCGGGGCCGCGCAGACCCCCGCCGCCCGCGCCGCCGAACTGGGCCGCTCGGTGCCCCAGCAGGGCGAGGCACCCGGCGCCTTCGGCCCGCCCGGCAGCGGCGACCCCTCGCTGGGCGGCCTGCCGGAGAACGGCTACGACGCCTACGCCGACGGCGACTTCAGCAAGAAGTCCGGCCGCAGGTGGATCAAGCCCACCCTCTACGTCGGCCTGGGGCTCGCCGTGATCGGCGCCGGCCTGTACGGCGGCTACCGCTGGACCCAGAACCAGTACTACGTGGGCGCCAACGGCGACCATGTCGCGATCTACCAGGGCATCAGCCAGGACCTGGCCTGGATCAGCCTGAGCGAGGTCCATGAGGACCACCGCGAGATCGAACTCAAGTACCTCCCGGGCGACCAGCGCGGCCGGGTCCAGGACACCATCGCGTTCAGCAGCCTCGACCAGGCCCGGCAGAAGACCGAGGACCTGGGCACCCTGGCCAGCGCCTGCCACAAGCTGGACGAGGCCCGAAAGGCCGAGGCGGAGCGCAAGAAGGCCGAGGACGAGCAGAAGGCCCTGGACCGCAAGAAGAAGAGGGACGAGGAAGCCGCCGGCAAGCCCGGTCAGGGAGCCACGCCGAACACCCCGGCCGGCAGCCCGAGCCACACCCCCGCCGGGCTGAACGATCCCACCCGCGACGGCGCCGGCGCGCCGCTGCAGACGCGTACCACGTCGGCCACGCCCACCGCCGCGACCAAGCCGACTCCCAAGCCGGGCCCCACCCTCACGGCGGAGGAGCAGAAGTTGGCCCCGCAGTGCAGCAGCGCCCAGCAGTGAAGCCGTAGGGGGCCGTCAAAGCAATGAGCAGTACCTCGAACACGACCACCATCAGCACGGTGGGGCCGCCGAGCAGGCGCAACACCGAACTGGCGATGCTGGCCTTCGCGGTGATCATCCCGATCTTCGCCTACGCCAACGTGGGCCTGGCGATGAGCGACGAGCTGCCGTCCGGCCTACTCAACTACGGCCTGGGCCTGGGCTTCCTGGCCGCCGTGGGCCACCTCGTGGTGCGCAAGTGGGCCCCGTACGCCGACCCGCTGCTGCTGCCGCTGGCGACCCTGATCAACGGTCTGGGCCTGGTCATCATCTGGCGGCTCGACCAGTCCAGGCGGCTGGCCGCCCGGGCCGAGGCGGCGGGCCAGACGTTCACGGCGGCCGCACCGCGGCAGCTGATGTACTCGGCCCTGGGCATAGCCCTGTTCGTGGCCGTGCTGCTGCTGCTGAAGGACCACCGCAAGCTCCAGCGGTACACCTACATCTCGATGTTCTTCTCGATCGTCCTGCTGCTGCTGCCACTCGTACCGGGCCTGGGCATGAACGTCTTCGGCGCCCGCATCTGGATCAGCGTCGCCGGGTTCTCCATCCAGCCGGCCGAGTTCGCGAAGATCGTCATCGCGGTCTTCTTCGCGGGATATCTGATGGTCAAGCGGGACGCGCTGGCGCTGGCCAGCCGCCGCTTCATGGGCATGTACCTGCCGCGCGGCCGGGACCTCTTCCCCATCCTCACGGTGTGGGCCATCAGCATCCTGATCCTGGTCTTCGAGACCGACCTGGGCACCTCACTGCTGTTCTTCGGCATGTTCGTGGTGATGCTGTACGTGGCCACCGAGCGCACCAGCTGGATCGTCTTCGGTCTGCTGATGTCCGCGGTCGGCGCGGTCACCGTGGGCAGCATCGAACCCCACGTCAAGACGCGTGTCGACGCCTGGCTCGACCCGTTCGCCGCCTTCGACAACGGCACCACCGACCAGATCGCCCAGGCGATGATGGCCTTCGGCTCCGGTGGCACCGTGGGTACCGGCCTCGGCCAGGGCAACTCCGACCTCATCGGCTTCGCCGCCAACTCCGACTTCATCCTGGCCACCGTCGGCGAGGAACTGGGGCTCGCCGGGACCATGGCGATCCTGCTGGTCTACGCACTGATCGTGGAGCGTGGCGCGCGCACCGCGCTGGCCGCCCGCGACCCCTTCGGCAAGATGCTCGCCATCGGCCTGTCCGCGGCCTTCGCCATCCAGGTCTTCGTGGTCGCCGGCGGTGTGATGGGCCTGATCCCGCTGACCGGTATGACCATGCCGTTCATGGCGTACGGCGGCTCCTCGGTGATCGCCAACTGGGCGCTGATCGCGGTGCTGATCCGGATCAGCGACACCGCCCGCCGACCAGCTCCGGCCCCCGCGCCGTCACCCGACGCCGAGATGACCCAGGTGGTCCGACCGTGAACAAGCCGCTGCGCCGCATCGCGATCTTCTGCGGCATCCTGATCCTCGCCCTGCTGTTGCGGGACAACTGGCTGCAGTACGTCAAGGCGGACGAGCTCCAGAAGAACAAGCACAACCGCCGGGTGCTGATCGCCCGCTACGCCCAGCCGCGCGGCAACATCATCGTCGACGGCAAGCCGATCACCGGCTCGGTGGAGACCAAGGGCATCGACTTCAAGTACAAGCGCACCTACAAGGACGGCGAGATGTGGGCGCCGGTCACCGGGTACGCCTCCCAGGTCTACGACGCCACCCAGCTGGAGAAGCTCAACGACTCCATCCTCACCGGCGACGACGACCGGCTGTTCTTCAACCGCACCATCGACATGCTCACCGGCAAGGAGCGCAAGGGCGGTGACGTGATCACCACGCTCAACGCCAAGGCGCAGAAGGCCGCGTTCGAGGGGCTGGGCGACAAGAAGGGCGCGGTCGCCGCGATCGACCCCAGGACCGGCAAGATCCTGGCGCTGGCCAGCACCCCCAGCTACGACCCCTCCACCATCGCCGGCGGCACCGACAAGGACGCGAAGGCCTGGAAGGCGCTGGACAAGAAGAACAACCCGGACGACCCGATGCTCAACCGGGCGCTGCGCCAGACCTACCCGCCGGGCTCCACCTTCAAGGTGGTCACCGCCGCCGCCGCCTTCGAGAACGGCACCTACAAGAGCCCGGACGAGCCGACCAACTCGCCGTTCCCCTGGACGCTGCCGCAGTCCAGGACGCCGCTGAAGAACGAGGGCAACATCTACTGCAAGAACGTCACGCTGCGGGAGGCCCTGCGGATCTCCTGCAACACCGTCTTCGGCAAGCTCGGCGATGACGTCGGCCAGGAGAAGATGCGGGAGCAGGCGGAGAAGTTCGGCTTCAACTCCGAGGTCTTCACCCCGGTCCGCGCGGAGGCCAGCGTCTACGCCAAGGGCATGGACCGGGCGGGCAACGCGCAGTCCTCGATCGGCCAGTTCAACACCCGGGCCACCCCGCTGCAGATGGCCATGGTCGCCTCCGCGATCGCCAATGACGGCAAGCTGATGGAGCCGTACATGGTGGACAAGCTGCGTGCCCCGAACCTCAACGACATCGAGCAGCACTCCCCCAAGGAGATGAGCCAGGCGGTCTCCTCGGAGACCGCGGCCAAGCTGCAGGACATGATGAAGACGGTGGTGGAGAAGGGCACCGGCACCATGGCCCGGATCCCCGGGTACGACGTCGGTGGCAAGACCGGCACCGCCCAGCACGGTGTCAACAACTCGGACTCGCCGTACGCCTGGTTCATCTCCTACGCCAAGAACAAGGAGGGCGAGCCGGCGGTGGCGGTGGCCGTGGTGATCGAGAGCTCGAACACCCTCCGCGACGACGTGGCCGGCGGCAAGCTGGCCGCTCCGATCGCCCGCGATGTGATGAAGGCGGTACTCGACAGCAACAAGTGAGACCGGTCACATGGCGGTACCGATTTCACACAACCCTGTACCGGTCGGGTATCAGGTCTCGGCCGCAGCCCGACCCCGCCCGGTGTGCCCGGTAGCGTAGGCCCGAGCAGCACAACACCGCCGGGCCCCCACACCGGTGCGGTCGGGAATGACGGAAGAGGGCTGGAGTAGCTATGGAAGAGCCGCGTCGCCTCGGCGGCCGGTACGAACTGGGCTCTGTGCTCGGACGTGGTGGCATGGCCGAGGTCTACCTCGCGCACGACACCCGCCTCGGCCGCACGGTCGCTGTGAAGACGCTGCGGGCGGACCTCGCCCGCGACCCGTCCTTCCAAGCCCGGTTCCGCCGAGAGGCCCAGTCCGCGGCCTCGCTCAACCATCCCGCCATCGTCGCGGTCTACGACACCGGCGAGGACTACGTCGACGGGGTGTCGATCCCGTACATCGTGATGGAGTACGTGGACGGCTCCACCCTCCGCGAGCTGCTGCACTCCGGGAGAAAGCTGCTGCCCGAGCGCTCGATGGAGATGACCATCGGCATCCTCCAGGCGCTGGAGTACTCCCACCGCAACGGCATCGTGCACCGGGACATCAAGCCGGCCAACGTGATGCTCAACCGCGCCGGCCAGGTCAAGGTCATGGACTTCGGCATCGCCCGGGCGATGGGCGACTCCGGCATGACCATGACGCAGACCGCGGCGGTCATCGGCACCGCGCAGTACCTCTCGCCCGAGCAGGCCAAGGGCGAGCAGGTGGACGCGCGCTCCGACCTGTACTCCACCGGCTGCCTGCTGTACGAGCTGCTCACCGTCCGTCCGCCGTTCGTCGGCGACTCACCGGTGGCGGTCGCGTACCAGCACGTGCGGGAGGAGCCCAACCCGCCGAGCACCTTCGACCCCGACATCACCCCGGAGATGGACGCCATCGTCCTGCGGGCGCTGGTCAAGGACCCGGACTACCGCTACCAGTCGGCGGACGAGATGCGCGCCGACATCGAGGCGGCGCTGGACGGCCAGCCGGTCGCCGCGACCCAGGCCATGGGCGTCGGCGGCTACGGCGAGGACCAGCCGACGACCATGCTGCGCCCCCAGGACAGCGCGCCGGCGACCTCCATGCTGCCGCCGGTGCGGGAGGACGACAGCGGGTTCGGCTACGACGAGCGGCCGGACCGCCGGCGCGGCGGCGAGCGGAAGAGCAACACCTCCACCATGCTGCTGGTCGCGGCCGGCATCCTGGTGCTGGTCGGCGCGATCTTCATCGGCAAGGCCCTGTTCAGCAACGCCAAGAACGGGGACCGGGTCTCGGTCCCGGTGCTCACCGGCAAGACCCTGGACGAGGCCAAGGAAGCCGCCAAGAACGGCCACTTCACGGTGGAGGTGACCGGCAACGAGTTCTGCAAGCAGCCCAAGAAGCGGGTCTGCCGGCAGACCCCCGAGGGCGGCGACGAGTCGAAGATCGAACGCGACGGCACGGTCGAGCTGATCATGTCCAAGGGCCCCAAGCCCGCCGAGCGGGTCACGGTGCCCAGCGTGGTCGGCAAGACCTATGACGAGGCCGCGGCGGAGCTGAAGGGCAAGGGCTTCCAGGTCAGCCAGGAGACCAAGGAAGACCCCTCGCGACCTGCCGGCACCGTGATCGACCAGAACCCGCCGGGCGACACCACGGCCGGCCGGGGCGCCCTGATCACCCTGACCGTGGCCAAGGCCCCGGAGCAGGTCACCGTGCCCGAGGTGCGGGGCCTGACCCTGGAGGAGGCCACCAGCAAGCTGGACGCCAAGGGGCTGAAGATCTCCTCCACCGAGGAGGAGAAGGCGGACGTCGAGCCGGGCAAGGTCTTCGAGCAGAGCATCGCCCCCGGCCAGGACGTGTCCGCGGGATCCACCATCACCGTGAAGATCGCGAAGGCTCCGGCCACCCCGGAGAACGTGCAGATCCCGCAGCTGTCCACCAGCAAGCTCAAGGACGCCAGGAAGGCGCTGGAGGACCTCGGGCTCACGGTCACCGTCAACGGGCCGAGCGATGACAACGCCTTCGTGATCAACACCGCCCCGGGCGCGGGTGCGCAGGTGCCCAAGGGCTCCGGGGTGACCGTGAACACCGCCCCGATGACCGGCGGCGACCATGGGAAGCCAGGCGGCGCCGACGCCGGCGGCGCCAACTGGTTCGGCGGTACCACCGGCGGATAGCAGGCCACGCGCGACACACCACGCGGCCCCGGAACCTGATCCAGGTTCCGGGGCCGCGTGGTGTCCGGGCGGGGCCCCACCGAGGGGCGTCACCGGGCATGGGCCGGCGGGGGCGTCACCAGTGGGGGATGGTTCGGGCGCCGGCACGGAGCGGGGGCGTCACCGGGTGGGAGGTAGGGCCGAAGCGTCGGGTGGGAGCCTCACCGGCCGGGGTCGGGCTCCAGACGGCCCCGGCGGCGTCCGCCAGAGCCGTGGTGCCTCAGTCCAGCTCGCGGGGCGGCGTACGGTCCTTGTCCACCTGCTCGGTGCGCACCAGCTCGCCCCACACCACATAGCGGTAGCGCGAGGTGTAGACGGGCGTGCAGGTCGTCAGGGTGATGTAGCGGCCCGCGTGCGTCTTGCCCGACCCCTTGGGGACCGGCTTCAGCACACCGGTGTTGAACTTGGAGGTCTCCGTGATCTTGGCGAAGACCTTGTAGACGTACCAGGTGTCGCGGGTCTCGACGACCACCACGTCGCCCTTGTCCAGCTTGTCTATGTTGTGAAACTTGGCGCCGTGGCCGTCCCGGTGCGCGGCCAGCGTGAAGTTGCCCTTCTTGTCCCAGGGCATCGCGGACTTGAGCGGCTCGGTGTAGAAGCCCGCCACCCCGTCGTTCAGCACCTCGGTGGAGGTACCGCGCTTCACCAGCACCTCGCCGTTGTGCATCGCCGGGACGTGCAGGAAGCCGATGCCGTCCTTGGTGTCGAGCTTGCCGGGCCCCTGCGTCCTCCAGATCTCGCGCACGTGGTTGCCCTGCCGCTTCGCCTCCCGGTCGGCGATCACATTGGTCCACCACAGGGAGTAGACGACGAACAGCCCGAGCAGCAGGCCCACCGTGATGAGCAGCTCACCGAAGACGCTTATCGCGGTGGCGACACGGCCGCGCCCGCGGCGCGGGGAGGCGGGAACGGTCGCCGCCGGCGCCTCCCCGTCCTGTCTCTCGTCCTGTTCGGTCCGTGCCAACGCGTGCCACTCCGTTTCTCGTTCAGCCGCCGAGCAGCGCGTCCGGCTTGCCCTTGCTGCGCGGCCGCTCCTCGACCATCTTGCCCCAGACGATCATTCGGTACGTACTGGTGAACTCGGGCGTACAGGTGGTGAGTGTGATGTACCTCCCCGGTCCGGTGAAACCCGAACCGCGCGGCACCGGGTCGATGACCGAGGTGTTGGACGGCGGGGTCTGCGGCAGCAACCGGGTCATCTCGTAGGTGAAGTACGCGGTCTGCGTCTCGACCACGATCTTGTCGCCGGGCTCGAGGTTGTTGATGTAACGGAACGGCTCACCATGGGTGTTGCGGTGTCCGGCCAGCGCGAAGTTGCCCTTCTTGTCCCAGGGCATGGCGGTCTTGAGGGAGCCGTTGGCGTAGTGCCCGACCATCCCCCGGTCCAGCACCTTGTGCTTGCTGACCCCCTGGGCGATCGGCACCTTCACGTCGAGCTTGGGGATGTACATGATGGCGAACCCCTTGCCGGGGGAGAAGGAGCCCGGCATGCGCTGGTCGCTGTGCTCGGCCCACTGCTTCTGGAGCTTCCTCGCCTCCTCCCTGGCGATCCGGTCCGCCCAGATGTTGGACCACCACAGCTGGTAGGTGACGAACAGCAGCATCAGCACGCCCACCGTGATGAAGAGTTCGCCCAGGGCGTCGGCAAGCACAAGGTGCTGGACCGGGGGATGGTCGGGCACTCCGCCAACGGCTCCCTCAAGACCGCCATGCCCGGGGCCAAGAAGGGCACCTCCGCGCTGGCGG
>NZ_SRID01000278.1 GCF_004684805.1 Streptomyces palmae
GTCCCCCATGGTGGGGTGGGCGACCGTGGCCGCCCACCCCACTCGCGGGTTAGCTGACGCAGAAGCCGAACAGCACCGCCGTCATCGAACCCATCACGTACTTCGTGTGCTTGAGCGTGGAAACGATCGCAGACATTCGAATACCCCCTGTCTCAGTTCTTGGCTGAAACCCCACCAGTCAGCGGGGTCACAACGATGTTCATCCGAGCTTGATCCGCTGTCAAGGACTATCGGTTGACCAGTAATTCAGTTGCCAACACATGCAATTGGCATATGCGGCCGTCGAGTTGACGGAACGCATGGTGGCTGATTCGGAGCGTGAGCGTGATGCGTTGTGCGCCGGCGGGATTCGAACGCACGGCACCCATGCCGGGCGGAGCCGGGGCTGGTGCCGCCGGCGGAGCGGAGGCCGGACCGGCCCGGGATCGTCCCGCCGACGGTCGAGCCCTCTCCGTCCTGACCGGCCGCCGGCTGACCGCAGCTGCGTGGGCGGCCCAGTCTCCGGTGGTGGCTCGCTGGCCTTCGGCGGCGACGGTGATCACGATGCCGGGGATGCGGGCGAGGCCCGGGCCGCCCGCGCCGCCGGCCCGCAGCTGGGTCACCGGATACGCGTGCAGCACCGTGCGCTCATGGGCGCAGCCGAACCGCGGGCCCTGCGCGGGATCGCCGGCCCCGGCGATGTGAGAGACCGGGAAGAGGCGAAGGCGTCCCGCAGCGCGCCGGTGATCGCCGACACCGTGGTGGACGACAACGGCTCCCGCCTGGTGCTGGAGCGCAGGCTCGACCGGATCGCGCTCGACGCCGTATGGTCCACCGCCACCCCGTTCCGCAGGAATGACCGGGACCGCTGAGGGACGCGGTGCTGCCGTCCGGCGCGCCGCTCTCCACCACTGACGCGGCATAGCGGGGCCGCGACGCCCGACGGAGTGCCCGGCCCGCGGGGAACCTACCGGTCTCGGCCAGGCCCGTGCGGGGGCCGGCGGTGACCGTGCCGGAGGCGCGAGGCGCGAGGCGCGAGGGTGGTGGGGCTCTGGCCGACGTGGGGCTGAACATCATTTATGCTTCAAGACGGCCACGGGCCAGTGGCACGTCGCTTTACGTGGTAACCGCAGAACGGGCAGTCTGGCCGGTCGAGGAGCGCGAGCGGCGGGACCTTGGCCCGGATGGGAACCGCACGCCGCTGATCACGAAGATCCTGGGGAATCGATGTCATGCCGACACGCCTCTCAGCGGTGCGGGGGTAACCGGCTCGCCCGCCCGTGATTCAGAAGACCCCAGGGAGAAGTGAGGTATGCCCGTGATCTGCGTCGGTGGCATGATCGGAATCGGTAAGACGAGCGTGGCCGAGATCCTGGCCAAGGAGCTGGGCAGCGAGGTCTTCTACGAGAGCGTGGAAGACAATCCGATCCTTCCGCTCTTCTACACGGCCAGCCCCGAGGAGATCCAGGCGAAGCGCTACCCCTTCCTGCTCCAGCTCTACTTCCTGCAGACGCGGTTCGCCGCGATCAAGGAGGCGTACAAGCAGGGCGACAACGTCCTCGACCGGTCCATATACGAGGACTGGTACTTCGCCAAGGTCAATCATGACTTGGGCCGGATCAGCTCCCTCGAGATGCGGGTGTACGAGGGACTGCTCGACGAGATGATGCGCGAGATCGACGGCCTGCCGTACCGCAAGGCACCCGATCTCATGGTCTATCTCAAGGCGGACTTCGCGACGGTGCTGCACCGCATCGGGCTGCGGGGCCGCGACTTCGAGCAGGACGAGAGCCTCGTGGAGTACTACCGGACGCTGTGGTCCGGCTACGACGACTGGGTGCACAAGTACTACTCGGCCAGCGAAGTCCTCGTCGTCGACATGAACCACACCGATGTGGTGAACAACCCCGAGGACGCGGCCCGCGTGGCGCGGGAGGTCAAGGACGCCCTGGCGGCGGGCAGGCGCCGGGCCTGAGGACGGGTCCGTACCGGTGTGCCGTGGCGTGATCCGCCGGAGAGCGGCACGGCTCCTGGAGGACCGTCTACGGGCATCGCGGCCGGTCGGCGGACGGAACCTGGGACCGGATCCCGTAGGAGGTCCAGGCCGATGCCGACCTCGCGGGGCGGATCGACCGGTCCATGGGCGGAGTCGACTCGACCTCCTGCCGGGCCCACCGGCACTTCGGCCGGCGCCCGCACGGCCAGGCCGCGGCTCCCGAAGAACGGACGACGCCCCGGCACCACCGCCCCGATGAGGGACTTGGACGGTCACCGGGCGACCTGACCTGCAGGACGCCGGCAGCCAGCAGCCGAGGTACTGCTCACTGGCATGCCGGATCGTGGGCCTGCTACCCCTGGCACGAGGGCTCCCTGTGCAGCGCCCGCGGCTGCTCCAGCGTGGGTTGGCCATCCGGGCGGGGACCGGAGGTCGCTGTGGTCAGCACTGCCACAGGAACACGGCCTGTACGCAGGGCTCGCAAGCGAAGGCGTAGGCCTCGCCACGACCGCCGAAGTTCATCGCGGTGGAGTGGTCCCGGCCCTCCGCGAGCTGGACGACGAGCCGCATCTCCTGGGCGCAGGTCGGGCAGGCAGGGGTTTCGTCACTCTGTAGCCAGACAGGATGCCCGCCCAACTGGCCGAGGACGTCCAGAGGACTCCGGTTCGGCCGGCTCGCCCACTCCTTGCGCGCCTGGTCGTAATCCGCTGTCTTCGACGGCGTCTCGTAGCTGATGGCGCTCACCGAACCGAGCAGGACCGGTTCTTGGTCGTCTTCCTCGTCCAATGAGGGCACGGGCATCGGCCGGAGCGCGGCCGCGGGGAAGATCAGCGCTTGATTGCCGCCCGCGTGCGGATCCCACTCCTCGCACATCCCCGGATCGTTCTGGCACATGAACAGAGCGAGCACGCCGCGTCCCTCGGTGGCGCCCTGACCCGCGTGGAGGCCAAGGTCATCGAGGAGGATGTGCGCGAGGAACTGCATGGGTCCGTTGCAGGTGGCGCACTGCGGCCACCCAGTCCCGGACGGGGCCAGCGGCACGCCGCCGGTGCGGGTCGCCAGCGTGTCGGGCTCCGTGGTGCCCGCGTATGTCATCAGAGTTGTCGTCACGGTGGCGACTGTACGACGGGCCGCTGACACGGCCGGTTCAGCGGCCGGCCAGCAGGGAGCCCAGGCCCGCGGCCAGGCGCTCGTACTCCTGCGGCACGTTGTAGATCTGCCCGCAGATCCGGATGCCTCCGCCGCCCGGCCAGGGCCAGATCAGAACCCGGCAGCCCAGCCGGGCGGCGATCTCCTCGCGCAGTGCGGCTGCCTCGTCCTGGGTGCGGGCCATGCCCGGCGGCAGGCGCAGCGCGCGCATGGCCAGTGCGTCATCGGCCGGTAGCGAGGTCAGTCCCGGTATCCGGCTGAGCAGTTCGGCCCCGTAGCCGGCCAGGGCACTGTTGTGGGCTCGGACCCGCTCGGGGCCGAGCCGGACGAACAGGTCCAGTCCCTCGGGGGCGGCGAGCCAGCCGGTGTAGTCGGCGGTGGCACGGTACTCCGCCGCGCGGGGGAAGCCGCGGTGGTCCTCCCAGGAGGGCACGGGTGCGGGGACCTGGGCACGGTAGCGGGGTGACACCGCCAGTACGGCGCTGCCCGGTGGGGCGTAGCCCCACTTGTGCAGATTGCCGAACCAGAAGTCGGGCCGGCCGGCCAGCGGGTCGGCCAACATGCCGGGAGCGTGGGCACCGTCGACCAGGGTGGTCACCTCGCGGTCGGCGAGATCCGCCAGCAGCCGAGGGGTGGCGATCACGCGGGCGGTGGGAGAGCTGATCTGGTCGAGCAGCACCGCCACGGTACGGGGGGTGACGGCGGCCAGCACCGCTCGGCGCACCGCGTCCTCGTCGGGCAGCGCCGGGTCGAGGGCGACGGTGGTCAGGCGGGCCCGGCGGGCCGCGGCGCTGACGACGGTGCCGTAGCCGTGGTCGCTGACCAGGATTTCGTCGTCCGGCCCCAGGCGCAGGGCGTCCAATGCGAGGTTGGCGGCCTCGGTGGCGTTGGTGACGAAGGAGATCCCTTCGGGGTCGGCGCCCAGGTGCTCGGCGACGCGGCCCCGGGCCTCGGCGAGTCGGTCCGGGACGGCCACGAAGAAGGCGTCGGGGTCGGTGTCCGCCTCCGCCAGCAGGCGCAGGCGGGCTTGGGTGACCGAAAGCGGTACGGCCCCGTAGGAGCCGTGGTTGAGGTGGGCCACCTGCGGGCTGAGCCGGAACAGCTGCGGTCCGCCGGGGAACGCGGTGGGTGCCGCGGGTGTGGTCACGGCACCTCCACGGTGAAGGTCCGGCCCGGGGCCACCTGGGTGCGGACGTAGGGTCCTTGGACGGTCTGGCTCGGCACGGTGAAGGATACCTCCGGGTAGTCGGCGGACCATTCGGCGGCCGGACCCACCATCGGAGTCGGCCGCCGAAACTCTCAGCAGGTGATCCTCGGATCCGCCCAGTCCGCGTGGTCGTAGTCCTTGCCGTCGCCGCCGTCGGTGACGACGAGCCTGACGGTCCTGGCGCCGCTCACATCGGCGGTGAGCTCTTGCGCACCCTGGAGGTTGGTGAGCACGCCGGTGGCTGCCTTCCTTTCGCCGTCGGCCCAGATCTCGAAGGCGGCGGTGCCGCGCACCCCGGCCTCGTCGTCGAGGCCGACCCGGGCCGTGAACCGCTCGCAGCGGCCCGCGGTGTAGTACTCGACACTGCTCGCGGCGTGCACACCCAGGCCCTTGTCCCAGGTCTCACCGCCGATGGTGATCGCCTTGCCGTCACCGGCCTTCGCCTCGCCGTTGCTGCGGTCCTTCTCGACCGGTCCCCAGCCGTTGGTGGTTGCCAGCGGAGTGAGGTCGCTGATGAGGGTCGTGCCGTCCGCCGGGGCAACGGACACCTTCACCTGGACCGGGGAACTCGCCCTGACCGGTGTCCCGGACAGCGTCCGGTACGTGGTGGTGAACGTCAGGTCGTACGTACCGGGTGCGGTGCCCTGGGGAGCCGTCACCCGCCAAGTGGTCCTGAACGGCGAACCGCCGGACAGCAGCGGCGCGCCGGACGGGGAGTCCGCCTCGACACGCCAGCCCTCGGGAGAGGTCAGCCGGGTGGTGAGGGAGCGCACCGGGAGACGCCCGAGGTTCTCGGTCGTCGCGCTGAGCCCCGTCTCGCCGCCCGCCTCGGTGATCGCGCGACCGTCCGCGCCGGAAGCCACGGCGGGGGGCAGTTGGGCCCACCCGCGGTCGAGGCTCACCCGGACCAACACGGTCCCGTGAGCGGGCACCGTCGCGGCGACCTTGCCCGCGGTGTGGGCGTCGCTGTGCTCCCACAGGTCCCGCACCCGATAGCCGGCCGCCTGGGGCAGTCCGACGGCGCGCGCCGTGGTGGAGATCCGCTGCGGCCGGTCGCTCTCGTTGAACAGGGCGACGGCACGGCCGCCGTCGGCCAGTTCCTTGGCGACCACCCACCGACCGTCCTCGGAACTGACCACCTTGCCCTGTTTGCCCAACCTGTCCTGGTCGACGGCGATGACCTCCTCATTGGAGAGGATGTCGAAGGCGGACTGCGGCGCCGTTCGCAGGTCCGAGCCGATGAGCAGGGGCGCGGCCATGATCGACCACATCGAGAAGTGGGTGCGGTACTCGGTGTCGGTCATGCCGCCGTTGCCGACCTCCAGCATGTCCGGGTCGTTCCAACCGCCGGGGCCCGCGTACTCGTCGAGCGCCAGATTCTCCTTCATGATCGACACCATGGAGTCCCAGCTGTCGCTGATGTCCCCGGTGGTGCGCCAGGCATGGCCGACACCGTTCGCCCACTCCCAGGGTTTGTTCTCGCCCCATTCGCAGATGCTGTAGAGGATCGGACGGCCGGTGGCCTTCAGTGCCTCGCGCATCGTCGTGTAGCGCTTCTTCGCGTCCACGCCCAGGTTGTTGCAGTTGTCGTACTTCAGGTAGTCGACGCCCCAGTCCGCGAACTGCTGTGCGTCGCTGTACTCGTGGCCCAGGCCACCGGGGAAACCCAGCACGTCGCAGGTCTTGATGCCCGCGCTGGTGTAGATGCCGAACTTGAGCCCCTTGTCGTGCACGTAGTCGGCGACGGCCTTGATGCCGTGCGGGAACCGCTTCGGGTCCGGCACGAGCTTGCCCTCGGCGTCCCGCGCGGGCAGGGCCCAGCAGTCGTCGAGGTTGATGTACTCGTACCCCGCCGCCTTCAGCCCCTTCTCCACGAAGAGGTCGGCCATGCCCTTGACCATGGCCTCGTTGAACTCCGCTCGGCAGTGAGTCGAGTTCCAGTTGTTGAAGCCCATCGGGGGCGTCAGGGCCAGGTGGTCGTCATCCGCCGGCGCGGCCGCGAAGGCAGTGGTGCGGGTCTCTTGCGGAGCGCCCTCGGCCAGCGCCGGGGAGCCGAGCACGGTGGCACACAACAGCCCGGCGCCGATCGTCGCGAGAGCGGTGCGTGCGGAAGACCGGGGCCGGGCTCTCCACCCGGGAAAGTGAGCCATCTGCGTATGTCTCCCTCGTCATGCGTCCTGGATCGTGCCCTTGGTGCAGCTGCCAGAGGAAGGCTAGGGAGTGTGGGACTTTGTTGGAAGAGGTGCGACAGTGAGCATTTTTTTCGGCCTGCCCCGCCAACCAGCCGTCCGATGTTGGAGTTTGTTCGACCCATGAGCCGCCTGACCGTGGCGGCGCGGATGCTCCATCGATGGCTACGTCGACGGCAGCCTGCCCGACGCCGACTGGCAACTGCGGCGAGGCACCATCCGCGGGCCGGGCCGGCCGCGTCATCGAAGCCGCTTCCAGTGCCCGGTGGACGGCGGGAGTAGACGAACTCGGTGCCGTGGTACGGCAAGTGGACGGCGCACACGTCTTGCGCAGTGCAATTTCACATTATTATGTTACGGGTCACATTGCAGTTGGAGATCCTTCAGTCACGCTACGGCTCAGCCCTGAGGTTCGTCGGTCCATCACCGAGCCATCCCGCACGACCCCCCACTCAGGAGAACCGATGCCCAAGCACAGACCCGTGCGTTCCTGCGTCCTCGCCACCGCCGTCGCGGCGGCGCTGCTCGCCCCCGCGGTACCGGCGGTGCAGGCCGCCGAGACCGCGTCCGCCGCCCCGGCCACCTTCCGTGCGGCCCCGGCGGCCCACCCGTACGACGAGGTGGAGCGCCTCGCCAAGGCCCCACGCCAGGCAGTGAAGCCCGCCCCCGCCCCGGGCGGCACGCCCGAAGGCCGCATACCCGGTCCGGGGAAGGCGGCGAAGGCGCCGCGGGCGACCGCCCCGGCACCCCGCACGGCCGCGGGAGTGCCCTGCACCCTCGATGGCGTCAGCGGACTCGCTCCGGAGGAGTTCGCCGACTTCCTCGCCGACCCGGCGGTCACCGCGGACGGGTGCCTCCGCGGCCTCGTCTGGACCTGGGACGCACGGCTCGCCCGCGTCATGTCCGATGCTCATGTCCAGGCCGTCAGCCGCCGCGTCAGTTCGCTCGCCGCGTCCCACGACGGCCGCGACGGCAGCCATCTGCTGGAGATGTTCACCTATCTCCACGCCGTGGTGTACCACGACTTCAGCCGCGACGAGATCGACATCACCGACCCGGCCACCACGGACGCCGTCCGCGGGGCCATCGACTCCTTCGGCACCGCGGCCCGAAGCTTCGACGCCACCCCCGCCAACGCGGAGACCCTCCGCGAGGCCCTCTACGCGGGCAGTGCGCCGGGGCTGCGGCAGCACCAGCTCGGTCTCGTCAAGAAGGTGCTGGCCACCATGGACCGGAGCCACGCCGCCACCTACGCGGATGCCAGGTGGGGCGGTGCCGCGCTCGCCGCGCTGTCCGTGAACTACCTCGGCGTCTACCCCGGCAACCGGGACTCCGCGTTCCACACCGCCGCGGCCCGGGACGACTCCTACCGCGCCGCCTTCAAGGCGTTCGCCGGATACGCGCACCTCAAGGGCACCCCCAACGAGTGGGTGGTCCGGGACGCCGTCATGGAGTACGGCCGGTTCGGCCAGATCGACGTGCTGCGCGACGCGCTCGTCCCCGACCTCGGCACGAACGTGCTGCCCACGGCGCAGGCCACCTTCGGCCGTGGCAGCGACCCCTGGATCAAGACGGTCTCCTGGCTCACCTACTACGGGGCGTGCGCGCCGTACGGCGTGTGCAAGGAAGACATCGAGAAGTGGCTCTTCCCCGACACGTACACCTACGACAGCGGCGGCATCAAGGTCCGCACCGCGCTCAGCCGGCCCGTGGTCGACCAGCTCTACTACGCGAGCAAGCAGGTCAAGGCGCAGTTCCACCGGGTCCTGGGCTCCGAGCAGCCACTCGCCGGGGACCCCAACGCGACACTCAACATCGTGCTGTACGCGTCCCGGGCCGACTACGAGAACTACCACCCGCTCCTCACCGGCATGGGCACCGATAACGGCGGCGTCTACATCGAGCAGGGCGCCACCTTCTACACCTACCAGCGCCGGGTGCCGCAGGACTCCTCACTGACCCTGGAGGAGCTGTTCCGCCACGAGTACGTCCACTACCTCAACGGACGGTTCGCGGTCCCCGGCTCCTTCGGAGAGGGTCCCTGGTACCAGGACGACCGCACCACCGCGATGGACGAGGGCACCGCGGAGTTCTTCGACGGCGCCACCCGCTCCGACGGCGTCGCGGCGCGCCGCTCCCTGGTCAGGTCCGTCATCAACGACACGGCCGACGGCGGCCCGCGCATGACGGTGAACCAGCTGCTGCACGCCACGTACACGGAGGACGGCTTCCGCTTCTACCCCTACGCCGGCACCTTCTTCGAGTACCTGTGGTCCCAGCGGCCCGGGGTGCTCCGCCAGATGTACCGGAACCTCCGGGCGAACGACCCGGCCGCCTTCGACGCCTGGCGTGACCACCTGGGAACGGACCCCGCCATCCAGCGCGAGTACGACGCGTTCCTGGACGCGCGGATCGCCGAAGTGGACCGGCTGTTCGTGCCGAACACCACCTTCACGCCCAACGAGCAACTCGAGGACAGCTCGGTGGTGGCCGTCCGGTCCGCCTTCGCCTCGGCGACCTACCAGAACCCGGACTGCGTGGAGAACGGCGATCCCGGCAAGCGGCGCTTCCTCTGCACCGGGCGCATCACCGCGAACCTGTCCGCCGCCGACAACCCCGACCAGGTCTTCAAGGACATGTCGGAGACCGTGGACTACTTCATCCTCGACCGGGCCGGCGCCGCGTCCCACAACCTCGCCGACATGAACTGCAGCTTCGGCGAGGTCGACATATGGAGCGACAGGCGTGCCGGCACCTCGACGTACACCTGCGAAGGTCCGCTGCGGAGTTGAGCGGAGCGCCTGCCTGTCCCTGATACGACCGAGAGGGGCGGGGCACCCGGCCCCGCCCCACCAGCCCCCGTAC
>NZ_SRID01000279.1 GCF_004684805.1 Streptomyces palmae
CCACCCGGCCCAGCTCGGCCTCGATCCACAGACCGCGCTCATGCCCCCAGCGCACCGCCTCGGCGGTCGCCTTGACGTTCTCCGCGTAGGGCAGCCGGGAGGCGTCGAACATCACCGATCCGAACCCGGCCGGATGCGCCGCACGCAGCAACTCCCCGCTCTCCACATGGTCCAGATGGAGTGCCAGCGGCGCACTGGAGGCGCGCGCCACCGCTGCCGCCGCGGCGGCCAGCGGGGCCAGCCGCCCGCCGTGGAACCGCACCGCGTTCTCGGAGATCTGGAGGATCGCGGGCCTGGCGGCGGCCTCCGCCCCGGCGGCGATCGCCTCGGCGTGCTCCAGGGTGATCACGTTGAAAGCGGCGACCCCGTCCCCGGCCACACGAGCCGAGGCGACGAGTTCACCGGTACCGACCAGAGCCACAACCACTCCTCATTCCCGGGTCCCCCAACAACCCGTTTCCCAGCCCGCCCCACGCCTCCAAGGGCCACTGGCGGCCCCCGAACGCCGCGCCCCGAAGGGGCGCGAGGAACTGCGCGACAAGCCACGGCACACCCGCAGCCGATCACCGACCTGACCCCGAACGGCGCCCCCAAGGGCCGCTGGGGTCCCCGGACGGCGCCCCCAAGGGGCGCGAGGAACTGCGCGACAAGCCACAGCCAACCCGCAGCCGATCACCGACACAACCCCAAACGGCGCTCCCAAGGGCCGCTGGGGTCCCCGGACGGCGCCCCCAAGGGGCGCGAGGAACTGCGCGACAAGCCACAGCCAACCCGCAGCCGATCACCGACACAACCCCAAACGGCGCCCCAAAGGGGCGCGGGGGGTACCCCCGGACGGAGTCTGGGGGAGGAACTGCGCGACAAGCCACGGCACACCCGCAGCCAACCACCGACACACCCCCGAACGGCCCAGCGCCAAACCGTAAGGAACCCGCGTCACGCCGCCGCCGGCTGCTCGCTCACCTTCACCCGCGGCAGCAACTCCTCATACGTCGCACGGTCGAACTCACCTGCCACCGGCGCCCGTACCGTCGCCGCGGACAGCGCCACCGCGCGGGCCAGCCGGTCCGGCCACGACTCCCCCTCGACCAGCCCGGACAGCAGCCCGGCCACCGCCGAGTCGCCGGCACCGGTCGGGTTGCCGGTCAGGCGACGCGGCGGGGCGGCCCGCCAGGCACCCGTCGCGGTGACCGCCAGCATGCCCTCCGCCCCCAGCGAGGCGGCCACCGCGTGCGCGCCCCGCCGCCGGGTGTCGACCGCGGCCCGCAGCGGCTCGGTGGAGCCGGTGAGTCCGGCCAACTCGTCGGTGTTGGGCTTGACCACGTCCGGGCGGGCCGCCAGTCCGCGCCGCAGCGCCTCGCCGCTGGTGTCCAGCAGTACCGGTATGTGCGCGGCGTGCGCCTCCCGGATCAGCCGGGCGTAGCTGCCGACCGGCACGCCCGGGGGCAGGCTGCCGCACAGCGCCACCGCCGCCGCGCCCCGGAGCAGCCGGGCGTAGCAGGCGGTGAACTCCTCCCACTCGGTGCCGGTGATCAGCGGTCCCGGCTCGTTGAGTTGGGTGGCCTCGCCGCCGGTGTCGACCACGCCGATGGTGCGCCGGGTGGCGCCCACCACCGGCACCAGTGCGTCGGTGACCCCGTCCACCTCGGCCAGCAGCCGGCGCAGTGCCGCGCCGGTGCCACCGCCCGCGAAGCCGGTGACCACCGCCTCATGGCCGAGCGCGGCCAGCACCCGGGCCACGTTGAGCCCCTTGCCGCCGGGGCGTTCCAGTACCTCGGAGACGCGGTGCGATCGTCGCGGTTGGAACCGTGGCACCTGATAGGTGATGTCGAGGGCAGCGTTGAGCGTGACCGTGAGGATCACCTGGAATCCCCTCTCCCCTGGCTCTCTCCGGCTCTCCCGTCTCCCCGACGGATGCGCCCCGCGGACGCATCGCGGGATGCGCCCCACCAGCGATCATGCCACTGAGGGGTGCGGTGGGCGACCCTTCGTGCTCCCACCGTTATCTCCCCGGGGAGCCGTCCCGCGCCGGCCGGCCGAACGGCCCCCGACGCACCACCGCGCCCCGGGACGTACGGCCCATCCAGAGGGAAAGCCGGCCCCACCACACACCACCGCACCCCGGGACGTACGGCCCCGGGGGCGCACCGCGCACCCCGCGACGTACCGCAGCCCAGACGCCCGGCGCCGCCCCACACGTACCGCCGCTCAGACGACCGGCACCACCCACCAGCCCTGCCGCCGCCCAGGCGCCCCGCCCAGACGCCCGGCGCCGCCCCACACGTACCGCCGCTCAGACGACCGGCACCACCCATCAGCCCTGCCGCCGCCCAGGCGCCCCGCCCAGACGCCCGGCACCGCCCACCGGGCGGCCACCGCGGACCCCGGCCAGGGGATCAGCTCCGCGTCGGCGGCTCCACCACCCACGCGCCCTGCCGCATCACGCCCACCACCTGGTACGCCTCGTCCAGCACCACCAGGTCGGCCTGCTTGCCGGCGGCCAGGGAGCCGATCCGGTCGTCCATCCCGAGCACCCGGGCCGGGGTGTCGGAGAGCGCCTGCACCGCCTGGTCCACGGTCAGCCCGTCGATGGTGAGGGCCCGTTGGAAGGCGCGGTCCAAGGTGAGCGTGGAGCCCGCGATGGAACCCGCGGTCGGGCCCTCGCTGATCCGCGCCACACCGCCCTTGACCTCGACGGTCATCGGGCCGAGCGGGTAGTTGCCGTCGTTCATGCCGGCCGCGCCCATGGCGTCGGTGATGAACGCGACCCGGTCCGCCCCCGCGCGCCGGAACGCCAGTTGCAGCACGGCCGGGTGCAGATGCACCCCGTCGTTGATCAGCTCCACGGTGACCCGCTCGTCCTCCAGCAGGGCGGCGACCGGGCCGGGCGCGCGGTGCAGCAGCGAGGGCATGGCGTTGAACAGGTGGGTGGCGACCGTGGCGCCCGCCTCGATGGCCTCCAGGGCGGCCTCGTAGCCGGAGTCGGTGTGGCCGATGGCGGCGACCACCCCGTGCTCGGCGAGCAGCCGCACCGACTCCATGCCGCCGGGCAGCTCGGGTGCCAGGGTCATCATCGCGGCGGCGCCGCTCGCCGCGTCGATCAGTTTGCGCACGTCCGCCGGGTCCGGGTCGCGCAGCAGTTCGGGCTGGTGGGCGCCGCAGCGGTGCGGCGAGATGAACGGGCCCTCGAAGTGGATGCCCGCCAACTCGCCCTGCTGCACCAGTTCGGCCAGCACCGCCGCCTGCCGGGCCAGGTCGCCCAGCTCGCCGGTGACGGTGGAGGCCACCAGGGTGGTGGTGCCGTGCGCGCGGTGCGTACGGGCCACGGTCAGCGCCTCTTCGGCGGTCCCGGCGGAGAAGGAGGCCCCGCCGCCGCCGTGCGAGTGGATGTCCACGAAGCCGGGCACCACCAGCAGGCCGCCGAGGTCGTAGTGGCGGTCCGGGCCGGGCCGGACCCCTTCCGCGGCGGCCGGGACCACCGCCTCGGCGGAGACGATGTGCCGCCCCTCGACCGTCACCCGGCCGCGGTCGACCGTGCCGGAGGGCAGCGCCACCCGGGCGCCGGAGAGAACCGTTCGTTGCACCATCAGGCGGATACCTCCGTGGAGAGAAGATCCCAGGCGAGCAGCCCTGCGCCCAGGCATCCGGCGGTGTCCCCGAGGGCTGCCGGGACGATGTCGGGGAGATGTTGGAAGGTGATGCGCTCGGACACCGCGGCACGCAACGGGGTGAACAGCGTGTCGCCGGCCTCGGCCAGCCCGCCGCCGATGATCAGCATGCGCGGGTCCAGCAGGGTGATCCCGGTGACCAGCCCGTCGGCGAGGGCGGCCACCGCCTCGGCCCAGACCGCGCGGGCCCGGGGATCCCCCGCCTCGACCGCCCGGGCGCAGGCGGCGGCGTCGGCCGAGGGGTCGCCGCAGGCCGTGGCCCAGGACTGGCCGACCGCGGAGGCCGAGGCCAGCCGCTCCAGGCAGCCGGACTGGCCGCAGCCGCACGGCGGGCCGCCCGGCCGGACCACCACATGGCCGATCTCGCCCGCGGAGCCGTGCGCCCCCGGGTCGATCCGGCCGCCCACCCCGATGGCGCCCGCGATCCCGGTGCCGAGCGCCAGATAGAGGAAGCGGTCGGTGCCCTGGCCCGCCCCGATCCGGCCCTCGGCCAGGCCCCCGGTGCGTACGTCATGGCCCAGCGCGACCGGCACCCCGGCCAGCCGCGCGGAGAGCAGTGCCCGCAGTGGTACGTCCCGCCAGCCCAGGTTGGCGGCGAAGACCGCCACCCCGCGGGCCTCGTCGATGACCCCCGGCACGCCCACCCCGGCGGCCAGCGCGGGCTCGCCGAAGCGCCGCTCGCCGAGGACGCGCAGCTCGTCGGCGAAGTCCAGGATCCCGGCCACCACGGCCTCAGGACCCCGCTCCCGGCCGGTGGCCCGGCGGTCCTCGTGCAGCAGGGTGCCGTCCGCCCGGACCAGGGCGGCCTTCATACCTGTGCCGCCCACATCGAGGGCGATGACGTGTTTCACGGGGAACAGTGTCGCGCGATCCCCCATGAGAGGTCTAGTCCACTCTCCGGAAGGCCCCGCGCGGTGCCATCGCGCCGCCTGTCAGTCCTGCCCCGCGGCCGACTCCGTAACCCCCGCCGACTGCTCTGACCTGCGGTGGAGTTGACGGGAGAGGGCCTCCCAGGCGGTCGGGCCGCCCCGGTATTCAGCGGAGGCAGACGTTCCGGTTAGCCTGGGGCGGCGCGGGAGCGGGATCCAGGGTGGTGTAGATCTTGTGCGGGTTTGCGAGGAATGTTCGCGAGTCCCACCGGAGCGGAACGTGAAGTTCCGGTGTTCCGCGGAAGAAGAGTACGAAACAGAGGGCGGGTAGCGCGGTGCAGCGGCGGCGGTTCTTGAGTCTCACGGCGGCGGGCGCCACCACCACGGCGATGGCATCCACCCTCACCTCCTGCGGCACCGGTGGCTCGGAGACGGTCACCATCAGCCTGGTCGCCGCGGACTACGGGGACAGCGCCGCCAACTCCTCGCAGCGCTACTGGGACGAGCTGGTGCAGGCCTTCGAGGTGCGGCACCGCGGCATCAAGGTCGACGTCAAGGTCTACGACTGGACCCAGGTCGACCGGAAGGTCGCCGAGCTGGTCGCTCGCGACGAGGCCCCGGACCTGGCCCAGATCGGGGCGTACGCCGACTACGCCAACGCCGGCAAGCTCTACCGCGCCGACGAGGTGCTCTCCATATCCGCCCAGGCGGCGTTCATCCCCTCCATCGAACGCGCCGGCGAGGTGCGCAGGGCCCTGTACGGCCTGCCGTTCGCCTCCAGCGCCCGGCTGCTCTTCTACAACAAGGACCTCTTCGAGGCCGCCGGCGTCGACGGCCCGCCGTCCGACTGGGACGAGCTCAAGAAGGCCGCCACCAAGCTCAAGGCGCACGGCGTGAAGTACCCGTACGCCCTGCCGCTCGGGCCGGAGGAGGCCCCGGCCGAGACCATGTTGTGGATGCTCAGCGGGGGCGGTGGCTACGCCGACACCAACGGCACCTATGTGATCGACTCGGAGCAGAACGTCAAGACCTTCGAGTGGCTCCGTGACGAGCTGGTCGGCGCCGGCCTCACCGGCCCGGGCGCCCCCGGCCGCACCAACCGCCAGCAGGTCTTCGACGCCTTCGCCCGCGGCGAGGTCGGCATGCTCAACGGCCACCCCACCCTGATGAAGCAGGCCACCCAGGGCGGCGTGAGGTACGGGACGGCCCCGCTGCCGGGCGTCGACGGCACGTCCAAGGCGACCATGGGCGTCGCCGACTGGATGATGGCCTTCCGGCAGAACGGCAAGGGCGAGCAGATCGGCACCTTCCTCGACTTCGTCTACCGCGACGACAACGTCATCGACTTCACCGGCCAGTACGACCTGCTCCCGGTGACCAGCACGGTCTCCGAGGCGATGCGCGAGGACCCCAACTACAAGCGGCTGTGGCAGTTCCTGGACCAGCTGGAGTTCGCGGAGTTCTACCCCGCCAGCAAGCCCTCCTGGGCCGCGGTCAGCAAGGACGTCAAGGCGAAGATCGGCGCCGTGGTCTCCGCCGGCGGCGACCCGGCCGGCGTGCTCAGCGAGCTCCAGCGGCACGCGGACGAGCTGGAGGTCGCGAGCCGGGCGAACCGGTGAGGCCGTCCGGCGCTCGCGGCGGGCGGTACGGACGGCCGTCCGTTGTGACGGCGACCGCGGACAGCCCGGCCTCCCTGGTGGCAGGCTGGACGGCGTGACTGCGACCGCGAACCAACCTCCCGAACCGGCACCGGCCCCCGACACGGGCGCCGGCGCCGCCGGGGGTACCGGCACGGGCGCGGGGGCACCGGCTGAGATGCCTGGGGACGCCGCGGTGCCTGAGGAGCATGGGGTGCCCGAGGCCGAGGGGACACCCGAAGCCGCGGGGAAGCCGGAGAACGACCCGGTGGCCTCGGAGGACCGCGGGTTGTCCGAGCGGGACCGGGCCCTGCTCGCCATGGAGGCCCGGGGCTGGCCCGGCCCGGGCGCCAAGGAGCGCGCGATACGCGAACGGCTGGGCATCACGCCCACCCGCTACTACCAGCTGCTGAACGCCCTGATCGACGACGAGCGGGCACTCGCCCACGACCCGGTCACCGTCAACCGCCTACGCCGCCTCCGACAATCCCGCCGCACCCGCCGCTGAAACGCGCGGTGCCTGACGTACCCAGTGCTGGCGTACCCGGGGCCTGACATACCGGGTTCCGCCGCCCCCGGCGCTGACGTACCCGGAGGCCGCACCGGCCACTGACGCCCGCCGCCGGCGTACCGCACCCGGGACCGGGCCCCGTTGGCCGAGACATGCCGCCCCCCGGTCCGCACACTCCGTGCGTGCCCGCTCGCACCCGGTAGGGTCGCCGCATGGGCAGTAGCCACTCTCTTCCGGTTCCCACCACCCCGGCCGGTCGTGACGGTCTCGCCGCACTGCTGGCTCGGCCCGAGCGGGCGGTGATCGCCCTGGATTTCGACGGCACCCTCGCCCCGATCGTCCCCGATCCCGAGCAGGCCCGCGCCCACCCCGGCGCCGTCCCGGCCATCGCCCGGATCGCCCCGCGAGTGCGCTCGGTGGCGGTGGTGACCGGCCGCCCGGCCGGGGTCGCCGTCCGGTACGGCGGCTTCGCCGGAGTACCGGGCCTGGACCGTCTGGTGGTGCTCGGCCAGTACGGCGCCGAGCGCTGGGAGGCGGCCCGGGGCGAGGTCCGGGCACCCGCCCCGCACCCCGGGGTCGCCGCGGTGCAGGCCGAGCTGCCGGGCCTGCTGGACCGCAACGGCGCCTGGGAGGGCACCGCGCACATCGAGAACAAGGGCGGCCGGGCGGTCGCCGTGCACACCCGTCGCGCAACCGACCCCCAGGCCGCCCTGGAGGCGCTGCGCGAACCGCTGCGGATCCTGGCCGAGCGGCACGGGCTGATCGTCGAGCCGGGCCGCATGGTGCTGGAGCTGCGCCCGCCGGGCATGGACAAGGGCGTGGCCCTCACCCGGTACCTGCGCGAGACGGACGCCGGGGCGGTGCTCTACGCGGGGGACGACCTCGGCGATCTGGCGGCCTTCGGCGCGGTGCGGAAGCTGCGTTCGGACGGACCGCGGGGCCTGCTGGTGTGCAGCGGCAGCGCCGAGGTGACCGAGCTGGCGGAACAGGCCGACCTGGTGGTGGACGGGCCCTCAGGGGTGGTCGACCTGCTGACGGCACTGGCGGACGAGCTGGACCGCACGGCGTAACCGGCCCCCTTCGGAGCGGCCCCCGAGCACCGGCGACGCCGCGGGTGGCGGGCGCGCACCTGGAGCGGGCGAGCGCCGACTACCCCGCCAGGGCCCGCAACTGCGCCAGGAACCAGGCCTGCGGGGGCAGCGCGGTGGCCGCCGCGGCGAGCCGCCTGCCGCGTTCGGCCCGTTCCGGCTCCGGCATCTGCAGCGCCTGGTGCAGCGCCTCCGCGGTGGCCTCCACGTCGTACGGATTGACCACCAGCGCGTCCTCGCCCAGTTCCGCGTACGCGCCCGCCTCCCGGGACAGGACCAGCGCGCAGCCCGTCTCGGAGACCACCGGGATCTCCTTGGCGACCAGGTTCATCCCGTCCCGGATCGGGTTGACCAGAGCCACGTCGGCCAGCCGGTAGGCGGCCAGCGAACGGGCGAAGTCGTCCTTCACATGCAGGGCCACCGGCTGCCAGTCCGCGGTGCCGAAGACCGCGTTGATCTCCTCGGCGATCCTTCGCACCTCGGCCGTGTAGTCGCGGTAGACCGCCAGGTCCTGCCGGGAGGGGTAGGCGAAGGCGATGTGCACCACCCGGCCCCGCCAGTCCGGCCAGCGCTCCAGCAGCCGCCGGTAGGCCAGCAGCCCGCGCACGATGTTCTTGGACAGCTCGGTACGGTCCACCCGGACGATCGTCTTCCGGTCGGGGCCGACCTGGGCGCGCAGCGCCGCCAGCCGCTCGTCCACGTCGGGCTGCCGCGACCGCCGCCGCAGGAAGTCGGCGTCCGCCCCCAGCCCGTGCACGCCCAGCCGGGTGGTACGCCCCTGGTACCGGACCGCCGTCCCGCCCCCCTCGCGGACCACCTCCGCGCCGAGCACCTCCGCGCAGCAGTCCGCGAAGGCCCCGGCCCAGCGCTCGGTGAGGAACGCCGCGCGGTCGCCGCCCAGGATGCCGCGCAGCACCTGGGCCGCGATGTCGTCCGGCAGCAGCCGGTAGTAGTCCGGCGGGGCCCACGGGGTGTGCGAGAAGTGGCCGATCCGCAGGTCCGGCCGCATTTTCCGGAGCAGCCCGGGCACCAGCGCGAGGTGGTAGTCCTGCACGAGCGCCGTGGCGCCCTCGGCCGCCTCCTGCGCCAGGGCGCCCGCGAAGGCCGCGTTGTACTGCTCGTACGCGGCCCAGCGGTGCCGGAAGCGGTCGTCGAAGACGGGGGCCAGCGGGGTCTGGTAGAGCAGGTGGTGGACGAACCAGAGCACCGAGTTGGCGATGTCGTTGTAGGCGGCGGAGAACACCTCCGGCTCGATGTCCAGCATCCGCACCCGCTGCCCGCCGGTGTCGGCCGGGTCGAGGTGCCCGCCCGCGGCCAGCCGTGCCGCGGCCCGGTCGCCGTCACCGAGCGCCGCGCACACCCAGACGGCCCCCGCGTCCGGCCCGATGGCGCTGAGGCCGGAGACCAGCCCGCCGCCGCCGCGCTTGGCGACCAGGGTGCCGTCCGCGCCCGCGGTGTACGAGACGGGGCCGCGGTTGGACGCCACGAGGACCTGTGAACCCTGGGCACCTGAGCGGTCGAAGGCCATGCCGCGAGCCTAGCCGCGCACCACCCCGCCCAAACGTGACCTCCGCCGCCAGCGGGACCCCCGTGTCC
>NZ_SRID01000027.1 GCF_004684805.1 Streptomyces palmae
CGGGACCGCCGACCGCTTCGGGGCGGGCCGCGGCGGCGCGGGGGGCGCGGGCGGTTCCTGGACCGGGGGCGGCGGCAGCGGCATGGCCCGGGTCGCCTCGGCCGCGACCGAGCCCTCGGGCGCGTTGAGCACCGCGTTCAGCAGGACACGGGCGCCGGCGTCGTCCAGCCGCCGCTCGGGGTCCTTGTCCAGCAGGCCGTAGATGACGTCCTGCAGCCCGCCCGCGTTCTTCGGCGGGTCGAGCGGTTCGGTCATCACTGCGGTCAGGGTGGCGAGCGCGGTGCTCTTGTCGTACGGCGGGACGCCCTCCACCGCCGCGTACAGCAGTCCGCCCAGTGACCACAGGTCGGCGGGCGGCCCCGGCCGGTGGCCGCGCGCCCGCTCCGGGGAGATGTAGGAGGGGGCGCCCACCAGCATGCCGGTGGAGGTGACCGAGGGGTCGCCCTCGACCTGGGCGATACCGAAGTCGGTCAGCACCGCCCGGCCGTCATCCCCGATCAGCACGTTGGACGGCTTCACATCGCGGTGCAGGATGCCCTCGCGGTGGGTGTCGCGCAGCGCGTCGAGCACGGCCAGGCCCACCTCGGCGGCCCGGCGGGGCGTCAGCGGGCCGTCGTCGCGCACCACATCGGCCAGCGAGCGGCCCTCGATCAGCTCCATCACGATCCAGGGACGATCGTCCTCGTCGACCACGTCGTAGACGGTGACCGCGTTGTTGCTGCGGATCCGGGCGATGGCCTTGGCCTCGCGCAGCGTCCGGGTGATCAGCCGGCGCTTCTCGTCCTCGTCGACGCTGGACGGGAAGCGCAGCTCCTTGACCGCGACCGTGCGGCCCAGCGTCTCGTCGGTCGCCCGCCAGACCGTGCCCATGCCGCCTTGGCCGAGGACCTTTCCGAGCCGGTACCGCCCCGCGAGCAGGCGCCCGGTCGTGTCCTGCGTCTGCTCCGCCTCCGACATGCGACCCCTCTGCGAATCAACCCACCCTGGCAGAGCGTCCATTGTCTCTCATCCGCGGACCAGGGAAAGCCCCGGGCCCGCCCCCGGTGGGGCGGACCTGTCGCCCTGCGGCCCACGGGCGGCGAAGCCCCTGGCACCATCGGGGAGTTCACCAGCGGACGGAGGAGACCGTGACCGGAAGGAGCCGCACCCGACTCACGCCTGGCCGTCGCAGGTTTCCCACCGCCGGCCGATCCCCGGTGCGGGACGCCGGTCGCCACCGTACCGCGTGGCAGGCCGGTCGTCGCCGGGCGGCGCGGGCCATCGCACCCATCCTGGCGCTGGTGACCCTGCTGGTCCAGGCGACCGGCTGCACCGGCGGCGGCGGGTCCCCCCGCTCGGCCGAACGGCCGTCACATTCCTTCCGTCCGCCGTCCGCCGGGCCCGCCGACCTCAGGACCGAGCTGCGGCGGGCCCTGGCCGAAGGCCCGGCCCCCGGCGCGGCGGTGCTGGTGCGGGCGGGCGGACGGACCCGGTTCACCGCGGCCGGGGTCTCGGACGTGTGGACCGGGCGCCCCGTCCAGCAGGCGGACCACTTCCGGGCCGGCAGCCTGACCAAGACCTTTCTGGCCACGGTGGTGCTCCAGCTGTGCGCGGAGGGACGGCTTGGGCCGGCGGACCGGGTGGAGCGGTACCTGCCGGGGCTGCTACGCGGCCCGGGCCTTGACGGGCGAAAGGTCACGGTTCGTCAGCTTCTGGCGCACACCAGTGGGCTGTATGACTACACCCGGGATCCGGCGCTGGCCCGCGAGCTGTCCGGGGACGGGTTCGCCGAGCACCGCTTCGACACCCGTACGCCCCGGGAACTGCTGCGCACCGCGCTCGCCCACCGGCCGACCTTCAGCCCGCCGGGCTCCGGCTGGCGCTACTCCAACACCGACTACCTGGTACTGGGCCTGCTGGTGGAGAAGGTCACCGGGCACGACTACGCCACCGAGGTGCGGCGCCGCATCATCGAACCGCTGCGGCTGACCGGCACCTCCTTCCCCGGCACCCGCGACACGCTGCCGGCTCCGCACGGCCGCGGCTACTCCGCGCCGACCACCCCCGGCGGCCCCCCGCGGGACACCACCACGCTCAACCCCTCCATCGCCGGGGCGGCCGGCTCGCTGGTCTCCACACTGGACGACCTGGCCCGGTTCACCCTGGCGCTGCTGGACGGCGAACTGCTGCCGCAGCCCTGGCTGGCCGCGATGCGCGACACCCGGGGCACCGACGGACGTTACGGGCTGGGCCTGTTCCCGGTGGCCCTGCCGTGCGGCACCGTCTGGGGGCACAACGGTGTGATCAACGGCTCCTCCGTCCTGGTCGTGGGCACCCTCTCCGGCCACCGGGTGCTGGCCTACCGGGTGAACCACGACGCGGGGATGCGCTCCGCCCCGACCCGCGCACTGCTCCGGGCCGAGTTCTGCGCCTAACGGCGGACGGGGCGGCACGGGGCCGTACGGGGCGGCACGGGGCGGACGACACGGGCCGCGCGATACGGGCCCGGCCGGTACGGGGCGGCGGATACGAGCCGCGCGATACAGGTCGGACGACACGGGTCGCGCCGCACGGCACCGCCGCGGACCGCCACCGGTCAGACGACTTCCGCCTCCGTCGGCGAGCCGGTACGGACCGGCTCCGCCATGAGGGCCGGCCGCGCCGTGACCCCGGGGTCCCGGGCGCCGTCACGGTCTCGTGGCGGCCCGCCGGGCCCGGTATGGTCCAGACCTGACGGGGGCGGGCACTGGCGGCGAGGGGGCGTCAGCGATGGCATGCCGAGAGCTGGGCGGGCGGGACCGGGGCGGCGAGACCGTGCCGCTGCACCAGCTGAACGTCCCCGATCCGGGGGTGCTGCCGTTCGCGATGGGGTCCTTCGACACCATCGGGCCGCTGTCCCGGGCGGACTTCCCGCACCGGCACACCTTCCACGAGCTGGTGTACGTCACCGCCGGCAGCGGCGCCCATGTCATCGACCTGGCCGCCTGGCCGCTGCGCCCGCCGCAGCTGTGCCTGGTGGCCCCCGGCCGGGTGCACCACTGGGAGCGCACCGGGGAGCTGGACGGCCGGGTCGTCCTCTTCGACGACGACTTCCTGCTGAACCATCCCGAGGACCGGGAGGCGCTGCGGCGCCTTGCCGCCCGCCCCGTCCTGCGGCCCACCGGGGACGCCGCGCGGGCCATCGGCGCGCTGCTGGCCGAGATGGACCGGGAGTACCAGGCGGCGGCGCCGGGCTTCATCTCCGTACTCCAGGCGTATCTGCACGTTCTGCTGGTACGGGCGGGTCGGCTGGCCGAGGACGCGCCCGGCCCGGGCACCCCGGGCGGCTCGGAGCGGGGCGCCTCGGTGGCCGCGCGCTTCGCCGAGCTGCTGGCCCGTCCGGAGGGCGCCGCCCGGACGGTGCGCGACTGCGCGGCGCTGCTCGGCGTCTCGGTGGGGCGGCTGCAGGAGGCGGTGAAGGAGGCCACCGGCACCACCCCTGGGCGGATGATCCGCAAGGCCCAGGTGCTGGAGGCGAAGCGGCTGCTGGCCGGCACCGCGCTGACGGTGGGCCAGGTGGCCCGGCAGACCGGCTTCGGCGACCCGGCCTACTTCTGCCGCTTCTTCCGCCGCGAGACCGGCAGCAGCCCGGGGGACTTCCGCCGCACGGTGCGCGGAAATCACCACGATCGGGTACTCGTGTCCATCGACCCCGCGGATCCACCCGCATAGGTTCGGTGCCGGATCGATCCCCGGCGCCGCAGCGCACGGCGCGTCTCTTCACCGGCTCCTCAGCCGTCCCCAGCCGTTCCCGTCCCTGGAAACGACGCACCCACCGAGGAGATCCCCCATGGCAGACGAGCACTCCCCGCAGGCCCCCGGGCCCCGGCACATCAGCCGCAAGAGTCTGATCCAGGCGGCCCTGGTGGCCGCCCCCGCCTCGCTGCTGCTCGGCGGCGGGGCCGCGCTGGCCCGCGACCACGCCCCCACCGCGGACCGCCCGCTGACTCCCACCCCGTACTGCACCGACGGCCACGAGACGCCCGAGCAGATCGAGGGGCCCTACTTCAAGCCCAACTCCCCGCTGCGCTCCTCGCTCGTGGAGCCGGGCACCGCAGGCACCCGTTTGACCGTCACCGGGTTCGTCTTCGGACTGACCTGTCGGCCGGTGGCCGGAGCGCTGCTGGACTTCTGGCAGGCGGACAACGCGGGCGTCTACGACAACACGGGCTTCCGCTTCCGCGGGCACCAGTTCACCGGCGCTGACGGCGCGTTCCGGCTGGAGACGATCGTGCCCGGGCTCTATCCGGGCCGTACCCGGCACATCCACGTCAAGGTGCAGGCCCCGGGCGAGCCGGTGCTCACCACCCAGCTGTACTTCCCGGGCGAGCCCGGCAACAGCAGCGACTCCCTCTTCGACCCCAGGCTGCTGATGACGGTGAGCGGTGACGGCTCGGGGCGGCAGGGGGCGTTCGACTTCGTCCTGGACGTCGCGGGAGACCCCACCGACCCGCCGGGCGGCAGCTGGCAGCCGGGCACCGCGTACCGGGTCGGGGACCAGGTGACCTACGGCGGCGCGGCCTACGTCTGCCTCCAGGCGCACACGGCGGTGGTGGGCTGGGAACCGCCCAGCACGCCCGCGCTCTGGCGGCGCGCCGGCTGACCGCGGGCCGGCGGCGGCCGGATCCGAGCGGCCGCGGGGCCCGCGCCGACCGGGCCCCGCGGCAGGCTCGCGGAGGAACCTCAGACCGGCTGGATGTCCGGTGCGCCCAGCCGGGCCGCGTCCGCGGTCTGGTCGTCGGGCTGGCGCTGCGACTCGCGTTCGGCCTCCACCCGCTTCTCGTAGTGCTCGACCTCCCGGGCGATCCGGTCCCGGTCCCAGCCCAGCACCGGCGCCATCAGCTCGGCCGCCTCCCGGGCGCAGCGGGTGCCCCGGTCGAAGGTCTCGATGGAGATCCGGGTGCGCCGGGTCAGGACGTCGTCCAGGTGCAGGGCGCCCTCGTGGGAGGCGGCGTAGACGACCTCGGCGCGCAGGTAGTCGTCGGCTCCGGTGAGCGGTTGCCCGAGCGTCGGGTCGCCGGCGATCAGCTCCAGCAGTTGCAGGATGAGCGAGCCGTACCGGCCCAGCAGGTGCTCGATGCGGGCGACGTGCAGCCCGGAGCGCTGGGCGAGCCGGGCGCGGGCGTTCCACAGCGCCCGGTAGCCCTCGGCGCCGGCCAGCGGCACCTCCTCGGTGCAGCAGTCCGCAACCCGGCGGTCCAGTCCGTGTACGGCCTCGTCCACCGCGTCCTTGGCCATCACCCGGTAGGTGGTGTACTTGCCGCCGGCGACCACCACCAGGCCGGGGGCGGGGTGGGCCACGGTGTGCTCCCGGGAGAGCTTGCTGGTGGCGTCCGACTCGCCGGCGAGCAGCGGGCGCAGTCCGGCGTAGACGCCCTCCACGTCCTCCCGGGTGAGGGGCACCGCGAGCACCGAGTTGACGTGTTCCAGCAGGTAGTCGATGTCCGCGCGAGAGGCGGCCGGGTGCGCCTTGTCCAGGTCCCAGTCGGTGTCGGTGGTGCCCACGACCCAGTGCCGGCCCCAGGGGATCACGAACAGCACGCTCTTCTCGGTGCGCAGGATCAGCCCGGTCGTGGAGTGGATCCGGTCCTTGGGTACGACCAGATGGATGCCCTTGGAGGCGCGGACGTGGAACAGCCCGCGCTCGCCGATCATCGCCTGGGTGTCGTCGGTCCACACCCCGGTGGCGTTGACCACCTGCCGGGCCCGTACCTCGAACTCGGCGCCGGGCTTCCCGGAGGGCAGCTCCAGGTCGCGTACCCGGGCGCCCACCACCCGCTCCCCCTCGCGCAGGAAGCCGACCACCCGGGTCCGGTTGGCGACCTGGGCCCCGTAGGAGGCGGCGGTGCGCACCAGGGTGGCGACATAGCGGGCGTCGTCCATCTGGGCGTCGTAGTACTGGAGGGCGCCGACCAGGGCGTCCTTGCGCAGGCAGGGGGCGACGCGCAGGGCGTGGCGGCGGCTGAGGTGGCGGTGTACGGGCAGGCCGCGGCCGTGTCCGGAGGAGACCGACATGGCGTCGTAGAGGGCGACGCCGGAGCCCGCGTAGAGCCGTTCCCAGCCGCGGTGCTGGAGCGGGTAGAGGAACGGCACCGGGCGGACCAGGTGCGGGGCGAGGCGTTCCAGCAGCAGTCCGCGCTCCTTGAGTGCCTCCCGGACGAGTGCGAAGTCCAGCATCTCCAGATAGCGCAGTCCGCCGTGGATCAGCTTGCTGGAGCGGCTGGAGGTGCCGGCGGCCCAGTCCCGCGCCTCCACCAGCGCGGTGGCCAGGCCGCGGGTGGCGGCGTCCAGCGCGGTGCCCGCGCCGACCACGCCACCGCCCACCACCAGGATGTCCAGCTCCTGTTCCGCCATCCGGGCCAGGGCCGCGCTCCGCTCGTCCGGCCCCAGGGTCGGTGTCCTCACCGCTGCCTCCTGCTGTGATCGCCGTCACACGCGCCTGCCGACGATTCTGGCGGCGACCCAGGCGGACGGCCAGTCATGACCTCCACACGGAAACTCGGCACCACAAACCGACGTCAATACTGAATACGAGTCATATTTCCGCTTAGTCTGCATTTGCGCCATCCGGAATCGTCCCCGGGAAGGACGGCAATTCGCCATGCCCGCAGATCTCGCCGTGATCGGCCTCGGCCACCTCGGCCTGCCGCTCGCCCAGGCGGCCACCGCCGCCGGGGTCGGCACCATCGGTTACGACCCGGATCCGCGGGCCGTCGGCGAGCTACGGGCCGGCCGGTCCCCGGTGGAGGGCGTACTGCCCGCCGCCGCCGTGCGCCGGATGACCTCCGCCGGCTTCCGGGCCACCACCGACCCGGCCGAACTGGGCCGCGTACGCACCGCCGTGATCTGCGCGCCCACCCCGCTGGGCGAGGACCGCGTACTGGATCTCGGCCCGGTCGACGAGGCGGCCCGCACCCTGGCCGCACGGCTGCGCCCGCACACCACGGTGCTGCTGGAGTCCGCCGTCCACCCCGGCACCACCGAGGACTTCCTGCGGCCGATCCTGGAACAGGGCTCCGGACTGCGCGCCGGGCGCGACTTCCACCTCGCCTACGCCCCCAGCCGACTGGACCCGGGCAACCGGACCTACGGCATCGCCAACACCCCCAAGGTGATCGGCGGCCTCACCCCGGCCTGCACCGAGGCCGCCGCCGCGTTCTACGGGCGGATCACCGAGAAGGTGGTACGCGCCCGCGGCCCGCGCGAGGCGGAGACCGTCAAGGTGCTGGAGACCAACTACCGGCACGTCAACATCGCCCTGGTGAACGAGATGGCGGTGTACTGCCACGAACTCGGCGTGGACCTGTGGGATGTGGTCCGCTGCGCCGAGACCAAGCCCTTCGGCTTCCACGCCTTCCGGCCGGGCCCCGGGGTCGGCGGGCACGGGGTGCCGGTGGACCCCGGACACCTGACCGGCCGGGGTGGCGGCCCGGGCCACCCGCCGCGCATGGTGGAGCTCGCCCAGCAGGTCAACGGGCGGATGCCGGGCTATGTCGCGCAGCGCTGCGCCGCGCTGCTCAACGAGCACGGCAAGTCGGCGCGCGGCGCCCAGGTGCTGCTGCTCGGCATCGGCTACAAGCCCGACGTGGCCGACCAGCAGGGCACCCCGGCCGGCGAGATCGCCTCCCGGCTGCTGGAGCTGGGCGCCCAGCTCAGCTTCCACGACCCCTACGCCTACCGGTGGGAGGTACGGAACCAGCCGGTGCCGCGCGCCGACGCGCCGTACGAGGCGGCCGCCTCCGCCGACCTGACCGTGCTGCTGCAGAACCACCACACCTACGACCTCCAGGGTCTGACGGTGAAGGCCCAGCTGCTGCTGGACACCCGGGGGGCGACCCCGGTGGGGGCCGCACACCGACTGTGACCCGGCGCGGGCCCGAGTGCGGACCTGGGGCGCGAGCCTCAAGCCTCGAGTGCGGGCCCAGAGCAAAAACAAAACGTTCGTTTTACGATGAGGGACATGCCCCGCGTATCCCAGGAACACCTCGACGCCCGACGGCGGCAGATCCTCGACGCCGCCCGCGTCTGCTTCGTCCGCAACGGCTTCCACATGACGTCGATGCAGGACATCCTGCGCGAGGCGGATCTGTCGGCGGGCGCCGTCTACCGCTACTTCCGCAGCAAGGACGAGATCATCAAGGCCATCGCCGGCTCGGCCCTGGAGGAGTTCACCAGCTCTTACGACGAACTGCTCGCCGAGGCCACCGATCTGACGCTGAACGGCGGGATCGACGGCCTGATCGACACCATGAGCCGCTACCACCGCACCCACGACCTGCCGAAACTGATCGTGACGGTCTGGGGCGAGGCGATGCGCTCCCCCGAGCTGGCCGCGATGTACGGGCTGTTCACCGAGCGGCTGCGGTCCCTGCTGACCACCGGCGGGGAGCGACTGGAGAAGGCCGGACAGCTTCCCGAGGGGATGACCCCGGACGGCTTCGCGCGGGTGGTCATCGGGGTGCTCCAGGGCAACATCCTCCAGATGGCGCTGATGGACGCGGACCCCGAGGTGTTCCGCACCAATCTGCACGCCCTCCTCGCGGCGGCGACCGCCCCGGCACGACCGAAAGGCGCCGTTGTGGGCCCCCAGGAGCAGCAGTAAAATTCAATATCAGATGAATTAGGGGGAGTCGGCACTTCCGGGGCATGCCAGGCATTCAGGGCGTCCCGGTCGCTGTGTCGGCATGCGCGAGCAGCACCGTCACCCCGGATCCGGCACCGGACGCCCGGAGTTCGGTGGCCAGGGCCCGGCAGGCGCGGCACCCGGAACAGCACGGAACAGGGAACGGCCCACCCGGTACGGGCGTTCGAGCCAGCGGCGCGGCGCGAGAACCGACGGCACCCGGCGCACCCCCGTGGGCCGCCGCGAGGTACTACCGACCAGGGAGGTACCGACCGCCATGGAGACACCATGGGATGGCTGAGCGATCTGCTGCTGACGCTCCCGGGGTGGTCCGTGCTCGCCCTGGTGTTCCTGGTGCCGGCCCTGGAGGCAGCCGCCTTCCCCGGCGTACTGATGCCCGGCCAGTCCACCGTGCTCATCGGCGGCGCCCTCGCCCACCTCGGCCGCGCCCCGCTCGCCTCGGTGCTCGTCGCGGCGGCCCTGGGCGCGGTGATCGGCCCCAGCGTCGGTTATCTGATCGGGCGCCGATGGGGCCACCGGATGACCGAGCGGCTCCCCCGTCGCCTGGTGCGGCCCGCCGACGTGGCGCGCGCCGAGGCGCTGGTGCGCAAGCTCAGCGGCCCCGCCCTGGTCGCGGCCCGGTTCGTGGCCCTGCTGCGCACCCTGGTGCCCGCCCTCAGCGGCGCCGCCGGCGTGCCCTACCGCCGCTTCCTGCTGTGGAACGCGGTGGGCGGCGTGACCTGGGCCGTCGGCACCACACTGGCCGGATTCCAGCTGGGGGGCAGCTGGGAGCGGCTGCGGTCCGGGGCGACGGTGGCCGGCTGGCTGGCCGCCGCGGCGCTGGCCCTGCTGGCGCTGATCGGCTTCGCGGTTCACCGGTTCCGCCTGCGGCGCGCCCGTCCCAGCTGAAACACCACGGCCAGCAGGATCAGCAGCAGCCCGCCCACCACGATGGTGACCGCGCCGGAGGACACCGAGCGCACCTTGGCGGTGAAGGTGATCGGCCGTCCCCAGGGCCGGCCGTCCGAGGAGGCGTAGAGCTGGGCGGTCAGCCGTACCGGCCCGTTGGCGTGCGCCCGCACCTCCACCCGTACGGTGTGGCTGGCGGCCCGCGAGATCTGGGCCGGCACCCCGCGGCCCGTCACCTCCACCCGCTCCGGCCGACTGGAGGTCACCCGCACCTCCAGCCCGGAGACCGGCTGCTGGAGGGCGTTCTCCACGGTGACCGGGATCTTCGCCGTGTCCCCCACCACCGTCACCGTCGACTTGGGCAGCAGCCGCACCGATTCCTGCGAGGCGGTGAGGAAGCCGGTGAGTCCGCGGACGTAGGACCGGTTGCCGGCCCGATCGCCGCGCCATCCGGCGGACACCGAGCGCGCCTGCGCGTCCCGCACCGACCGGATGGTCTGCTCCGGGTCGGACAGCACCCGGACCAGCGAACGCAGCTGCCACTCGACCCGGGCCACCTCGTCCAGCCGGGCGGCCGGCAGCTCGGTGCGGCGCAGCGCGGCCGGGTACTCCGCGGGCGTACCCACCTGACCGGGCACCGGTCCGCGCAGCGCCGTGCCCAGCCGCACCGGCTTCAGCCACCCCGCCTCGGTGCCGTCCGCCAGGGCCTGGGCCAGCGAGTCGGCCGCCGTCCGGGACAGGTCGCGGGGTGGTACGACGACCAGTGCGCGCGAGGCGTTCGGGGCCTCGTCCACCGCCGCCAGGGTCTCCGCGAGAAACCGCTGGCGGGCGGCGACCGCCTGCTCCCCGGTCACCCTGCCCAGCAGCTCGGCCAGCCCGGTGTCGTACGGCAGCGCCGTCAGCCCGCCGACCAGCGCCACCGGCCCGTCGTCGGTGGGGCCGCGCTCCCCCGGCTCCCCGCTCAACCCCGCTCCGGAGGCGAGCAGCACCCGCCGGCCCGTCCGGCCGGCCAGGTCGGTGATCGACGTGTCCAGCGCCCCGCCCACCGGCCAGGCCAGGTCCCGCCGCGCCCGGACGCCCAGCGCGTCCTCCACCACCGCCCCGCCCTCCGGGTCCGGCTCCAGCTGCCGGGCCGACTCGCCGCGGCCGTGGTGGGCCAGCGAGGCGATATCCGGGTCCGCGTAGGGCAGCGCCGCCACCTCCCGGCCGCGCACCGCGGCCCGCAGGGCGTCCAGCCAGTCGGCCGCCGCGCCGCCGCCCCGGCCCGGGGTGCTCTCCCGTGGATCGGTGGTGTCCGGGGTACGGGCCACCCGGTAGCCGTCCGCCATCGCCTGCGCCTCGACGATCAGGTCCGGGTCGACCAGCCAGCTCACCGGGCGCCCCCTGCCCTCCTCCACCAGCCGCCGCAACCGCCCGCCGGGCGCGAAGGAGTCCGCCAGCGCGTCATCCCGGAACACCGGCTCGGCGACGCCCCCCACCCTCAGCGTCAGCGCCTGCATATGCGGCACGTCGGTCAGCGGCCACAGCACCGCGGTACGCAGCGGCTGGGCGCGCACCGTGCTCGGGTACCAGGGCAGAAAGGTGCGGGCCCGGCCGTGCGGGGACCCGTCCCGCCCGACCAGCGCGACGGTCAGCGGATACGGGCCGGGGGTGGTCAGGTCCAGGTCGTCCACCGGCACCCGCAGCCGGAAGTCCGCCCGCTCCCCGGGCCGGAGCCGGCCGACCGGGGCGGTGGGCTCCAACCGCGCCCCGTCGGCCGCGGTCACCTCGCCCCTGGCCGCCACCGCGGCCAGCCCACTGCGGGTGCCCACCGCCTCACCGGCCACCCGCAGATCCACCTGCGCCCCGCTGAACGCCTTCCCGGACCGGTTGGTGACCGTCCCGCTCACACTCAGGATGTCCCCCTCCACCGGCGCCGCCGGCGAGAACCCCCGCAGCACGACCTCGGCGGCCTCCCCCGGAGGCACCTCGGCGGACTGCCCAGCACGCGGCCCCGACCGCACACCCGCGAGGCCCGCCCGAGCCCGAGCCTCCCTCGCCACCGCGGAAGCGAGACCCACCGAACACCCGGCGGCAGGCCCCGCAGGACCCCGGCGCGCGGAGAGATTCCCCGGGGCCGGCGGACACGCCATGGCCGGTGCCGGGGCGGCCGGACCCACGGCAACCGCGCCGGGGGCAGCCGACACCCGGGGAGCCAGGAACCCGCCGACCGGACCCCCGACCCCCGAGGGGGGAGCGGCCGGACCCACGGCAACCGAGGCGGGGGCAACCGGTCCCCCGGCCGCCGCGACCGGGGGACCCGGGCCCACGGCGGCCGATGCCGGGGCGGCCGGGATCGTCGTAGCGGGCACGGGGCGGGGCGTGGCCGAGGCGCAGGGCAGCAGGAGCAACGCGAGGGCCGGAAGCACGGCCGCCGCACGCACCCTGCCACCCGTCATCGCCGTCACCTCGACGTCCGTTCCACCTGCCTGGGCCCATAGGACTGAGCATGGCCACACGCACGGCACCACGCGCGCCGACTGCGTCAAACGCCACCGGCACAAGGCGCCGCGCACGTCGCGCCACACGCACACCCCCGCGCCCCCGGACACCACCGGCACACGGTGCACCACACACCCGCGCCCCGCCCACGGCATCCGCGCGCCGTACACCGCACCCGGACTCCGCGATCCCGGACACCGCGCACGGCACCGCACACGGCACCACACACCCGCGCCCCCGGTACGTATCGGCACCGCACTCCGCGCCTCACGGGGACGCCCCCGCGCCGCACCCCGCAGCACGTCCCGGGGGCTCCAACTCCCGTACGGCGCGCCCCCGCGCAGGGGACGCGCACGCGAGAGTGTCAGATGCGGGCCATGGCGCCCGGCCCGGTGAGGCGGGGCTTGGCGTCCAGGATGGTCTTGAGCGCGTCGAAGTCCTCGACGCAGCGACCGGTGCCCACGGCCACGCAGTTCAGCGGGTCGTCGGCGATCACCACCGGGATGTCCAGCTCACGGCTGAGCCGTAGGTCCAGGCCGCGCAGCAGCGCGCCGCCGCCGGTGAGCACGATGCCGCGGTCCATGATGTCGCCGGCCAACTCGGGCGGAGTCTCGTCCAGCGTGGAGCGGACCGCCGCCACGATCGCCTCGACCGGTTCGGTCAGCGCCTGCCGCACCTCCTCCGCGGTGAGTTCCAGGATCTTGGGCAGCCCGCTGGCCTGGTCCCGGCCGCGGACGGTGCAGCGCTGCGGCGGCAGCAGGCCCTGGGTGCGCTCGGCATCGCCATCCTGGGCGAGTTCCGCTCCCCCGTCCCCGTCCGCCTCCGCGATCACACCCGCAGCCGCACCCGGCACATCCGCGTCGGGCAGCGTCACATGTCGGGACGCCGCCTGCTGGGCGAGGCTGTGGGCCGTCCAGTGCCCGCCCGGCGCGGCCGAGCCGATGCTCATCTTGATTTCCTCGGCGGTGCGTTCGCCGATGGCCATGGCGTACCGCTTCTTGACGAACGCCGTGATCGCGGCATCCATCGCATCGCCCGCGGTACGCACCGAGCAGGCCGTGACGATGCCGCCGAGCGAGATCACCGCGACCTCGGCGGTGCCGCCGCCGACGTCCACCACCATGCAGCCGGTCGGCTCGCTCACCGGCAGGCCCGCGCCGATCGCCGCGGCCATCGGCTCCTCCACGAGGTGCACCTGACGGGCCCCCGCGAGCTGGGCGGCCTCGATCACCGCGCGCCGCTCAACTCCGGTGATTCCGGACGGCACACAGACCACGACCCGTGGGCGGGACAGCGGCCGACCGCCGGTCACCTTCCGGATGAAGTGCCTCAGCATCCGCTCGGCGATCTCGAAGTCCGCTATTACGCCGTCCCGCAGCGGCCGGACGGCCACGATGTTGGACGGGGTGCGGCCGATGGTCTCCTTGGCCTCCGCCCCCACCGACAGCACTCTGCCGTCGATGGCGTTGACCGCCACCACCGACGGCTCGTTGAGCACGACTCCCTTCCCCCGTGCGTACACCAGCGTGTTCGCGGTGCCGAGGTCGATCCCCAAGTCTCGTCCGGTGAACGACTTACTTTGCGCCATAAGTTGGCATTATTGCTTATGCCCGATTCTTGTCGAGCCTCGACCTCCCGAGTTGGCGCACTCTCGTCGCTGACAGAACGCCACCACGAGCACCACCTCCCCGAGCTTGGCCGAAATCCCGCCAACCCTGATGGGCGTGTCGCCCATCGACCAGCACCGGAGACGGCGTCGCGGCGCTGCCACACGACGATCGCGGGCCTCCCACCGGATCACTTCGGGCCGGATCTCGACTTGGGGGCGCCACGGGTCTTGGGTAAAGAACGATTCTTCGTTCGACGTCGCTGACAGAGCAGAGAGTTGGCTGGTCACCCAGCGAGGGACCGAATAGCCCCACTGAATCACCATATGACGGGCGCCGTGTATCCGTCCGGTCCCAGGCATGTCACGGTCGTCTGAGTTGGCTTGTCGGATTGTCATACGCTGCTGTTAATTTGTGGCACGCACTTTCTCGCCGCTCTCCAGCAGCATCTGTCCCCGGAGCGCGGCCCCACCACCTTCATCCCCGGGGGATTCGTCATGAGCCAGAACTGGCAGCAGCCGCAGCAGCCGGGCGGCTACGGCTACCCGCCCCAGCAGCCGGGCGGCTACGGCCAGCCTGGCGGCTACGGCCAGCCGGGCCAGCCCCAGCCGCAGTACGGCGGCGGCTTCCCGCCGCCCCCGCCGCCGGCCGCCCAGCAAGGCAACGCCGGCCTCGCCATCCTCGTCGCCGTCATCGCCGCCATCGTGGGCGCCGCCATCTACGCGGGCATCCTCTTCGCCCTGGCCGACACCGACAAGGGCGAGATCACCAAGGTCGCCTACGTCGGCGTGGGTGTCGGCGCGCTGGTCGGCGCGGCCATCGGCAAGTTCGGCGGCCGCAACCAGGGCCTGTGGGTGCTGGGCGCGGTGCTGGCGCTGGGCGCCGTCTTCGTCGGCGAGCTCTACGGCTACGCGCTGGTCGCGGCCGACATGCTCGAGAAGTATCCCGCGGCGTTCGGCGGCAACCCTCCGTCGGCGAACGAGTTCTTCTTCGAGCACTTCAGCGACCTGTTCGACGGCTGGAAGGAAGACGCCAACGCCATGACGTACATCTTCATGGTCCTGTCTCCCGTCGCCGCCTTCGGTGCGGCCAAGAAGCTGGCCGACCGCTGACCCCAGGCAGCCGCAGGCATGACGTCGAGGGCCTCCCGCGCGATGCACGTGGGAGGCCCTCGACGTTTGCGTGATGCGACGGCGTCAGGTCCACCCCGGCCGCGGCGGGCGGGGCGGGGCCCGGAACGCCTACCGGTCCGTCGTCAGCGCTTGGCGTGCTGGGCCGTCGGGGTGACGGTGACCTCGACGCGCTGGAACTCCTTGAGCTCGCTGTAGCCGGTGGTGGCCATCGCGCGGCGCAGGGCGCCGAAGAAGTTCATCGAGCCGTCCGGGGTGTGCGAGGGGCCGAGCAGGATCTCCTCGGTGGTGCCGACGGCACCCAGGTTCATCCGCTTGCCGCGCGGCACGTCCTCGTGCACGGCCTCCATGCCCCAGTGGTGGCCACGCCCCGGGGCATCGGTGGCGCGGGCCAGCGGGGAACCCATCATGACCGCGTCGGCGCCGCAGGCGATCGCCTTGGGGAGGTCGCCGGACCAGCCCACGCCGCCGTCGGCGATGACGTGCACATAGCGGCCGCCGGACTCGTCCATGTAGTCGCGGCGGGCCGCGGCGACGTCCGCCACCGCGGTGGCCATCGGCACCTGGATGCCCAGCACGTTCCGCGTGGTGTGCGCGGCGCCGCCGCCGAAGCCGACCAGCACACCGGCGGCGCCGGTCCGCATCAGGTGGAGGGCGGCGGTGTAGGTGGCGCAGCCCCCGACGATCACCGGCACGTCGAGCTCGTAGATGAACTGCTTGAGGTTGAGCGGCTCGGCCGCCCCGGAGACGTGCTCGGCGGAGACGGTGGTGCCGCGGATCACGAAGATGTCGACACCGGCGTCCACCACGGCCTTGGAGAACTGAGCGGTGCGCTGCGGGGAGAGCGCGGCGGCGGTGACCACACCCGCGTCACGGACCTCCTTGATCCGCTGCCCGATCAGCTCTTCCTTGATCGGCTCGGCGTAGATCTCCTGCATCCGGCGGGTGGCGGTGCGCTCGTCCAGTTCGGCGATCTCGGCCAGCAGCGGCTCCGGGTCCTCGTACCGGGTCCACAGGCCCTCGAGGTTGAGTACGCCCAGACCGCCCAGCTGGCCGATGCGGATCGCGGTCTGCGGGGAGACCACCGAGTCCATCGGGGCGGCGAGGAAGGGCAGCTCGAAGCGGTAGGCGTCGATCTGCCACGCGATGGAGACCTCCTTCGGATCCCGGGTGCGCCGGCTGGGGACGACCGCGATGTCGTCGAACGCGTACGCCCTGCGACCGCGCTTGCCTCGCCCGATCTCGATCTCAGTCACGTGAGTGGCCCTTCCCTGGTATGTCTGCCCGTCCAGTATCCCCGACGGGCACGCGGAAGCCCGCGACTGTCCACAGCCGCGGGCCCCCGGTCGTACTTATTGACGATGTATGTGTATCGGTGTGCGTCGGTTGACGAGCTCGTCAGCGGCGCGAGTAGTTCGGCGCCTCGGTCACCATCTGCACGTCGTGCGGGTGGCTCTCCTTGAGGCCGGCGGCCGAGATCCGCACGAAGCGGCCCTTGGTCTGCAGCTCGGGGACGGTGGCGGAGCCGACGTAGCCCATGGAGGCACGCAGACCGCCGACCAGCTGGTGGGCGACCGAGGCCAGCGGGCCGCGGTAGGGCACCTGGCCCTCGATGCCCTCGGGGACCAGCTTGTCCTCGGAGAGCACGTTGTCCTGGAAGTAGCGGTCCTTGGAGTACGAGCGGGCCTGGCCGCGCGACTGCATGGCGCCCAGCGAGCCCATGCCCCGGTAGGACTTGAACTGCTTGCCGTTGATGAAGACCATCTCGCCCGGCGACTCCTCGCAGCCGGCCAGCAGGCTGCCCAGCATCACGGTGTCCGCGCCGGCCGCGATGGCCTTGGCGATGTCGCCCGAGTACTGCAGGCCGCCGTCACCGATCAGCGGCACCCCGGCCGCCTGGCAGGCCAGCCCGGCCTCGTAGATCGCGGTCACCTGCGGGACGCCGATGCCGGCGATCACCCGAGTGGTGCAGATGGAGCCCGGACCGACGCCGACCTTGACGCCGTCCACACCCGCGTCGATCAGCGCCTGGGCGCCGTCCCGAGTGGCGACGTTGCCGCCCACCACGTCGACGCTGATGTTGGACTTGATCTTGGCGATCATGTCCAGGATGCCCCGGCTGTGACCGTGCGCGCTGTCCACGACCAGGAAGTCGACCCCGGCCTCGACCAGCGCCTGCGCCCGCTCGTACGCCTCGTCGCCGACGCCGACCGCGGCACCGACGATCAGCCGGCCCTCGGCGTCCTTGGCGGCGTTCGGGTACTGCTCGGCCTTCACGAAGTCCTTGACCGTGATCAGGCCCTTGAGCACGCCGGCGTCGTCCACCAGCGGCAGCTTCTCGATCTTGTGGCGGCGGAGCAGCTCGATCGCGTCCTCGCCGGAGATCCCGACCTTGCCGGTGACCAGCGGCATCGGGGTCATGACCTCGCGCACCCGGCGGTTGCGGTCCAGCTCGAAGGCCATGTCGCGGTTGGTGACGATGCCCAGCAGCTTGCCCGCGGGGTCGGTGACCGGCACACCGCTGATGCGGAACTTGGCGCACAGCGCGTCCGCCTCGTGCAGCGTGGCGTCCGGGCCGACCGTGATGGGGTCGGTGACCATGCCCGACTCGGACCGCTTGACCAGGTCGACCTGGTTGGCCTGGTCCTCGATCGAGAGGTTGCGGTGCAGCACGCCCGCACCGCCCTGGCGGGCCATCGCGATGGCCATGCGGGCCTCGGTGACCTTGTCCATCGCCGCGGACAGCAGCGGGATGTTGACCCGTACGTTCCGGGTGATCCGGGACGAGGTGTCGACCGCGTTCGGCAGCACCTCGGAGGCGCCCGGCAGCAGCAGCACGTCGTCGTATGTCAGCCCGAGCATGGCGAACTTCTCAGGCACTCCGTCGACGTTGTCAGTCATGACACCCTTCCCAATGGTCTTGCCCCGGCGCGGACAACCATGCTAACGGGCTCCGGAGGCGTCCTATTCCACCAGGAAGGAGGCCCTCGTCACCTGTACGTTCCTACCAGGACACCTTGGATGCGGTCCGGGAGCGGCCTGGAAGCGGGGGGCGAGCGGCTCAGCGGCCGTATGCCTTGCCGCGACCCCGCCGGTCCCCCGCGCGCCGCCGCGGATCACTGCTCGGCGAGGGCCCGCAGCCTGCTCAGCGCCCGGTGCTGGGCCACCCGGACCGCGCCCGGCGACATCCCCAGCATCTGGCCGGTCTCCTCGGCGGTCAGCCCGACCGCGACCCGCAGCAGCACCAGTTCGCGCTGGTGCTCCGGAAGGTTGGCCAGCAACTTCTTGGCCCACTCGGCGTCGCTGCTGAGCAGCGCCCGCTCCTCGGGGCCGAGCGAGTCGTCCGGCTGCTCGGGCATCTCGTCCGAGGGGACGGCGGTACTGCCGGGATGCCGCATCGCGGCCCGTTGCAGATCGGCGACCTTGTGCGCGGCGATGGCCACCACGAACGCCTCGAAGGGCCGGCCGGTGTCGCGGTAGCGCGGCAGGGCGCACAGCACCGCGAGGCAGACCTCCTGTGCCAGGTCGTCCACGAAGTGGCGGGCGTCGCCCGGCAGCCGGGACAGCCGGGTCCGGCAGTAGCGCTGGGCGAGCGGGTGGACATGCGCCAGCAGGTCATGCGTGGCGCGCTCGTCCCCGTCGACGGCACGACGTACGAGGGCGCCGATCTCCCCTCGGCCCGCGGCCACGGCCGCGCCCGGGTTCTCGTCGTCGCGCATCGGTCCATGGTGCCTCGGGCTCTGAGGTTCCACGGCACCGCCCTCGTAGTTGTGCACCGAACCGTTACGCGCCGGTGTTTTCGCACTCACGTCCCGCGCCTCCCCCTTTCGGGTATGCCCAACCCCCGCGCCCGGAACTCCACCGGCGGCGTCTGTCCGTACCGCGCGGCCGCGGACCGGAGGGGTCCGCCCGTGGGCTTCGCCGACCGGACGAGGAGCGGTGGCCGGCGCCGGGGAGAAGTCACACTTCAAGGATGCGGCATGCCGAGAGTTTTCGACGTACGGCACCGAGGGCGGTGCGTGGGGCGCCGGGACGATCGGCTCGTGGCGCGGGGCGCCGCGGCGGTGGCGCCGCGCTCCGGGTGCTCGCGCCGGGTGCCGCCCGGCCTGCCGTGGACCGTGGACCGGGCGGGAGGCGCCGGGGCCGCGGGACCGAGCGGGCCGCCGGAGCGCCATGCCCCCGAGGGGTGCTGAGGTCCCCCCGGACGCGGCCTGGGGGTGGGGGCACCTCCGGGACGAAGCCTGGGGAGAACCGCGCGACCGGCCGTCACGGGCCCGCGGACGGCGCGCCGAACGCCCCGCGGAGCGCTCAGCGCACCAGGCCCCAGCGGAAGCCGAGCGCCACCGCGTGCGCCCGGTCGGAGGCGCCGAGCTTCTTGAAGAGCCGGCGGGCGTGCGTCTTCACGGTGTCCTCGGAGAGGAACAGCTCACGGCCGATCTCCGCGTTGGACCGGCCGTGGCTCATGCCTTCGAGCACCTGGATCTCCCGCGCGGTGAGCGTGGGGGCGGCGCCCATCTCGGCGGACCGCAGCCGGCGCGGAGCCAGCCGCCAGGTGGGGTCGGCGAGCGCCTGGGTCACGGTGGCGCGCAACTCCGCCCGGGAGGCGTCCTTGTGGAGATAGCCGCGCGCTCCGGCGGCGACCGCGAGCGCGACCCCGTCCAGATCCTCGGCGACGGTCAGCATGATGATGCGGGCACCCGGGTCCGCGGAGAGCAACCGGCGCACCGTCTCCACGCCGCCGAGCCCGGGCATCCGTACGTCCATCAGAATCAGGTCCGAGCGGTCGGCGCCCCAGCGGCGGAGGACTTCCTCGCCGTTGGCCGCCGTGGTCACCCGTTCGACGCCGGGCACGGTCGCGACCGCGCGCCGCAGCGCCTCACGGGCAAGCGGGGAGTCGTCGCAGACGAGGACGGATGTCATGGCCGCCCTCCGCAGCTGATGCGCGTCACCTTGAGCCTCCAGGCTGGTACGAATCGTCACCTGAGCGATTGACTGCCTCGGACGCCCGTCCGAGAGCTTTACCCATCAACCGCCTCCGCACTCTCAACGACGGTCACCCGAAAGAGTTACGGGCGCAGGCGGCCACCTTCGACACTCTACGTGAGGGACCGGACACGGAGCAGCTTCGGCGCTTCGCGCGTCGTCCTTCCGGACGCACGTCCGATTCAGAGCCATTTGGTGACTTTGCTTCCCATTTGACGCCATGTGTGGCTAGATTCGCAATGAGTCATATTTTCATCTGGTTATCCGGCAGATGTACGGTCAAGGGCACTGCGTCCACAGCAGTTCGCATCGAGGGGACAGAAGCAATGGCCGATTTCTCCCGACTTCCCGGTCCCAACGCCGACCTGTGGGACTGGCAGCTCCTCGCCGCGTGTCGCGGAGTCGACAGCTCGCTCTTCTTCCATCCCGAGGGCGAACGCGGTGCCGCCCGCAGCGCCCGCGAGGCCTCCGCGAAGGAGGTCTGCATGCGGTGTCCGGTACGCGCCCAGTGCGCGGCCCACGCTCTGGCGGTACGCGAGCCGTACGGCGTGTGGGGCGGCCTGACCGAGGACGAACGCGAGGAGCTCATGGGGCGCGCCCGGCACCGGACCATCACGGCGGCGGCCACCCCCACAGGGATGGAGAACCCCTGACAGCACAGCGATGAAACGTTTCTTCGAGTTGCCGTACGACCCGTCTCCGCGAGACGCCGGCTCCCGCCCACCGGGCACGCCCCGGCGGTGAAGGCGCCCCCGGCAGTCGCACTCGGCGGTGCGGGCCGCCCAGGCCGGCGCGCTCCGGCAGCCGCGCCCAGGCGGCGAAAGGCCCGCCCCGGGCAGGCGCTTCCCAGGTGGCGCCTTCCGCCGGCCACTACGGGCAGCCGCTTTCCGGGTGCCGCTTTCCGGCAGCCGCGTTCCGGTCGGCGCGCACCGGCAGCCGCGTGCCAGATGACGCGTTCCGGTAGCCGCGTTCCCGGTTCCGGGTGGTACGCGCCGCGCGCCCCCGCCCCGCGACGTCACCCGTTCAGCGGAGGGCGGCCCGCTCCAGTTCGTCCAAGGTGGCCGCGACCGCGGGGACCCTGGCGAGGTCGGGGAGGGTGAGGGCCACCACCTCGCGCCGGACCGCGGGCTCCAGCGGTACCGCGCGGGCGCCCTTGGCCCGGGCCGCCTCCAGGGCCAGCTCGGGCAGGACCGCGACGCCGAGACCGGCGCCCACCAGGCCGATCACCGCCGGGGAGTCGTCGGTGGCGAAGTCGATACGAGGGGTGAAGCCGGCGCTCTCGCAGATCTCCACCAAGTGCCGGCGGCAGCGCGGACAGCCCGCGATCCACGGCTCCCCGGCCAGCTCGGCGATGCCCACCGAGGCGGCCTTGGCCAGCCGGTGCTCCTCCGGCACCACGCTGACCAGCCGGTCCGCCAGCAGCGGGCGGACCACCAGGTCATCCCACTCGGCCTCGGCCGAGGGATCGGAACCGCGCACCTCGGGGTAGCGGAAGGCCAGGGCGATCTCGCAGTCGCCGGCCCGCAGCAGCTCGATGGAGCGCGGCGGTTCGGCCTCGACCAGGGAGACCCGGGTGCCCGGGTGGGCGGCCCGCAGTGCGGCGAGCGCGGTGGGCACCAGCGTGGAGCTACCGCTGGGGAAGGAGACCAGCCGCACCCGGCCGGCGCGCAGTCCGGCGATCGCGGCGACCTCCTCCTCGGCGGCGGTCAGCCCGGCCAGGATCCCGGCGGCGTGCCGCACCAGTGCCTCGCCGGCCTGGGTGAGCCGCATCTCCCGGCCGCCGCGGACCAGCAGCGGGGTGCCCACGGACTGCTCCAGCGCCTTCATCTGCTGGCTCACGGCGGGCTGGGTGCAGCCGAGCTCACGGGCGGCGGCGGAGAAGGAGCCGGTGCCGGCCACGGTGCGCAGCACCCGGAGGTGACGTGCCTCGATCATGATTCGAGCATAAGCGACGCTTGGGGGATAGACGGAAAAAGGCTCTCGCCACTTTGGGCCTGTTTCGCTACCGTTCGATCATGCGACTGCTCTCCGTGAACCTGGCCCGCCCGCGTGCGGCCGACTACACCGATCGACCCCTCACCGGCATCGACAAGCGCCCCGCCGACGGCCCGGTGGCGGTCTTCGCGCCCGGTTCCGAAGGCGCCGGCGGCAGCGGGGTGGCCGGCGACACGGTCTGCGACGCCCGCTTCCACGGCGGAAACCACCAGGCGGTGTACGCCTACGCGCGCGAGGACCTGGACCGCTGGGAACGCGAGCTGGGCCGCGAGCTGCCCGGCGGCGTGTTCGGCGAGAACCTCACCACCAGCGGCCTGGACGTGAGCGGCGCCCTGATAGGCGAGCGCTGGCGGATCGGCTCCGAACTGGTACTCGAGGTCACCTCGGCCCGCATCCCGTGCCGCACCTTCGCCGGCTGGCTGGACGAGAGGGGCTGGGTGAAGCGGTTCACCCAGGCCGGCGTCCCCGGCGCCTATCTGCGGGTGATCACTCCGGGCGAGATCCGGGCCGGGGACCCGATCGAGGTCGTCCACCGGCCGGACCACGAGGTGACGGTCTCCTTCCTGTTCCGCGCCGTGACCACGGAGCGCGAGCTGCTGCCCCGGGTGCTGGCGGCCGGCGAGGCGCTGAGCCCGGTCGCCGCCGGAAAAGCCCGGGAGTACCAGGACAGCCTGGCCGGAAGCTGATACACCGCCACGTACCGGACCTGGCACGGCCGGTGGCCCCGGACACGGCTACCGTGCGTCCCATGACGACTGCACTGATTACCGGATCCACCGCGGGGATCGGCGCCGCCTTCGCTCGCCGGCTGGCGGCGGGCGCCGCTCCCGGCGGCCTCGCCGAGATCGAGGGCCATGCCGGGCGGCATGACGTGGTGCTGGTGGCACGGGACGAGAAGCGGCTGCACGAGCAGGCCGCCGAACTGCACGACCGGCACCGGGTGGAGGCCGAGGTGCTGGTGGCGGACCTGTCGACGGAGGAGGGCATCAGCGCGGTCGAGAAGCGGTTGTCCGACCCCCGGCGGCCGGTGGATCTGCTGGTCAACAACGCCGGCTTCGGCAACAAGGGCCGCTACCTCGAGGTTCCGCTGGCCGATGAGCTGACGATGTTGAAGGTGCACTGCGAGGCGGTGCTGCGGCTGACCGGCGCGGCGGCGACCGCGATGCGGGAGCGCGGACGCGGGGCGGTCGTCAACGTGGCCTCGGTGGCGGCGTTCCTGCCGCGCGGGACCTATGGCGCCAGCAAGGCGTGGGTGGTGCAGTTCACCCAGGGCGCGGCGCGGGACCTGGCCGGCTCGGGGGTGCGGCTGATGGCGCTGTGCCCCGGCTTCGTACGCACCGAGTTCCACCAGCGGGCCGGAATGGACACCGGAAATGTGCCCGGATGGATGTGGCTGGACGCCGACAAGCTGGTCGCGACCGCGCTGAAGGACCTGGCCCAGGGCAAGTCGCTGTCCATCCCGGACCCGCGCTACAAGGTGCTGATGGGGTTGACCAAGCTGGCCCCGCGGGGCGCGCTGAGCGGGCTCACCTCGCGCACCGGCCGCCGCTACGGACCGCGCTGAACGGGCCGGCCCGCAGACCGGCCACCGCCACGGACCGCGCCGAACGGGCCCACCCCGCAGACCGGCCGCCGCTACGGACCGCGCTGAGCAGACCCACCCCGCACACCGGCCACCGCCATGGACCGCGAGGGGATGGTTCGGGTCGGCCGGCGGGCGACCGGCGGGCGGGCCGCGTGTCGGCGGCCGGACAGGCCAAGAGGCCCGATGCCTCCGCGACGGGGGCACCGGGCCTCTTGGCGTTCACGCTTGGGCGGGTCCCGGACCGGGCGCGCTGCCCGGTCCGGGGACTACCGACCGCGGGTCGGGGACCCTGGGTCAGTGGGAGTGCCCGTGACCGTGGCCGTGACCGGCCTCGGCCTCCTCCTCTTCCTTCTTCTCCACCACGAGGGTCTCGGTGGTGAGCAGCAGGGAGGCGATGGAGGCGGCGTTCTCCAGGGCGGAGCGGGTGACCTTGACCGGGTCGATGACGCCGGACTTCACCAGGTCGCCGTACTCGCCGGTGGCGGCGTTGAAGCCCTGGCCCTTGTCCAGCTCGGCGACCTTGGAGGTGATGACGTAGCCCTCCAGGCCGGCGTTCTCCGCGATCCAGCGCAGCGGCTCGACGGCGGCGCGGCGGACCACGGTGACACCGGTGGCCTCGTCGCCGGACAGGCCGAGGTTGCCCTCCAGCACCTTGACGGCGTGCACCAGCGCGGAGCCACCGCCGGAGACGATGCCCTCCTCGATCGCGGCGCGCGTCGCGGAGATGGCGTCCTCCAGACGGTGCTTCTTCTCCTTGAGCTCGACCTCGGTGGCGGCACCGACGCGGATCACGGAGACACCGCCGGCCAGCTTGGCGAGGCGCTCCTGGAGCTTCTCGCGGTCCCAGTCGGAGTCGGTGGCCTCGATCTCGGCCTTGATCTGCGCGACGCGGCCGGCCACGTCGTCGACGTTGCCCGCACCGTCGACGATGGTGGTGTCGTCCTTGGTGACGGTCACGCGGCGGGCGGTGCCCAGCACGTCCAGACCGGCCTGGTCGAGCTTGAGGCCGACCTCCTCGGCGATGACGGTGGCACCGGTGAGGGTGGCGATGTCGCCCAGGATCGCCTTGCGGCGGTCACCGAAGCCCGGGGCCTTGACGGCCACCGCGTTGAAGGTGCCGCGGATCTTGTTGACCACCAGGGTGGACAGCGCCTCGCCGTCCACGTCCTCGGCGATGATCAGCAGCGGCTTGGAGCCACCGGCCTGGATGACCTTCTCCAGCAGCGGCAGCAGGTCCTGGATGGAGGAGATCTTGCCCTGGTTGATCAGGATGTACGGGTCGTCCAGGACGGCCTCGAGGCGCTCCTGGTCGGTGACGAAGTACGGCGAGAGGTAGCCCTTGTCGAAGGCCATGCCCTCGGTGAAGTCCAGCTCCATGCCGAAGGTGTTGGACTCCTCGACGGTGATGACACCGTCCTTGCCGACCTTGTCGATCGCCTCGGCGATCAGCTCGCCGACCTGCTTGTCCTGGGCGGACAGCGCGGCGACGGCGGCGATGTCGGACTTCTCGTCGATCGGGCGGGCGGTCGCGAGCAGGTCCTCGGAGACGGCCTTGACGGCGGCGTCGATGCCCTTCTTCAGGGCGGCCGGGGAGGCGCCGGCGGCGACGTTGCGCAGACCCTCGCGGACCAGCGCCTGGGCCAGCACGGTGGCGGTGGTGGTGCCGTCACCCGCGATGTCGTTGGTCTTGGTCGCCACCTCCTTGACGAGCTGGGCGCCGAGGTTCTCGTACGGGTCCTCGATCTCCACCTCACGGGCGATGGTCACGCCGTCGTTGGTGATGGTCGGGGCGCCGAACTTCTTGTCGATGACGACATTGCGGCCCTTGGGGCCGATGGTCACCTTCACGGTGTCGGCAAGCTTGTTGACGCCACGCTCAAGGGCGCGACGGGCGTCCTCGTCGAACTTCAGAATCTTCGCCATGGGAGCTCTCTGGTCCTCTCAAAAGAACTGCGCCCCCGCCCCGGCGGAGTCAGTCGCGGGACCAGGGGCGCAGATCGAAGGCAAACGTCGGTGACTTACTTCTCGATGATCGCGAGAACGTCGCGAGCCGAGAGGACGAGGTACTCCTCGTTGTTGTACTTCACCTCGGTGCCGCCGTACTTGCTGTAGAGCACGACGTCGCCGACGGAGACGTCGAGCGGAAGGCGGTTGCCCTCCTCGAAGCGGCCCGGGCCCACGGCCAGGACGACGCCCTCCTGGGGCTTCTCCTTGGCGGTGTCCGGAATGACCAGGCCGGAGGCCGTGGTCTGCTCGGCGTCGAGCGGCTGGACCACGATGCGGTCCTCAAGCGGCTTGATGGCAACCTTGGAGCTGGCGGTCGTCACGATCCGACCTCCCCCTTCGGAGATCTCACGGGGTTAACTGTCTGAGGTGGCGACCAGGTGGATCCGTCGTCGCGGGTGCCGGACCTGCCCGTCGCGCGGCGGCACGCCCAGGGCTTGCCGCACTGTTGGCACTCCCCGGTGAGGAGTGCCAGCCCCGAGACTAGGACGCGGTTAGCACTCAGTCAACTAGAGTGCCAATTCCGTAGGCGCGCCGTCGGCCGCGCGCGCCCCCACCTGGCCGAACGCCGCGCCGCGCGCCCTGCGGGGACAATGGCCGGGTGGATGCCGACGCCTTCGAACACCTGCTCAGCCCCGAGGGGCAGGAGCTGCTCTCCGCGCTCCGTGACTACGACCCCGCCCAGGAGCTGGCCACCGCGACCCGGCTGCGCCGCGACCACCCGGCCGAGCTGGTCTCCGCGGCGCTCGGCCAGGCGCGGCTGCGGCAGCGGGCGGCGGCGAAGTTCGGCGCGGACGCCTATCGGATGTACTTCACGCCCGACGGGGTGGAGCAGTCCACCCGCACCTCGGTGGCCGACTACCGCGCCCGGCGATTCGCCGCGCTGGGCCCCGAGTCCGTGGCCGACCTGTGCGGTGGCATCGGCGGCGACGCGATCGCCCTGGCCCGCCGCGGCATCCGGGTCACCGCGGTCGACCGCTCCCCGCTGACCTGCGCGGCGGCCCGCGCCAACGCGGCGGCGCTGGGGCTGTCGGAGCGGCTGGAGGTGGAGTGCGCGGATGTCACCGCGTACGACACCGGGGCGTACCAGGCGGTCTTCCTCGACCCGGCCCGCAGAGGCGGCCGGGGCCGCGTTTTCGACCCGGAGGCGTACTCCCCTCCCCTGTCCTTCGCGGTGGAGGCGGCCCGCAGGGCGACCTGGGGCGCCATCAAGGTCGCCCCGGGCATCCCGCACGAGGCGATCCCGGAGGACGCCGAGGCGGAGTGGATCTCGGACGGCGGGGATGTGAAGGAAGCGGTGCTGTGGTTCGGCACCGAGCCCGGCGCGCGGCGCGCCACGCTGCTCCCGGCCGGGGCCACGCTGACCGGTCGCGGCCTGCCCGACCCGCCGGTCCGCCCGGTCGGCCGCTACCTCTACGAGCCGGACGGCGCGGTGATCCGCGCGCATCTGGTCGCCGAGGTGGCCGAGGAGCTGTCCGGCGGGCTGATCGACGCGACCATCGCCTATGTCACCGCGGACGAGCTGACGCCCACCCCGTATGCCACCGCCTACGAGATCACCGATGTGCTGCCGTTCAACGTCAAGCGGCTGAAGGCGCTGTTGCGGGAGCGCGAGGTGGGCGTGCTGACGGTCAAGAAGCGCGGCTCGGCGGTGGAGCCGGAGGAACTCCGCAGAAAGCTCAAGCTCGCCGGGCCGCACTCCTGCACGGTCTTCCTCACCCGGGTGTCCGGTGCCCCCAGCATGCTGCTGGGCCGCCCGGCGGCCGGGTGACGGGGCGGTGCGCCACACGGGCGGCATGGTCGGGCAGTCGGGCTAGGCGGAGTCGTTGTCGTACGTGATGGCGATCTGGTAGCTGCCATCGGGCTCTCGGCTCGGTACGCCGGCGGTCACCCGCAGCCCGTCCTGGTACCGGGCGGCACGGCCGACCCCCAGCGAATCGGCACCGCTCTCCACTTCCTGCGGATCCATGCTGTCCTCCAGCTCGCCCAGGGCGATCGCGCCATCGGAGCCCCGAGGAGGAGTTCCCGGGGCCCCGATCGCCCGTTCCCGTTGTGGGTGCGGGACCGCTGAGGCCCACCGCTCATGCCATATGAGCGCAGGTCGCGAACGCGGTGACGGGAACGGTGGAAACGGCGTTGGTGACCTGCCACCCGGTGGCAGTGGAGCCGGCGGTGGCAGGGACCGGGGTCATCGAGAGGAGAGTGGTGGTGATCGGCCCTGGCTCGGTCCATCCGCCACCGAGAGCCACGTCGCCGGGGTTGCAGTACGCCGTCGACACTCCCAGCTCCGTAGGCCCGACCACTGTGTACGTATTGGTGATTCCTGCCGGTCCTTGAGGACCTGCGGGCCCTGCCGGACCTGCGGGCCCTGCCGGACCTGCGGGCCCTGCCGGACCTGCGGGCCCTGCCGGTCCTGCGGGCCCTGCCAGACCTGCGGGCCCTGCCGGTCCGGGAGGTCCGGGAGGTCCGGGAGGTCCGGGAGGTCCGGGAGGTCCGGGTTTTCCTGGCGGGCAGGTGTGCGGGCAGTCGCCCTTTCCGCTGTCGCTGTCACCACCGCCGGACACCGCCTGGGCAGTCGAGGCGGCTCCCGTCACCAGCACCGCAGCCAGCACCGGTACGGCAGCGCGCCGTAGAAGCGCCGTGTGTTTCCGTCCCATTCCGTCCTCCGTGAATTGTTCGGTTTCCGGCCTCCCACTTGCGCATCGAGTATATGTAAATGCGGACAAATCATTTGGAAACGTTCGGGCGTGGCGCATCATCATGTTCAAGCTGCTTCTTCTGATGAGACCCCGATCGGCCAACCGCCGCGCGGCACCACCAACCGGCACCGACTCCGGCCACTCGAGGCGAGGGCGGGGAGCTTCACCTTCACGGTCGGCGGGTTGGCTTGCAGGTGAGTTTCGAGAACACCTCGGTGCTTGCTTCGGGACCATGGTGTGCTCTGCACGACGAGGGGGCCCGAGTGCTGCCGAAGTCCAAGGTCGATCTGTACGCGGCGATCCGCCGTGACGCCAGGACAGGCATGGCGACGCGCGCGCTCATGCGGAAGTACGGCGTCGGCTACGAGACCGCGCAGAGGGCCCTTGCGTCGGCCCTGCCGGAGCCGCGGAAGAAGACAAGGCCACGGGAGACGCGCCTGGACCCGTACAAGCCGGTGATCGGCATCATCCTGAAGTCGGACTTGACCGCACCGCGGAAACAGCGGCACACGGTAAGCACCGTCGCGGTAGTAAGTCGTTAGGTCCAGATCGTTTTCGCGCTGGAGACCGACGCGGTGGTGGGGGCGGACCCACTACGGTCGGAGCATGGCTCATGACACCGCCTCCGCCGCCCGCACCGCCGTCGCTCCGCAGCTGGACCTCGACGCCTATCTGGCCCGTATCAGCTGGTCGGGAGAGCGGCGGGCGGATGCGGACACCCTTCGCTCGCTGCACCGGGCGCATCTGCGGGGTATCCCGTTCGAGAACGTCCAGGCCCTGCTCGGCTCGGCGCCCTCGCTGGCGCTCCCCGACCTGGAGGCCAAGCTGGTCCGCGGCCGCCGGGGTGGCTACTGCTTCGAGCACAACACCCTCTTCGCCGCCGTCCTGGAGGCCTTCGGCTTCGGCGTCACCCGGCTCGCCGCCCGGGTCCGGGTGGGCGGCGGGTCGGCCATACGTCCGCGCACCCACATGCTGCTGCTGGTCGAGGTGGCGGGTGAGGACGGCGGCAGCTACCTGGCGGATGTCGGTTTCGGCGCTGTCGGCGGCCTCTACGAGGCGATTCCGCTGGTCCCGGAGACGGAGGCGCGGGACGGGGTGCGCCGCCACCGGCTGCTCCGGGAGCCCCACCACGGGCTGGAGGACCTGTGGGTGCTCCAGGCCTTCCAGGACGGAGAGTGGGCCGACCAGTACGCCTTCAACCGGGAGCCGTACGAGCCGGCCGACTTCGAGGTGATCAACTGGCACATAGCCACCAACCCCCGATCGCCCTTCTCCCACACCCTCTACGCCCAGCGCACCACCGCCGAGACGCACCTGGCGCTCAGTGGTCGCACTCTGGTGGAGACCTACGCCGACGGCACCCGCGAGGAGCGTTCACTCGCCGAGGAGCCGGGTGGCGCGGTCGACACGGAGGAGGCGATACGCCTGCTCTCCGAGGAGTTCGGCATCGAACTCCCCCCGGGCACCCGCCTGCCCGCCGCCCGGCGCACCTCAGGCTCCTGACCCGGCTGGCGCTCTCGGGCCGCCAGTCACCCCTCGGCCGGCTCCAGCGGCTCGGCACCCGCCTCGCCATGCGGGTGGGTGGCCCGCGCGGGGGTGAGTTCCCGGGCGACCAGTCGGTAGTAGTCGATGGCCTTGGCCAGTCCGAGGGCGCCGCCGCCGGCCAGTATCCCGGCCAGGCCCAGGCCCAGCACAGGGACGGCATGCCCATGGAGGAGGCGGCCCAGCCCGGTGGTCACCATGAGCGCCCCGGTGCAGCACAGCAGCAGCGAGGGCAGCAGCAGGAAGAGGGCGGACCCGGGCGCGTGCCAGCGGGGCCTGGCACGGCCCTGCTGCTGCTCGTACGGCGCCTCCGGCGGTGCCTGAGGCGGTTGCCGGTGCAGCGCGGCCCAGCGGTGCAGCAGATCGCGCACCCGTATGTCCTCGCGTATCGCCCCGCCCAGCACCAGCGTCCCCGGTATCAGCAGGGACGCCGCGAGCAGCAGCATCAGCCCGCCCAGCACCAGGTCGAACAGCTCACCTCGGAGCAGATGCCCGACACCGGGGGAAGCGATGGTCCAGCCCAGCCCCAACACCCCGGTGAGCAGCCACAGCAGCAGGGTGCGCCCCCGGGCCAGATAGCGCGGGACCAGCACCTCCAGGGCCTGCGTCCGCTCCTCGGACGTCACGCCCCCGCCCTGCCCGTCGATGGCCGGCACGGGCGGCTCCGGGAGGGGCGGCGGGGGCGACAGGTCGGCATGGCTGCGGGCGGTCATGCCCTCAGTGTCGCCGGTGCGCTGATCGAGGCTCGCGGGTGGTCGGCCGAGGGGGCCGACCCGGGGGTGTCGACCGGGCTGGGCCTGGTGGGACCTGGTGGGACCTGGTGGGGGCAGCGTGTGCCGACGCCGTGCTGCCGCGACACCGCCACCCTGGCGGCGCCGACCGCGTGGCGAGGTCCCGCCGGGGTTGGCGACGGTCACGGTCGCGGTCAGGGACGACACTGGCGGCGCCGGCCACGTGGTCGGGGTCCCGGCGCCCGGGCTCGGACCGCGCGGCGGGCGGGGGAAGGCGACTCGCGGCCGGTCGCCGCCTCGGTGCGCCGCAGTGTGGTCCGGTTTCCGCGTACCGTCGCGCCTACGGTGGCGACCGACTCATCGCGGCCATGACCGCCTCCCGGAGGGACGCTGGACCGACATCTCTCAACGGCCGTGTCAGTGAAGCGCATTGCCTTGATGAGGCGACCGCGGGGCTCGGCACGAGGGGCGGCCCCATCGCCCAACACGGCTCGCTCCAGGGTCCGTTGCTTGAAAGTGGGCAACGGCGGGGGCCTTGTAGTACTCCTGTGAGCGTCAGAGACCCGTCGCTCTTGTTTGGAGTTGTCGATGGCCATTCGCCGTGTTGTGCCCAACATCCAGTCCGAGGCGGTGGACGAGAGCCGGGAGTTCTACGGCTTGCTGGGCTTCGAGGAGGTCATGGATCTCGGCTGGATCGTCACGCTCGCCTCTCCGTCCCATCCGGCGGAGCAGGTCAGCTTCTTGGCCGGCGACAAGACCGCGCCGGTCATCCCCGATGTGAGCGTCGAGGTGGACGACGTGGACGCGGCCTATGCGGCCATGAAGGAGAGCGGTGCGGAGATCGTCCACCCCTTGCAGAACGAGGAGTGGGGGGTGCGGCGGTTCTTCGTCCGTGACCCCAACGGCCGGGTGATCAACGTCCTGAGCCACCGCTGACGCGGCACCCCGCCCGAGCCTGGCAGCCGGCCCGGGCTGAGCCCTGACAGCGGACATTCGCCAGGGCCCAGCCGGCGGTGTTCCTTCGGTGGAGCCGCCTCAGTGGTGCTTCCCTCAGCGGGGCTGCGTCAGTGGCGTTCCCTCGGCGGTGTTCCTTCAGCCGTCGACCGACTCGAAGCGCCAGCGGTGTACCGCGCGCCGGGCCAGCCCGTCGGCCGGCTCGGGGAGTTCGGGGAGTTCGGCCTCGTAGGGGGCGTTCCACCAGGTGATGACCAGGACGCGGTCCTCGGGGGCGCGGAAGGTCTCCCGGCGCAGTGGGGCGGGGGTCAGCTCCTGGCTCCGGGCCCAGGCCAGCAGCTCGGGGCCGCGCCCCTCGGCGGCCCGGGCCTCCCACATCAGGGCGAGCGTCATGAGTACAGGTTGTCCTTGCTCAGCTCGTGGAAGTGGTCGTGGTCATGGGCGGCGTGGCCGTGGGCGTGCGCATGGCCGTGCGGCTCGTGGTCGTCCTCGGGCTCCGTACCCGGCACATGGGTGTCGGTGACCGGGAGCGAGGAGTCCGCGGAGAGGTCCCAGCTGGAGGCGGAGCGGTCGCGGGCGACCATCTCGGCGCCCAGGGCCGCGACCATGGCTCCGTTGTCGGTGCACAGCTTGGGGCGGGGCACCCGCAGGATGATGCCGGCGTCCTCGCAGCGGCGCTCGGCCATGGCGCGCAGCCGGGAGTTGGCGGCGACGCCGCCGCCGATCATCAGGTGGTCCACGCCGTTGTCCTTGCAGGCGCGGACGGCCTTGCGGGTGAGCACGTCGACCACCGCCTCCTGGAAGGACGCGGAGACGTCCGCGATCGGGACGTCCTCGCCGGCGGCGCGCTTGGCCTCGATCCAGCGGGCGACGGCGGTCTTCAGCCCGGAGAAGGAGAAGTCGTAGGCGGGGTCGCGCGGACCGGTCAGACCGCGTGGGAAGGCGATCGCGTTCGGGTCGCCCTCGCGGGCGATGCGATCGATGACCGGGCCACCGGGGAAGCCCAGGTTGAGCACTCGGGCGATCTTGTCGAAGGCCTCGCCCGCCGCGTCGTCGATGGTGGCGCCCAGCGGTCGGACGTCGCTGGTGATGTCGGGGGCCAGCAGCAGCGAGGAGTGCCCGCCGCTGACCAGCAGGGCCATGGTCGGCTCGGGCAGCGGGCCGTGCTCCAGCTGGTCCACGCAGATGTGCGAGGCGAGGTGGTTGACGCCGTACAGCGGCTTGCCCAGGGCGTAGGCGTACGCCTTGGCGGCGGAGACGCCGACCAGCAGCGCCCCGGCCAGGCCGGGGCCCGCGGTCACCGCGATCCCGTCGAGGTCGGAGGCGGCCACCCCGGCCTCCTTGAGGGCCCGCTGGATGGTGGGGACCATCGCCTCCAGGTGGGCGCGGCTGGCGACCTCGGGGACGACGCCGCCGAAGCGGGCGTGCTCGTCCACGCTGGAGGCGACCGCGTCGGCCAGCAGGGTGTGCCCGCGGACGATGCCGACGCCGGTCTCGTCGCAGGAGGTCTCGATGCCGAGGACGAGAGGTTCGCTGCGGAGGCGGGAATCAGCCATGGGTCTGTGTTCCTTGGGTTCCTGGCGCGTGGCCGGTCATGGGGTGGGGATCGGATGCGGGCCGCGGGGGCGTCTGCGGTTCCCGCCGGTCGGCGGGTTCCGGCCGCGCGGGCGTCTGGGCGGCCGGTCCGGACAGCCGCATCACCAGGGCGTCGACGTTGCCGGGCTGGTAGTAGCCCCTGCGGAAGCCGATGGGTTCGAAGCCGAAGCGTTCGTAGAGGCGCTGGGCCCGGGTGTTGTCCACCCGCACTTCGAGCAGCACCTCGTGGCAGTCGTGCGCGGTGGCGGCCTGGAGGAGGTCGGTGAGCAGCCGGGATCCGAGGCCGGTGCCCCACTGGTCGCGGGCGGCGGCGATGGTGAGGACGTCGCCGGTGCCGTCGATGGCCGCCAGTCCCGCGTAGCCGACGATCCGGCCGGCGGCCTCGGCGACCACGTAGTGGCGGGTGGCCCGCGGCCCGCGCGCCTGCGCCAGGTCGGACCAGAACATGCCACGCGACCAGGCGTCCTCGGGGAACAGATCGTGCTCCAGCGCCAGCACCGGCTCGATGTCCCACCAGCGCATCTCGCGCAGTACGGCGGACTCGCTCACGACGGGGTGACCACCTTGTAGTTGGCGGGCACCTGGGCGTCCGGGCGGCGCAGGTACAGCGGGCGGTCCGGCAGGAAGCCGCCGGAGGCCACCGACTCGCCCGCGGCCAGCTTCTCCGCGGCCAGCGCGGCCAGTGCCCCGGCCGACTGGTTCTCGGGCATGCCGGGCGGCACCGGGCCGAAGGAGTCCGGGTAGAGCAGGGCCCCGGCGCCGACCGCCGGAAGTCCGGCGACCTGCTCGGCGATCTCGGCCGGCCGGTCCACGGCGGGCTCGGTGACCCGGGTCCGCGAGGAGTCGTAGCGGGCCCAGTAGACCTCCTTGCGGCGCGCGTCGGTGGCGACCACGAAGGGGCCCTCCAGACCGGCCTGCCCGGCGGCGTGGGCGATGCCGTCCAGGGTGCACAGTCCGTAGACCGGCAGGTCCAGCGCGGCGCCGAAGGTGGCCGCGGTGACCAGGCCGACCCGCAGCCCGGTGTACGGGCCGGGTCCGACCCCGACCACGATCCCGGTCAGGTCGGCCAGCGTGCGCCCGGCCTCGCCGAGCACCCGGTCAACCGCCGGCAGCAGCAGTTCCCCGTGGCGCCGGGCGTCGGTTCTGGTGGACTCGGCGATCACCTGCGTGCCGTCGTGCAGGGCGGCGGTGACGGCGGGCGTGGCGGTATCAAGGGCGAGCAGCAACACGGTGACAAGCGTACGGCGCCTTCGCGGGCACGATGGCCGGCCGGCTTCCGGAGCACCGCGCTCAAGCGGGGCGCCCGCACGGGGCGGGGTGGCCTGCGGCCCGGCGCGAGGGCGTACGCCCGGGGCTCGGTCCCGCCGGCCCGGCAGCCGCACGGGGAGGCGGGGGTGGTGGCCCGGCTCGCCCTGGGCATGGGTTGACGGGCGCTGCGGGGCGCCCCGCCGACCTGCGCAAGGGGGCCACAGGTCGTTTGCCCGACCTGGGCGCGGGCGCGTACACCTGGGGCTCGGCCCGTCGGCTGGCAGCAACACGGTGACAAGCGTACGGCGCCTTCGCGGGCACGATGGCCGGCCGGCTTCCGGAGCACCGCGCTCAAGCGGGGCGCCCGCACGGGGCGGGGTGGCC
>NZ_SRID01000280.1 GCF_004684805.1 Streptomyces palmae
GCACCGCGCCGAGCACCAGCGCACCCTCGCGCTGTGCGGTGCGCTGGTGCTCGGCGCGGTGCTGACCGGCCCCGCGCCCGCGGCGAGCGCCGCGCCGGCCGGCGGGCACTGCGCGGGGCGGGACCGGGCCGTCGTCCCGGGCGCCGAGCACCAGGAGTCGGCCTGCCTGCCGGATCTGACCACCACCGGGCTGGCCGGTACCCGGTACACCGACACGGCCGACCAGGCGGGCCTGACGGCCAAGGGCACCTTCGCCCCCTCGGGTGTGCCGGGGGTGCAGATAGACGGCTTCTTCCCCGACTCCTCCTCGTTCAACGGCACCCACGGCTGGCGGCATGACGCCCAGTTCGTGATCCGCCTCCCCGACCGCTGGAACGGCGGGCTGGTGATCACCGGTGCGCCCGGCACCCGCCGGCAGTACGCGACCGACGCGGCCATCTCCGACCGGGTGCTGGCCCAGGGCTATGCCTACGCGGCCACCGACAAGGGCAACGGCGGGCCCGACTTCTACACCGACGGCCGCCGGCCCGGCGACGCCATCGCCGAATGGAACCGCCGCACCACCGAGTTGGCCCGCGCCGCGAAGGTCGTCACCGCGCGGCGCTACGGACGGGCGCCGTCCCGCACCTACGTCACCGGGGTGTCCAACGGCGGATACCTCACCCGCTGGCAGTTGGAGCACCATCCGGAGCTGTACGACGGCGGGGTGGACTGGGAAGGGGTGCTCTGGGCGGCCGGCGGCGGCCCCGATCCGCTGCGCACGCTGCCCACCGCGGTCGCCTACGGCCTGGGCCAAGCCACCCCCCAGGAGATGTACGCGGCGGGCTTCGCTCCCGGCTCGGAGTTCCTGTGGCCGTACCACCAGCGCGCCTACTGGGGAGTGACCCAGAAGACCTACCGCGCCGAGCTCGACCCGGCCTACGACCCGCGCTGCCCCGGGGCGTCGGCGGGCGGCACCGCGGAGGAGATCCTGGCGCCCTGCCCGAGCGACGCGGGGTATGACATGCGGCGGCGCCCGCCCTCGGTGCGCGCCGCGGTGGACCGGATCGCCCTGACCGGGCGGATCGGGAAGCCGCTGATCACCCTGCACGGCGATCTGGACAGCCTGCTGCCCATCGCGGTGGACTCCGACGCCTACACCGCCATGGTGCGGCGGCAGGGCGCGGGGCGGTGGCACCGCTACTACCGGGTGCGCGGCGGCAACCACGTCGACGGCCTCTACGACAGCCACCCGGACCGGCTGCGGCCGATACTGCCCTGCTACCGGTCGGCCTTCGACGCGCTGACCTCCTGGGTGGAGGAGGGCCGGACCCCGCCGCCGGACCAGGACGTGGCCCGGCCGGCCGGCGGTGACCTGGTCAACAGCTGCCGCCTCGCCCCGGCCCGCTGAGCCGTATCCGGCGCGGGCCGGCGGCCGCTACACGCGCTCCAGCGGGCGGTGTTCGCCCTCCGGCAGCTCCGCCCTGACGGTGTCGCCGGGACGGACCTCGCCGCCGGCCCGGACGATGCCCATGACGCCGGCCTTGCGGACGATGCCGCCGTCCGCGTCCCGTCCCACGACCTGCTTGAGCAGTCCGTCCTGGAAGGCGTCGATCTGCCGGCAGGGGTTGCGCAGCCCGGTGATCTCGACCACCGCCTCCGCGCCCAGGTGCAGCAGGGTGCCGGTGGGCAGGCCGAGGAGGTCGACACCCCGGGTGGTGAGGTTCTCCCCCAGCTCGCCCGGGAGCACGGTGTGGCCCGCGGCGGCCAGCTCGGCGAAGAGCTCCTCGTGGATCAGGTGCACCTGGCGGAGGTTGGGCTGGGTGGGGTCCTGGGCGACTCGGGAGCGGTGCTTGACCGTGACTCCCAGATGGGCGTCGCCCTCCACGCCGAGACCGGCCAGCAGCCGGATGCTCTCCCGCGCCGGCTTGCCGAAGGTGTGCCCCGCGCTGCGGCACACCGCCACCACCGTTCCGTCCATGGCCCGTCCGCCTTCCCTCGGCTGATACGTGTACACGTCACTCTACGGGGGTGCCCGCCGCCGCCCCCGAGGATCCGCGGCACCCTCTGCTCGCGGCGGCCGAGCCCCACCTCTCGGTGACGCGCCTCACATCGCGGACCCGCCCGGGAGCCGGGTCCGTCGGGTACCCTCGGCGACCCCGGACCCCACTAGTCAAATTTGAGGAATGCGTCATCGCTGTGACACAACCCTTCGCGGCAACGCCCTCCCGGATCGCCGAACTCGCCCGCTGCACCGCCGTCTTCCTCCCGGGCGATCCGCCCAGGACCGGCCGGGTCGCCCTGTGGCGTCCCGACGGCCCGCCCCCGACCGGCCACGGCCAGGTCGAGGAGGTGACCGTCGTGGTCCCGGAGGGCTCCGGCACCGCGATCCGGCCGGTGCCCGCCCTGCTGCTGCCGGTCGCCGAGGCACTGCCCGTCCTCACCCGGGCACGCGCCGCCCGAACCGATCCGGCCGCCGCCTTCTGGGGGGCCGCCGCCGTCCTCGCACTGCAACTGGCCGCCCGGGGCCGCCTGCTCCCGGGGCTGACGCCCACCGATCACGAGGCCTGGCGGATGGGCCCGCTGGGGCCCGAGGATCTGCGCCGGGTGGCCGAGCTGGCCGCCGCGATGCCGCCCGAGGCGCACGCGGTGCCGCTCTCCCGCGCCGAGCCGCTGCTCCTGCCCGAACCGGAACGGCTGGTCCGCGCCTTTCTGGACGCGGTCGCCGACGGTCTGCCCCGCTCCCCCGCCGCCGCGCTGGCCGCCGGCGGCCCCGCCTTCGCGGCGCCCCAGCCCAGGCGCCTGCCCGAGCAGCGGGCCTGGGCCGAGGAGGTCGCGGCCGGCCATGACGCGGGAGTGCGGCTCTCGCTGCGCATCGAGATCGCCGGCCTGACCGAGCGGTACCTCCCGCAGCCCGGACCGGCGGACACCGAGGCCGCCTCCCCCCGCTTCCGCGCGGTGCTCCAGTTGCACAGCCTCAGCGACCCGGCGCTGGTCGCGGATGCCGCGCACGTCTGGGCCGAGGCCACCTCGGCCGCCGGCGCGCTCGGCCCCCGGGCGCGGATGGACGCCCTGCTCGCCCTGCGCCGGGCGGCCCGGGCCTGGCCCGCCCTGACACCGCTGCTCTCCGCCGCCGTACCGGACGCCCTGGACCTCGCGGACGAGGAGATCACCGAACTCCTCGGCCCGGCCGCCCGCGCGCTGGAGGCCGCCGGCGTGCTGGTGCACTGGCCCAAGGAGCTGGTGCGCGGGCTCACCACCCGGGCCGTCATCGGCCCGGACGGCGCCGCTCCGGAGGAGGGCGGACGGCCGGACGGTGCGGAGGTGCCGCGGGCGCCGCTGACGCCCTCCTTCCTCTCCGCCGACGCGCTGCTCCGCTTCGACTGGCGGTTCGCGGTCGGCGACCAGGACCTCACCCGGGCCGAACTCGACCGGCTCGCCGAGGCCGGCCGCCCGGTGGTGCGGCTGCGCGACCAGTGGGTGGTGCTCGACCCGCACGAGGTCCGCCGGGCGCGGGAGCGCAGCCGAGCCGGGCACGGGCTCACCCCCGTCGAGGCGCTCGGTACGGCCCTGACCGGCCGGGCGGAGACCGCGGACGGCAGCGTGCCGGTGGAGGCCACCGGCTGGCTGGCCGCGCTGCGCGACCGCATCGCCCATCCGGAGGAGCCCGGCCGCCGACCGGTCGCCCAACCCCCGGCGCTCGCCGCGACGCTGCGCGACTACCAGCTGCGCGGCCTGGACTGGCTGCACCGGATGACCTCGCTGGGCCTGGGCTGCTGTCTGGCCGACGACATGGGCCTGGGCAAGACCGTCACCCTGATCGCGCTCCACCTGCACCGCCAGTCCTCGCCCGAGGCGGCCGGCCCCACCCTGGTGGTCTGCCCAGCATCGCTGCTGGGCAACTGGCAGCGGGAGATCGAACGGTTCGCCCCGGGCACACCGGTGCGCCGCTACCACGGGCCGGCGCGCGAACTGGCGGACCTGGCGGACGGGGAGTTCGTACTGACCACCTACGGCACCATGCGGCGGGACGCCGCGCGGCTGGCCGGTGCCGGGCCGTGGGGCATGGTGGTCGCCGACGAGGCGCAGCACGTCAAGAACCCCCACGCGGCCACCGCCCGGCAGCTGCGCGCCATCGGCGCCAAGGCCCGGGTGGCGCTGACCGGCACCCCGGTGGAGAACAACCTCACCGAGCTGTGGGCGATCCTCGACTGGACCACCCCGGGCCTGCTCGGCACGCTCAGCGCCTTCCGCCGCCGCTACGCCGACCCGGTGGAGCGCGGCGCGGGCGCCGTGCCGCCGGAAGGAGGGCTGCCGGGGGCCGATCCGGCGGCGGCCCGGCTGGCGGCGCTGGTCCGGCCGTTCCTGCTGCGCCGCCGCAAGTCCGACCCGGGCATCGCGCCCGAGCTGCCGCCGAAGACCGAGACCGACCGCGCGGTGGCCCTCACCACCGAGCAGGCCGGACTGTACGAGGCGGTGGTGCGGGAGATCCTGGCCGAGATCTCCGGCGCCGACGCGTTCGCCCGCCGCGGACTGATCGTCAAGCTGCTCACCGGGCTCAAGCAGATCTGCAACCACCCGGCGCAGTTCCTCAAGGAGGACCAGCCGCGGATCGCCGGCCGCTCCGGGAAGCTGGAGCTGCTGGACGAACTGCTGGACACCATCCTCGCCGAGGAGGCCGGCGTGCTGGTCTTCACCCAGTACGTGGCGATGGGGCGGCTGCTGGAGCGGCATCTGGCCGACCGCGGGGTGCCCACGCTCTTCCTCCACGGCGGCACCCCGGTGGCGCGCCGCGAGGAGATGGTGCGGGCCTTCCAGAGCGGCCGGGCCCCGGTGTTCCTGCTGTCCCTGAAGGCGGCCGGCACCGGACTCAACCTCACCCGAGCCGGGCACGTGGTGCACTTCGACCGCTGGTGGAACCCGGCCGTGGAGGCGCAGGCCACCGACCGCGCCTACCGGATCGGGCAGACCCAGCCGGTGCAGGTGCACCGGCTGATCGCCGAGGGCACCGTGGAGGACCGGATCGCCGCGATGCTGGAGCGCAAACGGGAGCTGGCGGAGGCGGTGCTGGGCTCGGGAGAGGCCGCGCTGACCGAACTGACCGATGCCGAACTGGCCGAACTGGTGGAGCTGAGGGGGAGCGCACGATGACCGAACGGGACGAGGAGCGGCAGCTCGGACAGGGATCCGAGCGGGAGCACGGCAGCGCGGTGGAGCGCACCTTCGCCCCGCTGCCGCCCATCCGCGGCCGGGGGTTCGCGAGCAGTTGGTGGGGCCGGGCCTGGCTGAAGGCGCTGGAGGACACGGCGCTCGACGGGGAGCAGCTGCGGCGCGGGCGGCGGCAGGCCCGGGAGGGCGCGGTGGGCGCGGTGGCGGTGCGGCCGGGCCGGGTCACCGCCGTGGTCCGGGACCGGGACGGCACCGCCTACCGGTCCGACGTCCTGGTGCAGCAGCTGGATCCGGCCGCCTGGGACCGGCTGCTGGCCGTGGTGGCCGAGCGGGCCGGGCACATCGCCGCCCTGCTGGACCGCGACATGCCGCCGCACCTGGCGGAGGACGCGGCGGCCGCCGGAGTGGAACTCCTGCCCGGGATCGGCGATCTGGAGCCGGAGTGCGGCTGCGAGGCGTGGGACCACTGCCCGCACACCGCGGCCCTGTGCTACCAGCTGGCGCGCCTGCTGGACCAGGACCCCTTCGTGCTGCTGCTGATGCGCGGGCGGGGCGAGCGGGAGTTGCTGGCGGAGCTCCAGGAGCGCAGCGCCGCACATGGCGCCGGGGTCGCCACCGCCGGGCAGACCGGCCCGGCCAAGCCCGCGGGGGTGCCGGCGGCGGAGGCGTTCGCCGCCGGGGCCGTCCGGCCCGCGCTGCCGGCGCCGCCCCCGGTGGAGCCGGCGGAGCCCACCGTGCCGGCGCTGGTCGGCGGCTCCGCCGCGGCCGGCGGGCTCGATCCGGCCGCGTTGGAGTTCCTGGTGGCGGATGCCGCGCGGCGCGCCCGGCGGATGCTGGCGGAGGCGCTGCGGCCGGACCACGCGAGCGCGCCGCCGCCCGCCGGGCTGACGGTCTGGCAGGACGCGGTCCGGATGCTGGCCTGGGCGGACCCCGACGCGCCGCTGACCAGCCGGATCGCCGCCCTGCTGGCCGCCGGCTGCGGCCGGGACCGCACCGATGCGGCCCGGGCGGTGCGGGCCTGGGAGTACGGGGAGAGCACCGCGCTGGCCGTGCTGGAGCAGGAGGAGGCGCCCGACGCCGAGGCGCTGGCCCGGGCCCGTACCCAACTCGCCGCCGCCTGGGCCGAGGAGGACCGGCCGCCGCGGCTGCGCGCCGCGGGCAACCGCTGGACGGTGCCGGGCGGCGACGCCCAGCTGCGCTACGGGCCGGACGGACGCTGGTGGCCCTACCGCAAGGAGCGCGGCAGGTGGTGGCCGGCGGGCGCCGCGGAGTCCGACCCCGCGGCGGCCCTGGCCGCGATATCAGTTGCTCCCTCCTCCGCCCTGCATCCGCACGCGCCGGACCCCGCTCCCTGATCCAGCGTGATCGGCCGGACAGGACATAGGCTCGGCGCAGCCGTGGTGGCCCAGCGCCGCACCCGTGGAGAGGGAGGCCCGCGATGCCCGCAGCCCCGTTGCCCGTGCCGGAAGGACCGCTGGTCATCGGGGTGGACAGCTCCACCCAGTCCACCACGGTGCTGGTCGTCGACGCCGCGAACGGCGCGGTGGTGGCCCGCGGCAGCGCCCCGCACACGGTGCGGCCCGGCGCCGGCGGGCAGGGCAAGGAGAGCGATCCGCGGGAGTGGTGGCAGGCGCTGCTCCACGCCCTGGACCGGTGCGGTCCCTGGGTGCGGCGCGCGGCCGCGGTCTCGATCGCCGGACAGCAGCACGGGCTGGTCACCCTGGACTTTGCCGGGCACCCGGTGCGGCCCGCGGTGCTGTGGAACGACGTGCGGTCCGCGCCGCAGCGCGATCGGCTGGTCGAGGAGCTGGGCGGCCCGCGGGCCTGGGCGGAGCGGGTCGGCAGTGTGCCCGCGCCCGCGTTCACCGTCACCAGCTGGGAATGGCTGCGCGAGCACGAGCCGGAGGCGGTACGGGCCACCGCCGCCGTCCGCCTGCCGCACGACTACCTCACCGAGCGGCTCACCGGTCAGGCCGTCACCGACCGCGGGGACGCCTCGGGCACCGGCTGGTGGGCCTCGGCGACCGAGGCGTACGACGAGGAGATCCTGCGGCATGTCGGGCTGGCTCCCGAGGCGCTGCCCCGGGTGCTGCGGCACGGCGAGGCGGCCGGCACGGTCCGCGGCGACCACGGACTGCCGCTGTCCGCCGGGGCGCTGGTGGCCATCGGCACCGGGGACAACATGGCGGCCGCCCTGGGGCTCGGGCTCGCTCCCGGGCAGCCGGTGCTGAGCCTGGGCACCTCCGGCACCGTCTTCGCGGTGTCACAGGTGCGTCCCGCCGACGCCACCGGGGTGGTCGCCGGGTTCGCGGACGCCCGCGACGCCTGGCTGCCGCTGGCCTGGACCCTCAACTGCACACTGGCGGTGGACCGGATCGCGGCGCTGCTCGGGCTGGACCGGGAGGCCGTGGAGCCGGGCGGGTCGGCGGTGCTGCTGCCGTATCTGGACGGGGAGCGCACCCCGCAGCTGCCCTTCGCCGCCGGTTTGCTGCAGGGGCTGCGGCACTCCACCACCGGCGGCCAGCTGCTCCAGGCGGCCTATGAGGGGGCGGTGTTCTCGCTGCTCACCGCCCTGGCCCGGGTCTGCGGCCCGGGCGCGCCGGTCGATGCCCCGCTGCTGCTCATCGGCGGCGGTGCGCGGGGCACGGCCTGGCGGGAGACGGTGCGCCGGCTGTCCGGTCGTCCGGTGCGGGTGCCGTATCAGCACGATCCGGTCGCGCTGGGTGCCGCCGCGCAGGCGGCCGGGCTGCTGCTGGGCGAGGATCCGGCGGCGGTGGCCCGGCGCTGGGGCGGCGCCTCGGGCACCGATTTCGCCCCGGTGGCCCGGGACGAGGAGGTGTCGGCCCGGATCGCCGCCGTGCTCACCGCCGCGGATCCGCTGCTGCGGCACGGGTAGCCGGGCGGCAGCGCGGATCCGCGGCGGCGCTCAGAGCGGGCGGTGCATGATGTGCAGCCCGACATAGCCCTGCCGGGGGTGGTGGAAGCCCTCCGGGACGGTGCCCAGCACCTCGAACCCGAGTGAGCGGTAGAGGCGCACCGCATGGGTGTTGGACGCCACCACCGCGTTGAACTGCATCGCCCGGAAGCCCGCGGCGCGCGCCCAGTCGAGGGTGTACTCGCACAGGGCGCGGCCCACGCCCCGCCCCTGGTGCGCCGGGTCGACCATGTAGCTGGCGCTGGCGACGTGGTCCGCGTTGCCCATCTGGTTGGTGTTCATCTTGGCGGTGCCCAGCACCGTACCGTCGTCGGCCACCGCGACGACGGTACGGTTCGGCCGGGGCAGCAGCCACCACTGGCGCCCCTGGTCCCGGTCGAGGTCCAGCGGGTAGGAGAACGTCTCGCCGGCGGCGACGATCCGGTGGAAGAACGGCCAGATGGCGTCCCAGTCACCGGGCACGGCTTCTCTGATCAGCATGCCGGGCAGCATGTCGCCCGCACGCTGGCGATGCAACGATATTACGATGCGTCAATGACCGTTCAGCTCGCCGTGCGCAGGAACTCCTCCAGCCCGGCCAGATCGTCCGTGTTGAGGTGATCGACCCCGGCGGCCAGCAGTTCGGTCCAGACCGCGGTACGCGCCGGTCCGGGCAGGTCCGGGGTGGCCCAGAAGCGCAGCCGGCGCCCCTCGCGGTGGGCCGCGCCCACGAGCGTCCGCAGCCGCTCCCGCTCCGCCCGCGGCATCGGGCCCTCCCCCTGCCAGCTGAAACTCGCCGTCCAGTTGCCGCTGACCAGCGGAATGAACGAGGCCGGGGCGGTGGTGCCCAGGTCGTCCAGTCGTCCGTCGTAGAAGGCCCGGCGGACCCGCTCGGCCTCCATGGGCGCCCGGGCGGCCCGATCGCCGGAGATGACCGCGGTGACCGCGCCGGGACGCACCCGCCCGTCGACCGCGGCGCTCAGCATCGCGTGGTAGGGGCGCAGCCGCCGGGCCAGTTCCCGGTAGGTCGGCTCGCCCGCGGTCTTGATGTCGATCAGCAGTTGGAGCGGGAGGTCGTGGCCGGGGTACACCCGGCCGCGGTTGGCCCGGACCCGGCGGGCCAACGGGTCCAGGTAGAGCGCCTCCAGGGTGCGGGCGGGGTCCAGGTCGGCCTCCTCATGGGCGACCAGCAGCTCGCCGTCGACCAGCCAGATGTCGGCCTCCACGCTGCCGAAGCCGTGGTCCAGGGCGTCCAGCAGCGGCCGGATCTGCGGACGCACCCGCTGCCGCGGCG
>NZ_SRID01000281.1 GCF_004684805.1 Streptomyces palmae
ACCCGCCCGCCGTGCGGGGAGCGGGCACGGCGGGCGGGTCGTCCGGTGCGGCGGCGGCCGGCACTGGAGGCCCTGCGAGGGCGCCTGGCGCCGTGCGGGGAGCGGGCACGGCGGGCGGGTCCACCGGAGGCGGCGGCGGAGGCTGGGAGCCGGGGAGCTCGGGTGCCGTGGCGGCCCCGGTCACGGCGGTGTCGGCGAGCTTCGGCTTCGGCTCCGACTCCGGCTCGGTCTCCGGCGAGTGCGCGTTGGGCTCGGTCACCAGCTGACCCCTTCCGGCAGGTCGGCGTCGGTCACCGTCCACCACGGCAGCACCCGGTAGACGGTCCTGGTGTCGAGCTTCTCCTTGTTCCAGGGCGGCGGGGTGACCGGTGTGGACGCGACCCGCACCTGTATCCGGCGCACGGTGCCGCCACCCTCCTCGGTGCCGATGCGCAGCATCACGATCCGCCGCAGATACTGCCCGAAGAGCACTCCGCGCCGGCCGATCGGCTGGTCCTGGACGTCGTGCGAGCCCTGGTAGAAGTCCCAGGCCCGGCGGAGTTCGTTCTGCTGGCTGTGGCTGGGCAGCAGGTTGTGCCGGATGGCCGCGCCGTCCTCGGCGGTCAGGTCCCGCCACGGAGTGGCCCCGTTGCCCCCGTCCGGCCGGTGGACCTCTGCCCGCACCTGGACCGCGACATTCTGCTGGAGCGGATTGGGAGCGAAGAGCTTCCAGTTCTGCTCGAACTCCGGATAGATGTAGTCGTCGACGGTCTTTCCGTGGTTCTTGCTGATCGTGTTGGACGGAGCGACATGCAGGAAGACCATGGCCAGATGTACGGCGGCGAACACCGCCACCGCCGCCGCGGCCACCGCGACGACCAGCTGGGCAGGTAGCGACAGGCCGGTCACCCCGCCCGTCCTCTGCTGTTCCGGCTCCATCCCCGCCCCGATTCCCCGTGGCGCTGCCGCGGCGCTTCTCCCGCGGACCCGACGCACCCCGTCCCGGCACGGTACCCAGGCCGGCCCGCCCGGCACAGGGCCCTCTGGGTTATCCACAGGGTTGACACCCTACGTTCCCTCGCCCCACCATTGAACCGAACGATCGGTCGGTAGGGTCGGCCGGCAGGCAGCGAGGGCTAGGGGGCCTGGGAATGACCACCATGGCGGCGGACGCGGGCGCGTATGAGGCGGTGTTCGACGCCGCCCTGGCCGCAGACGAGCGCATCGAGCCGCGCGACTGGATGCCGGACGAGTACCGCACCTCACTCATCCGGCAGATCGCGCAGCACGCCCACTCCGAGATCATCGGCATACAGCCGGAGGCCAACTGGATCACCCGCGCCCCTTCCCTGCGGCGCAAGGCGATCCTGATGGCCAAGGTGCAGGACGAGGCGGGCCACGGCCTGTACCTCTACAGCGCCGTGGAGACGCTCGGCGCCCGCCGCGAGGATCTGCTGGACAAGCTCCACACCGGCCGCCAGAAGTACTCCTCGATCTTCAACTACCCCACTCTCACCTGGGCCGACGTGGGCGCCATCGGCTGGCTGGTGGACGGCGCGGCGATCACCAACCAGGTGCCGCTGTGCCGCTGCTCCTACGGGCCGTACGCCCGCGCCATGGTGCGGATCTGCAAGGAGGAGTCCTTCCACCAGCGGCAGGGCTACGAGCTGCTGCTGGCCCTCAGCCGGGGCACCGAGGCCCAGCGCGCGATGGCCCAGGACGCGGTGGACCGCTGGTGGTGGCCGTCGCTGATGATGTTCGGTCCGCCCGACGACGAGTCGGCGCACTCCGCGCAGTCCATGGCGTGGAAGATCAAGCGCCACTCCAACGACGAGCTGCGCCAGCGCTTCGTGGACATCTGCGTCCCGCAGGCGGAGAGCCTGGGCCTCACCCTGCCCGACCCCGAGCTCCGGTGGAACGAGGAGCGGGGCCACTACGACTTCGGGCCGATCGACTGGGCCGAGTTCCGCGAGGTTCTGCGGGGCAACGGCCCGTGCAACGCCCAGCGGATCTCCCAGCGCCGCCGGGCCCATGAGGAAGGCGCCTGGGTGCGCGAAGCTGCCGCGGCCTACGCGGCGAAGCACGGAGAGGCACGGTCATGAGCACGGACGCCAACGGGAGCGACTGGCCCCTGTGGGAGGTGTTCGTCCGCAGCAGGCGCGGGCTGAGCCACACCCACGCCGGAAGCCTGCACGCCCCGGACGCCCAGATGGCCCTGCGGAACGCCCGCGATCTGTACACCCGCCGTTCGGAGGGTGTGTCGATATGGGTGGTGCCGTCGGCGTCCGTCACCGCCTCCTCGCCGGACGAGAAGGACCCGTTCTTCGAGCCGTCCGCCGACAAGCCCTACCGGCACCCGACCTTCTACGACATCCCCGAGGGGGTGCGTCACCTGTGAGCGCAGCGATCGCGCTGGGCGACGACGCCCTGGTGCTCTCCCAGCGGTTGGGGGAGTGGGCCGGCCACGCCCCGGTGCTGGAGGAGGAGGTCGCGCTCGCCAACATCGCGCTGGACCTGCTCGGCCAGGCCCGGGTACTGCTCTCCATGGCCGGGGACGAGGACGAGCTGGCCTACCTCCGCGAGGAGCGGGCGTTCCGCAATCTGCAGCTCGTGGAGCAGCCGAACGGCGACTTCGCCCAGACCATCGCCCGCCAGCTCTACTTCTCCACCTACCAGGAGCTGCTGTACGAGCAGCTGGCGGACGGGGACAGCGAGTTCGCACCGCTCGCCGCCAAGGCGCTCAAGGAGGTCGTGTACCACCGCGACCACGCCGAACACTGGACGCTGCGGCTCGGCGACGGCACGGCGCACAGCCGGGAGCGGATGCAGCTCGGGCTGAACACCCTCTGGCGGTACACCGGTGAGCTGTTCGAGCCGATCGAGGGCTGCCCGGCCGACTGGACCCTCCTGCGCAGCCGCTGGCAGGCCCGTATCGGATCGATCCTGGAGCGTGCCACGCTCGCCCTGCCCGAGGGGGCGCGGCACACCGCCTGGGCGGCGGGCGGCGGCCGGCAGGGCGTCCACACCGAGCCCTTCGGCCGCATGCTGGCCGAGATGCAGCATCTGCACCGCAGCCATCCGGGGGCGACATGGTGACGGCCACTCCGCTGGAGGCGGAGCTGATGGAGTTGGCGGGCGCGGTGCCCGACCCGGAGATGCCGATGGTCTCGCTCGCCGAGCTGGGCGTGCTGCGCGGGGTCCACCTGGTGGGGCCCGGCCGGGTCCAGGTCGAGCTGACACCGACCTACACCGGCTGCCCGGCGATCGAGACGATGTCCTCCGACATCGAGCAGGTGCTGCACGAGCGGGGCATAGCGGAGGTGGAGGTCCGCACGGTGCTCTCACCTCCCTGGAGCACCGACGCCATCACCGCCGAGGGCCGGCGCAAGCTCGCCGAAGCCGGTATCGCCCCGCCCCGGGACATGGGCGGACCGGTGCCGGTCACCCTCGCCATCCGCTGCCCGCACTGCGGCTCCACCGAGACCACGCTGCTCAGCCGGTTCTCCTCCACCGCCTGCAAGGCGCTGCGCAGGTGCGATTCCTGCCGCGAACCGTTCGACCACTTCAAGGAGTTGTGATGGCCCGCCCGTCGCCCGCCGCGGTCCACCACGCCTTCCACCCCCTGCGGGTGGCGGCAGTCGACCGCCTCACCGACGACTCGGTCGCCGTCACCTTCGCCGTGCCGCCCGAGCTGCGTGAGACCTTCCACTTCACGCCCGGCCAGCACATCGCGGTGCGCCGGATGGTGGACGGCACCGAGGTGCGGCGCACCTACTCGATCTGCACCCCGGCACCGCCCGGAGAGGCCGGTCCCGCGTCGTTCAGGGTCGGGGTGCGGCTGGTGGAGGGCGGCGCGTTCTCCACCTACGCCCACAAGGAGCTCGTCGCCGGGGACACGGTGGAGGTGATGCCGCCGACCGGGCGCTTCACGCTGGAGCCCCGGGGAGGCCGCTTCGCCGCCATCGTCGGCGGCAGCGGGATCACCCCGGTGCTGTCCATCGCCGCGACCCTGCTGGAGCGCCGGCCCGATGCCCGTTTCTGCCTGATACGCAGCGACCGAAGCGCGGCCTCCACGATGTTCCTGGAGGAGGTGGCCGACCTCAAGGACCGCTGGCCCGAGCGGTTTCAGCTGGTCAGCGCGCTCTCCCGGGAGGAACAGCAGGCCGGTCTGGTCTCCGGGAGGCTGGACGAGGAGCGGCTCACCGCCCTGCTCCCCGCCCTGCTGCCGGTGGACTCGCTGGACGGCTGGTTCCTGTGCGGACCGTACGGCCTGGTGCAGGGCGCCGAGCGAGCGCTGCGCGGGCTGGGCGTGCCCCGCAACCGCGTCCACCAGGAGATCTTCCACGTGGACGACGGCGCCTCCCCCGCCCCGGCCCGGGCGGACGCCCCGGCGCACAGCACGGTGACCGCGACCCTGCACGGACGCTCCGGCAACTGGCCGGTTCAGGATGGCGAATCGCTGCTGGAGACGGTGCTGCGCAACCGGGCCGACGCCCCGTACGCCTGCAAGGGCGGCGTGTGCGGCACCTGCCGGGCCTTCCTGGTCTCCGGCGAGGTGCGGATGGACCGGAACTTCGCGCTGGAGGCGGACGAGCTCGACGCCGGCTATGTGCTGGCCTGCCAGTCCCACCCGCTCGGCGAGGAGGTCGAGCTGGACTTCGACCGCTGAGCCGGCAACCACCGGCCGGCGGGGCGCCGGCACCACGGAGCCTCCGGCATACGGAGGCGCCGGCGCCAGAAGGCCGCCGACTCCCAGGCACCCGGTGGCCCCAGCCTCGATCCGGGGCCACCGGTTTACCGACCGCCGAGTTCCCGGAGCGGCCGAGCCCCCGAACCGTGGGGTTCCCGGTCCATGGGGCCCCTTGGCCACCGACTCCCCGGTCCGCAGGGTTCCCGAAGCCGCCACGCTCCCATACTGCCGAGTCTCCGGACCATGGGGTCTCGGGACCACCGAGCCCCAGAGCCGCCCGGTTGCCGGACCGCCGGCCTCCCGAAGCCGCCGGGTTCGCGAAGCCATCGAGCCCCCGGAGCCGCCCGGTTGCCGGGCGCAGGGTGGACCGTGTCCAGCCGTTCCCTTCTTCTAGAACCTGTTCTATCTTGACGACCCGTCAGACAGGCAGGTGCGCGCGGAGGGACGGCGACCGTGGACTTCACCTTCACCGAAGAGCAGCAGGCGGCCGAGGAAGCGGCACGAGCCGTCTTCTCCGGAGTCCGGCCGGACCAGGTGCCCAGCCCGGCGCTCACATCCCGCCCGGTGGCCGATGACATCGACCGCCCGTTGTGGCGGACCCTGGCCGGCGCCGATCTGCTCGGGCTGACCTTGGACGAGCGGTACGGCGGGGCGGGGCTCGACCCCATCGCTCTGTGCCTGGTGCTGTGCGAGGCGGGCAAGGTACTCGCCCGGGTGCCGCTGCTGGAGACCAGCGCGGCCGGTCTGACCGTGCAGACCCACGGCGATCCGGCCCTGCGCGAGACCCTGCTGCCCCGCATCGCCCGCGGCGAGGCGGTGCTGACCGTCGCCGCCAGCGGCCGTACCGGGCACGAGGGCGCCGAACGGGCCGTCCGAGCCCGGCGCCAGGCGGACGGCGGCTGGATCCTCGACGGCGTACAGACCGCCGTGCCCTGGGCGCAGAGCGCGGACGGCGTGCTGCTGCCCGCCCAGACCGAGGACGGGCACACCGTGCTGGCCTTGGTGGACCGGGTGCGGTCGGGCGTGGCACTGGACGACCAGGTGTCCACCAGCGGCGAGCGCCTGGCCGAGCTGCGGCTGGACGGTGTGCGGGCCGAGCACCAGGAGGTGATCACCGCGGACGGCGCCTGGGAGGCGCTGCGTCGGCTCCTCACCACCGGAACCTGCGCCATCGCCCTCGGCCTCGCCTGCCGGGTACTGGAGTTGACCGGCTCGTACACCAGCAAGCGTGAGCAGTTCGGTCATCCGCTCGCCACCTTCCAGGCGGTGGCGATGCAGGCCGCCGACCGTTTTATCGACCAGCGGGCCATGGCGGCCACACTGTGGCAGGCGGCCTGGCGGCTCAGCGCCACGGGCCAGGCCGCGACGGCCCACAGCGGGGCCCTGCCGGTGGACGCGGACATCGCCGTGGCCAAGATCTGGGCAGCGGAGGGAGTGCGCCGCACCGTGCAGACGGCTCAGCACCTGCACGGTGGTTTCGGCGCGGCCACCGACTACCCGCTGCACCGCTACCACGCCTGGGCCAAGCAACTGGAGCTCTCCCTGGGCTGCGCCGCCGCGCACGAGGAAGCACTCGGCGAACTCCTGGCCGCACACCCGCTGGCCTGACCAGGCACGCCAGGGCAGCGGCGGCGACGGGATGGCCCTCTGCGCAGGGAGATCTGAGGTCCTCTCAGAAGGCGTCTCCGGAAGCCCAGAAGAGGTCCTGGCACATCCTCAGAGGTCCGCCCCCGAGGCAGGCGGCCGACGAGCCGCACAAGAGGTTGCCAGACCCTCGAAAGGGGCCCGGGGACCCGGAAGCGGCCCGAGGGCCGGGTGGGCCGGCGGTCGGCGGTCGGCGGCGAGACGACCGGCGGCCGGCGGCAGCCGCCCCGGGGAGGGCGGCTCAGAGCACGAAGGCCTGGGCCTCGGGCTGACCGACCATCGGGCGGCCGGCGGCGTCCCAGGCGCGCATGCCGCCGCCCACGTTCACCGCGTCCAGACCCTGCTGGATCAGGTACTGGGCGACCTGCGCGGAACGACCACCGCTGCGGCACACCACATGCACCCGTCGGCCGTCGGCGGCCGCCTCGGTCAGCTCACCGAACCGGGCCACGACCTGCCCCATCGGGATATGCAGCGCGCCTTCGGCGTGCCCGGCCGCCCACTCGTCGTCCTCCCGGACATCGAGCAGCAGCGCGTCGGACGGCACCACGGCGGCATCCACCTCGGGAAGCGGGCCACTTTGCATGGAAACAAACCTCTCGTGTAGCGGGTCCGGCCGCCGCGTCCCGGAACCGGGATGGCGGCCCTGGCCCCAGGAAACCTAGTTCAACAGCTCCGCCAGGCGGGTCTCCTTCTCCGCCACCTGGGCGAGAAGCTGCTCGGCGATCTCCTCGAGCAGCCCGTCCGGATCGTCGGGCGCCATCTTGAGCATGGCGCCTATCGCACTCGACTCCAGCTCGGCGGCCATCGCGGCGAGCAGTTCCTTGCGCTCGGCCAGCCACTCCAACCGGGCGTAGAGCTCATCGCTGCGGCCGGCACGGCGCTCGGGAGATCGGGGGCCGGCCGCCCACTCGTCGGCCAGCTCCCGCAGCGCGGCCTCGTCCCCGGCCGCGTACGCCGCGTTGACCCGGACGATGAACTCGCCGCGCCGCGCACGCTCTGCCTCGTCCGCCGCCAGATCCGGATGCGCGTTGCGGGCCAGCTCCCGGTAGAGCCGCCGGGCCTCCTCGCTCGGGCGCACCCGGGGCGGCGGTTGCACCGGGCGCTCGGTGAGCATCGCCGCCGCCTCAGGGGAGAGGCCCTCGGAGTCGACCCAGCCGAAGAACAGCTCCTCGACCTCGGGCATCGGCATCACCAGGCCCCGGGCCTCGCGGGCCCGGCGGACATCCTCGGGGTCGCCGCTCCGCGCCGCGACCGCCTCGGCGATCTGCGCGTCGAGCTCATCCAGCCGCGAGTACATCGGACCGAGCCGCTGGTGGTGCAGCCGGGAGAAGTTCTCCACCTCGACCCGGAAGGTCTCCACCGCGATCTCGAACTCGATCAGCGCCTGCTCGGCGGCCCGCACGGCCTGCTCCAGCCGCCGGGTACCAGCCGCCTCCGCATCGGGCAGCGGCTCCGCTTCCGCGGCCGACGGCTCTGTCTGCTGCGCTTCCGGGTTCGTCACCCGACCAGCCTACGTGGCACCGTCGGCGGTACATGCCGCTCGCCGCCGCTCGCCAGGCCGCGCCGGGCTTCGCCAGCCCAAGATCGCCCGGTTGGCACCGAACAGGCGGTTCGGACGCCGAGTCCGGCGGCTCTCCGGCCGGCTCGGACCGCCGCGCCCAGGCCCCCTGCCGGGGTGGCGCACGCTCTCGCCACTACTGCCGGAAGCGCTCCGGGCAGCCGCCGCCGTCCGGGAGGTAGGTCTCCGCCCAGCGGCCGAGTTCCCTGAGCGAGGGCTCCATCGCGTGCCCCGCCTCGGTCAGCCGGTAGCTCACCCGCAGCGGCGGCCCGGCCTCCACCTCGCGCAGCACGAGCCCGCTGCTGCCCAGCTCCGCCAGCCGGTCGGAGAGCATGCGCTCGCTGATGCCGGGGATCGCTCGGCGCAGGTCCGCGAAGTACGCGGGCTGGTCGAGCAGGACCGAGACGATCACCCCGGTCCACCGCTTCCCGAACAGCTCGAAGACGCGGGTCATGCGTTCGTCAGCCCGTTTGCACGACTGCTCGCTGTGTTCGTCCCGTGCCGCCATACACCCAGGGTACTGTGCCGACGTAGGGGGCTGCGAAAAAGTAAGCCCCTGTGCTATCAATAGCTACGTACGGAAAACCGGCTCACCGAGCCCACTTACCGATCACGGAGTCATGCCATGGCCACGCTGCTGCACCTCGACTCGTCCCTGTCCCCCCTCGAGGGCTCCGCCTCGCGTGCCGTCACCGCGGCCTTCCGCGCGGAGTGGGAGGCCCAGCACCCGAACGGGACGGTGGTGTACCGGGACCTCGCGGCCGACCCGCTGCCGCACCTGGACGGGCCCGCCGCGGTCGCCGGCTTCGTCAACCCCGCCGACCACACCGAGGAGCAGCGGGCCGCCTTCGCCCTTCGCGAGGAGCTCACCTCGGAGCTGGAGCAGGCCGACGCGGTGCTCATCGGCGCTCCGATGTACAACTTCACGATCGCGTCCACGCTGAAGGCATGGCTGGACCACGTCATCGTGATGGGCCGCACCTCCGGCGCCGAGCAGACGACGGTCTCCGGCAAGCCGACCGTCGTCGTCGCCAGCCGGGGCGGCGGCTACGGCCCGGGCACCCCGCGCGAGAGCTTCGAGTTCGTCACCACCTACCTGGGCAAGGCGCTGGGTGAGGGGCTCGGCCTGGACGTGCGGTTCATCGTTCCCGAGCTCACCCTGGCCCGGTCCAACCCGGCGATGGCCGGCCTGATCGACCTGGCCGACGCGTCGAAGGCGAAGGCCCACGAGGACGCCGTGGCCGCGGCGAAGGAGCTCGCCGGCCGCTTCGACGTCTGAGACACCCGAGATATCCCGGACGCCCGAGACGCCTGAGACGCCCGAGGCACTCGACACACTGGCCCCGACCGTCGCCCCCACCGGTGACGGTCGGGGCCAGTGCGTCAGGAACCAGCCATGTCCCGCCCGGCCCGGGGCCCCGCCTTCCGGCCTCCGACGCCCCCTCGCGGTCCGCTCCCC
>NZ_SRID01000282.1 GCF_004684805.1 Streptomyces palmae
GAAGGGGGCCGGGGCGGGTAGGGCGACGGCCCGCTCCCACCGACCGGCAATCCGCACGCCTCACCGAGGACGCCCATTAAGATGCCGTTTGTCCCGTTATGGGAGCCCCGGACGAGAGAAGCGTGCAGTGGAGCTGGCAATCGCTCACGAGACCATCGCGCGATGGCAATTCGGCATCACCACCGTGTACCACTTCCTCTTCGTACCGCTGACGATCAGCCTGGCCATGGTGGTGGCGGGCCTGGAGACGGCCTGGGTGCGGACGGACCGGGAGAAGTACTTCCACGCCACCAAGTTCTGGGGAAAGCTCTTTCTGATCAATATCGCCATGGGCGTGGTCACCGGGATCGTGCAGGAGTTCCAGTTCGGCATGAACTGGTCCCGCTACTCCCGGTTCGTCGGTGACGTCTTCGGAGCCCCGCTGGCGATGGAGGCACTGATCGCCTTCTTCGTCGAGTCCGTGTTCATCGGCGTGTGGATCTTCGGCTGGGACCGGCTCCCGCGGCGGATCCACTGCGCGTGCATCTGGGTGGTGGCCGTCGGCACCCTCCTGTCCGCGTACTTCATCCTCGCGGCCAACTCCTTCATGCAGCACCCGGTCGGCTACCGGATCGACTCCGCCACCGGAAAGGCCCAGCTCACCGACATCGGGCGGGTGCTGTTCCAGAAGACCACCCTGGTGGTGGTCTTCCACACGCTGACGGCGGCCTTCCTGACCGGCGCGGCCTTCATGATGGGCATCGCGGCGTGGCACCTGTGGCGCGCCCGGCGCGGTGTGGAGACGGACGGCAAGCGGATCGCGGTCATGCACTCCTCGCTGCGGCTCGCCCTGGTGATCGCGGCGGTCGCCGGGCTGGGCACCGCGATCAGCGGCGACCGGCTGGCCAAGGTCATGTTCGAACAGCAGCCGATGAAGATGGCCGCCGCCGAGGCCCTGTGGGACACCCAGGCCCCCGCCCCGTTCTCGATCTTCTCCGTGGGCGATGTCAACAAGGGCCGCAACTCGGTCGAATGGCAGATCCCCGCGGCGCTCTCCTTCCTCGCCAACGGCGACCTCTCCTCCGCCGTACCGGGCATCAACGACGTGGCCAGGGCCCAGGCCGCGCGGTTCGGAGGCGCGCCCCAGGACTACATCCCGCAGATCTTCGTGACCTACTGGGGCTTCCGCCTCATGATCTTCTTCGGGATGGTCAGCTGCGCGGGGGCGCTCCTCGGCCTCTGGCTCATCCGCCGCAGACTCTGGCTGGCGCCCGAACACCGCGCCGGCGAGGACGAGCCACCGAAACTCATGCTCACCAGGGACCGGGAGCTGAACCGCTTCCTCACCCAGTGGTGCTGGCGGCTCACCATCCTCACCATGGGCTTCCCGCTGCTCGCCAACAGCTTCGGCTGGATCTTCACCGAGATGGGCCGTCAGCCCTGGGTGGTCCTCCACCTGATGCGCACCCGCGACGGCTCCTCCCCCAGCGCGGGCCTGGGCACCCAGACCGGCTCCCTGATCGCGCTCACCGTGCTGTACGCGGTGCTCGCGGTGATCGAGGTGGGGCTCCTGGTCAAGTACGTCAAGGCCGGCCCGGACACCGCCGAGCGTCCGCCCGGCAAGGACCCCACCTGGCGCGGCCCCTCCGAGGAGGACGCCGACAAGCCCCTCACCATCGCCTACTGAGGACGGCATCCCATGCACCTCCACGATCTCTGGTTCATCCTGATCGCCGTCCTGTGGATCGGCTACTTCTTCCTGGAGGGCTTCGACTTCGGCGTCGGCGTCCTCCTCAGGCTGCTGGCCCGCGACACCGTCGAGCGGCGGGTCCTGATCAACACCATCGGTCCGGTCTGGGACGGCAACGAGGTCTGGCTGATCACGGCCGCCGGCGCGACCTTCGCGGCCTTCCCGGACTGGTACGCCACGTTGTTCAGCGGCTTCTACCTACCGCTGCTGATCATCCTGCTGTGCCTGATCGTCCGCGGCGTGGCCTTCGAGTACCGGGCCAAGCGCCCGGGCGCGCGCTGGCAGCGAAACTGGGAGGAGAGCCTGTTCTGGACCTCCCTGATCCCCTCGTTCCTGTGGGGCGTGATCTTCGCCAACATCGTCCGGGGCGTGGCGATCGGGGCGGACACCACCTACGTGGGCACCCACAGCGACCTCTTCCACGGATACGCCATCCTCGGCGGCTTCATGACGCTGGCCATGTTCACCTGGCACGGAGCCGTCTTCACCGCCCTGAAGACACTCGGCGACATCCGCTACCGGGCCCGGTCCACGGCGCGGACGGCGGGCCTGGCGACACTCCTGCTGGCCGCCGCCTTCCTGGTGTGGACGCAGGTGGAATCCGGCGACGCCGCCAGCCTGGGCCTGCTGGCCCTCGCGCTGGTGGCGCTGGTCGTCTCGCTGGTCTTCAACCGGCTGGACCGCGAGGGCTGGGCCTTCGTCTTCTCCGGCCTCACCATCGTGTCGGCCTTCGCGATGCTCTTCGTGGCGCTGTTCCCGGACGTCCTGCCGTCCACGCTCGACCCCGCGTGGTCGCTCACGGTGTCCAACGCCTCCTCCTCCACGTACACGCTGCGGGTGATGTCCGTCGTCGCGCTGGTCTTCACCCCGATCGTCCTGCTCTACGAGAGCTGGACCTACTGGGTGTTCCGCCGGCGCATCGGTGTCCAGCACATCCCGACCGCCCACTGACCGCCGCGGCACCCGCGCCGGCCCGCGCCCTGGCGGCGGTGGGCGGCCGTCGGCGTACGGGCGGCGGGGCGCGGCGGCGGTGTGCGTGCGCGCCGCGGGCGGACAGCCGCGTACCGGCGGGCACCTGGACCGCGGACGGTCGGCGGTCGGCGGTCGGCGGTGCCCGGCAGGGGTGGGGCCGGAGGTGACGGCGGCGTACGGTGATCCCCTGCGGCGGTCACCGTCCTCGCGGCCCGCTCTCACCACCGGGTGCGCGGAGGGCATCGTTCGACGAAAGGGGCGCACATGTCCGAGAGCCACACCCCGACCGAGGTCGTCTCCCATCCGGTGGGCCGGGTGGTCGGCGGGCGGGCGGAGGTCCGCGACGACGACTGGGGGAAGGAGGTCGCCGTCATCCGGCTGGACGCGGCCCGGTTCGAGGCCGACGCGCTGGCCGGGCTCGACGCCTTCTCCCACCTGGAAGTCGTCTACCACTTCGACCGGGTGCCGGTGGAGAAGATAGAGACCGGAGCCCGCCATCCGCGCGGCAACACCGAGTGGCCGCTGGTCGGCATCTTCGCCCAGCGCGGCAAGAACCGCCCCAACCGCCTCGGCGTCTCCCGCTGCCGCCTGATCCGGGTCGAGGGACTCGACGTCCATGTGGCGGGCCTGGACGCGGTCGACGGCACCCCCGTGCTCGACATCAAGCCCTATCTGGCCGAGTTCGGCCCCCAGGGCCCGACCGCGCAGCCCGCCTGGGCCACCGAGCTCATGCGCGACTACTACTGACACGACCCGAGTCCGCACGTCGGGCCGTCCGGCGTGCGGGCCCCGCGGCCGGTCGGGTGGCCCCGCGCCCGGTGCCGTATCGGGGCCGTTCGGCCCCTACCGCTGGTGGATCTCCGCCGTGTTCACTGCGACCGCGGATCTGACAACCACCATGTGGGAGGCGAACGATGGCGACCTGGGGAGGGCCCTGGTGATCGCGGCCGTCGGGCACGCGGATCTGACCGCGGCCACCTTGCGGATGCTGGAAGGCGAACTGCGGGCGCGAGTGGAGCGGCTGGCGGAGGACGCGGCGGGCCTGGTCCGCGGTGGCGCCGGGCTGCCGGTGGCGTTCGGGCGGGCGGTGCGCGAGGCGGGCCGCAAGCTCACCGTGCTGCTGCCCTCGCGGAACGCGGTGCCGGCGATACTGCCGGAAGGCGACCGCCGGGCGGCGGGCGAACTGCTGGTGCTGGCCGAGCAGGTACGGCTACTGGCCTTCGACCCCGCCGACCGGAACGCGTGCGTCAGCGCCGACGAGAAGATCATCCAGTCCTGCCACAAGGTGCTGGCGGTCTGGGACGGCTCGCCCTCCGACGGCTCGGACGCCACCGCGCACCTGGTGGCCTTCGCCCGCGCCCGCGGTATCCCGGTCGAGGTCATCTGGCCCTCGGACGCGGCCAGGATGCCGCGCGTACCGGGCGTCCGGCCCGGCTCGCGGCCGGCCCCGCGGCGGTGCGTCCACCACCAGGACGACGCCCGTACGGGACACCATGACGCCGACCGCACCGGGCACCACGACGGCCGGCCCGTCGCACACCCGAACGGTGCCGCGGTGGGAGACCACGCCGGCGACCGCACCGGACACCGCGGCGACCGCCCCGACGCACACCAGGGCGGCGCTCCGGCGGGGCGGCACGGCGCGGACCCGGCGGGAGAGGGACGATGACCAGCCCGGAACACACGCTCGCACCGGCCCCGCCACGCAAGCGGAGCCCCCGGCCGGCCCCCGGCACCGGGGCCAGCCGGGCCTTCGCATGGCTGCTGGTGGTCGCCGGCTCGCTGGGGCTGCTCGGCTCCTTCGTGATCAGCATCGACAAGATCAAGCTGCTGGAGGATCCGGGCTTCGTCCCCGGGTGCAGCCTCAACGCCGTGGTCTCCTGCACCAGTGTGATGCAGAGCGAACAGGCCTCGGCGTTCGGCTTCCCCAACCCGCTCATCGGCCTGGCCGCCTTCGCCGTGGTGATCGCGATCGGCTTCGGGCTGCTGTCCGGAGCCACCTACCCCCGCTGGCACTGGATCGGGCTGAACGTGGGCACGCTCCTGGGGACCGTCTTCTGCATGTGGCTGATGACGCAGGCGCTGTACGACATCGGCGCGCTGTGCCTGTGGTGCGCGCTGGTCTGGCTCGCCACCATCGCCCTGTTCTGGTACACGACCGTGCACAACATCAGGCACGGCATCATCCCGGCCCCCCGGGCGCTGGTCGCGGGCGTCCTGGAGTTCCACTGGGCACTGCCCACCACCTGGTACCTGGTCATCGCGATGCTGGTGGGCACGCGCTTCTGGTCCTACTGGCAGACCCTGCTGTGACCGCGCGCCGGGCGGCACGGGCCGAGCGGTCGGCGTGACGGGGGCCGTTCGGCCCTACCGCGCCGGGTGTGATGAGGTATGTGCTGGTCGCACCCGGGACGGTCCCGGCGCGCCGTCGGACACCCAGGAACACCGGAGAAGAGCACCACGTGAACCAGTTCCCCCCGCCCGCCGCGCCGGTGCGCGTCTTCATCCTCGACGACCACGAGGTGGTCCGCCGCGGGGTGCGCGATCTCCTCGACGCGGAACCGGACATCGAGGTGGTGGGGGACGCCGGCACCGCCCGCGAGGCGCTGGCCCGGGTGCCCGCGGTGCGCCCGCAGGTGGCGGTGCTGGACGTGCGGCTCGGCGAGAGCGATCCGGCCGGCGACCACCAGGGCATCGAGGTGTGCCGGGAACTGCGGGCCCGGATGCCGGAGCTGGCCTGCCTGATGCTGACGTCCTTCGATGACGACGAGGCGCTCTTCGACGCCATCATGGCGGGCGCCGCCGGCTATGTGCTCAAGCAGATCAGGGGCAGCGAGCTGGTCACGGCGGTGCGTACGGTGGCCACCGGGCAGTCGCTGCTGGATCCGCGGGCCACCTCGCGGGTGCTGGCCAGGCTGCGCGGGCCCCAGTCGGCCGAGCGGCCGAAGCAGCCGGAGCAGCCGGAGGGGGCCCGCCTCTCGCCGCGGGAACTGCAGATCCTGGAGCTGATCGGCGACGGCCTGACCAACCGGCAGATCGCCGAGCGGCTGTACCTGGCGGAGAAGACGGTCAAGAACCGCGTCTCCTCGCTGCTGGGCAAGCTGGGCGTGGAGCGCCGGGTGCAGGCGGCGGTGGTCGCCGAGCGCATGCGGAAGGGCCCGTCGGCCTCCTGAGTCCCCGTACCCGGTTCGCGGCGCGGCCGGCGCGTACCGCCGCCCCGGTGGTCGGTGGGTACGGCCGCCGGGGCGGCCAGGGCCCAGGGACCCGTCGGACGCTCCGGTTCCGCCGGTGGCGGGCGACTCCACCGCCGGCGTGCCGCCCAGCGGTTCGGCGCGGATCCGCAGATCGACCAGGCCTCCGGTGCGCGGGGCGTCCCCCGCACCCACCCCGTCGTCGGTGACGGTGAGGACCACGTCCTCGTCGGTGACCGCCGGACACACGTCCGCCCGGTCCACCACGGCGCGGTCCCGTGGTCATGGTCCGATCCCCACCGCGCGGCGCCTCAGGGCGCGGGCAGCACCTGGTGGGTGAAGACCACCCGGCCCGACGGGACGCCGCCGAGCAGCCGCGGTGACTCCTCCTCGCCCGCCTCGACCACGCGGACCTCGGGGCGCGCTCCGGCGGTCATGCGGCGGCACCGCCCTGCCGTGGGGGCAGCGGAATGCCGGACCGGGACGTCATCGATGCGGCCTCCCAATGGTTGCGGGCCGCCAGGGGGCGGCCGTCAGCGCGTTCCGGCCGCCGCCGGCGCGGGGTGACCAGTCCACCACCGGCATCACGCCGGTGGACAGGGCCGTTCGGCCCCGATCGGTACCGCTGGGCCGGTCGGTCCCGCCCCGCGCGTGAAGCGGGGCCCCTGGTCCCGGGGCCGCAGGGGCTGTTCGGCCCTACTCGCGCGTGGAGCCCCGCACAGATCATGTGGCGGCGGCTGGGAAGAGGCGGCTGCTCTCCCCCGTGTACGGCGCACTCTTCCCAGTCCGCTTGGAATTCGAGCGAGGCGGAAGGTCCCGACCGGTGGACGAGGCGGTTACGACGGAGACAAAGGAGCCGCAACTGCGGCCCGAAGCCGGCGAGGAGGCGATACGCACCTCCAAGAGCACGTGGGTCCAGTGGCTGACGACCACCGACCACAAGCAGATCGGCACCATGTATCTGGTCGCCTCGTTCGTGTTCTTCATCATCGGCGGCCTGATGGCGCTGGTGATGCGCGCCGAACTGGCCAGGCCCGGTACCCAGTTCATGACGAACGAGCAGTTCAACCAGGCGTTCACCATGCATGGCTCGATCATGCTGCTGGTGTTCGCCATGCCGCTGTTCACCGGCTTCGCCAACTGGATCATGCCGCTCCAGATCGGCGCCCCGGATGTGGCGTTCCCCCGGTTGAACATGCTGTCGTTCTGGCTGTTCCTGTTCGGCTCGCTGATCGCGGCGGGCGGCTTCCTCACCCCGCAGGGCGCGGCCGACTTCGGCTGGTTCCTCTACGCCCCGCTGTCCGACTCGGTGCACTCACCCGGAGTCGGCGCGGACATGTGGATCATGGGTGTGACACTGTCCGGTTTCGGCTCCATCCTGGGCGCGGTCAACTTCATCACCACCATCATCTGCATGCGCGCCCCGGGCATGACGATGTTCCGGATGCCGATCTTCACCTGGAACGTGCTGCTGACCTCGCTGCTGGTCCTGATGGTCTTCCCGGTGCTGGCGGCCGCGCTCCTCGCGCTGGAGATGGACCGCAAGTTCGGCTCGCACATCTTCGACCCGGCCAACGGCGGCGCGCTGCTGTGGCAGCACCTGTTCTGGTTCTTCGGCCACCCCGAGGTGTACATCCTGGCGCTGCCGTTCTTCGGCATCGTCTCCGAGATCGTCCCGGTCTTCGCCCGCAAGCCGATGTTCGGTTACGGCAGCCTGATCGCCGCGACCATCGCCATCGCGGGCCTGTCGGTGACCGTGTGGGCGCACCACATGTACGTGACCGGCGGTGTGCTGCTGCCGTTCTTCTCCTTCATGACCTTCCTGATCGCGGTGCCCACCGGTGTGAAGTTCTTCAACTGGATCGGCACCATGTGGAAGGGCTCGCTGAGCTTCGAGACACCCATGCTGTGGGTGCTGGGCTTCCTGACCACCTTCACCTTCGGTGGTCTGACCGGTGTCATCCTGGCCTCCCCGCCGCTGGACTTCCACGTCTCCGACTCGTACTTCGTGGTGGCCCACTTCCACTACACGCTCTTCGGCACGGTCGTGTACGCGATGTTCGCCGGATTCCACTTCTGGTGGCCGAAGTTCACCGGCAAGATGCTGGACGAACGGCTCGGCAAGATCACCTTCTGGACGCTGACGGTCGGCTTCCACGCCACCTTCCTGGTGCAGCACTGGCTGGGCGCCGAGGGCATGCCGCGCCGGTACGCGGACTACCTGGCCGCGGACGGCTTCACCACGCTGAACACCATCTCCACCGTCGGCTCCTTCCTGCTCGGCCTCTCCTTCCTGCCGTTCTTCTACAACGTCTGGAAGACCGCCAAGTACGGCAAGAAGGTCGAGGTGGACGACCCGTGGGGCTACGGCCGCTCGCTGGAGTGGGCCACCTCCTGCCCGCCGCCGCGGCACAACTTCACCTCTCTGCCGCCCATCCGCTCCGAGTCCCCCACGTTCGACAAGAACCACCCGGACATCGTGGCGCTCGAGAGCGTCTCGCACTGAGCGACCGGCCCCACTCGCGGAATCCAAGGAGGAGGGAACCCTATGTCCCACGGTGTCCTGGCACTGGGCGTCGCCCTGCTGTGCGCGTCCGGCTGCGTCTGGTACCTGCCCGCGGTGGCGGAGCTGCGGGCGGGCGGCGACCGGCCCCTGTCCCAGCGGCTGACCGCCGCGGCCTGTCTGAGCGGCTGGGGCTCCGTGGCCCTGGTGGCGCCCCTGCTGCTGACACCCGCTCCGTGGAGCACCGTGGCGGTGCTGCCGGCCGCCGGGGCGGTGCTGACCTGTGTGCTGGCCGTCCGGGCCCGGGTCCAGCGCGGTTGGGAGGAGCGCGAGGACGCCCGCCACTGGGCGGCTCTGGGCCGGCCGCTCACCGTCTCCGGGCCGCCGCCCCGGCGATCCTTCCTGGTCTGGCTCTCGCCCGGGCTGCTGCTCGCGCCGGTCGCCGCCGGGGCGGTGCTGCTGACCGGTGAGAGCAGCCCGGCGCGAGGCGCGGTGGCGGCCGCGAGCGCCGCGGCGGTGACGGCGGTGTTCCTGGGCGCGGCGACCGCCCGGGCGCACACGCTGCGCCGCCGCGGCTGAGGAGGGGGGCAGCGGCTCGGCGGGAGCCGCTGCGGGGTGAGGGCCACCGCTCGGCCCTCACCCCACTGGCATCCGTCCGCGGGACGGCACGTATCGCCGTGGTCCACTGGTGGCTCAGTGGACCACGGCGATACGCGTTTCCCGCCTCGGTGGGGAGCCCGTGCGGGCTCCCCGCCTCCCCTCCGCCCCGGCGCCCGCCCGGGCGGAGGGGAGCACGCCGGGTTCGGCCCCTGGGGGCGGTGGCCCCGCGGGGCCCAGGGGGCCGACCGCTAGCTGGCGTCCGCGAGGGCGAGGGTGTGCAGGCGCTCGGGTGGGCCG
>NZ_SRID01000283.1 GCF_004684805.1 Streptomyces palmae
CCGTGCCCCCACCTCCCTCTTCCCCGGACCCGAGACCGTCGGCCGGAACCGCGAGGCCGCCCCTTCGGGCCTGCGGTCGGCCGGCCCCGCCTCACACTCACCACCTCGCCCAGGAGACCCCATGGCTACCCAGATCGCTCTGCTGCGCGGCATCAATGTCGGCGGCCACAACAAGTTCACCGTCGCCCAGCAGCGCGAGCTGATGCACTCCCTCGGCTACCGGGACATCACCGTCCATCTGCACTCCGGCAACATCGTCTTCGCCGACCCCGGCACGGCCCCCGCGGAGTCGGCCCGCCGGATCGAGGACGCGATCGCCGATCGGCTCGGCCTCACGGTGCCGGTGATGGTGCGCACCCGCGACGAGCTGGCCGCCACCGTGGCGGCCAACCCCTACCCCGAGGCCATCGCCGAGCCCAAGACGCTGCATGTGGTCTTCCTGGCCGACCCGCCCGCCGACACCGCACCTCTGGCGGCGCTCGACCCGTCCCGCTACGCGCCCGACCGGTGCCGGCTGATCGGCCGGGAGATCTTCCTGCACTGCCCGGACGGGCTGCGCGGCTCCAAGCTCGCCACCAAGGTCACCGGTATACGGCTCGGCGTCACCATCACCGCCCGCAACTGGAACACCGTCAGCAAGCTGCTGGCACTGGCCGAGCGCGCATGACCAGGCCCCGGCCGCGCCCGCCCTCCCGGGCCGCGGTCGGGGTCCGCGGGGCGGCGGCGCGCCCGCTCCGGCAGGCCGGACTCCGCCCTCAGCGCCCGCCTCCCCACCGCGGCCGGTCCGCTCCGACCCCGGGCCGCCCCGGCACGCCTCCTGGCGTCCAACCAGGTGGCAGGCCACATTGCCGGTGTCACCCCGATCCGCTGCCGGGAAGGAGCAAGCTGTGCGCGAGGTCTCCGAACCCATGGCCGTGCTGATGAAGCACCGGCGCCACCCGGCCGTGGCCCAGGCGCTGCGATCCACGGTGGCCGCCACCATCTCCTATGTCGTGGCGCTCCACCTCAGCAGCGAGCCGGCCCCGCTGACCGCACCGCTCACCGCCCTGCTGGTCGTCCAGGTCACCCTCTACTCCACCCTGACCACCGGGATCCGCCGGGTGAACTCGGTGGTGGCGGGCGTGCTGGTCGCCAGCGCCTTCAGCGCCCTGGTCGGTCTGACCTGGTGGAGCCTGGGGCTGATCATCCTCGCCTCGCTGGCGGTCGGCCATGTGGTGCGGGTGGACGAGTTCGTCCCCGAGGTGGCGATCAGCGCGATGCTGGTCCTCGGCGTGACCCAGGTGGCGAACACGGCCTGGGACCGGGTGCTGGAGACGCTCATCGGCGCCGTGGTCGGTCTGCTGTTCAATTCCCTGTTCGCGCCGCCGGTGTGGGTGCAGCCCGCCGGAGAGTCGATCGAAGACCTCTCCAGACGGTTACGCGATCTCCTGACGCGGATCGGCTCGGAGCTGGGCGAGCACACCCCGGTCGAACGGGCCGCGGCCCGCCTCCACGAGGCCCGGCGCCTGGACAACGACGTCGCCGAGGTGGACGCCTCCCTGCGGCAGGCCGAGGACAGCCTGCGGCTCAATCCCCGGGTCAAGGAGGGGCTGCTGCACCGCCTGGTCCTGCGCACCGGACTGGACACCCTGGAGATCTGCGTCGTGGTGGTACGCGTACTGGCCCGGTCGCTCACGGACCTCGCCAAGCAGCGCACCGACCAACCGCTCTTCCCGGACGACGTGGCGGACGCCCTGAAGGAGTTGTTCACCCATGTCGCCTCGGCCGTGGAGAGCTTCGCGACACTGGTCACCACCCAGGTCAGCGCGAACGCCGAGGAAGCCGAGTCCAAGTTGGCCGCCGAGCTCGACGCGGCGGCCCAGAGCCGGGAGCAGGCCGCCCAGCTCCTGCTGCGCCGCGTCCAGGAGCACCCCGGCCAGTGGCAGCTGCACGGCGCCCTGCTCGCCGAGGTGGACCGGATCCTGGACGAGCTGGACATGGAGCACCGCGCCAACCGGCTGATGGAGGAACTCGACCGCAGCGCCCGTGAGCAGCGCGAACGCTTCCCGATGCTCGACCGCTTCCGGCAGCTGGTACGCGGCGACAGCGCCTGAGGCCAGGCGCGCCGAGCGGGCTCGCCAGGACCATCCCGCACCGGCACGTGCGCGCCCCGGAGAAGGAGCGGGCCCGGGAGCATGTCCAGCTCCCGGGCCCTTGGTGTGCCGCCATGTGCACACGCCGCACCTTGGCGGCCCGGGTCAGTCGTTACGTCGTCTGCTCTGCCGTTGAGCTACCGCCGCGCGGAAGAGCGGCGGACCGGATTCGAACCGGCACCGGACGACCAGGCCCGGCCTGGCGGTGCGGCGATCGGCGGCGAATGCTGAGTCTGGAGCGAGAATCTGAGATTGACCACGGTCCGGGTGAGTCCCCGGGCCGTGCCTTCACGACAAGCTTCAGCTTCAGCTTTGCGCTCCTCGCGCACCCCGACCGCGCGGAGGCGGCCGGGGAGTCATGGGGCTATCCGAAGAGGTAGCCGAAGACCGCGTCACCGACCCGCTGGTCGGTGACCTCCACCGAGTTCGCCTCCTCACGGGCGAACTTGACTGCCTGCTGGAGCTTCTCGACCCGGTCCAGGAGCTCGTTGACACGTCGCGCGGGCAGCGCGCCGGAGAACTTGACCGTGGTCCAGTAGCCGACCGGGATGTCCTCGTAGTAGACGTCGACCTGCGCCGGGTGCTTGTCGGTCGCCTCCGCCTTGACGTGGTTCCGCGGCACCTTCTTGGTGCGGACGGTGCGGACCGGGTCCGTCTTCCACGCGTCCGTCGACGGGTCCAGCGTCCAGGACTCGGCCGCGTCCAGGATCGGCAGCCGGCGCAGGAAGGCGCCCAGTTCGCTCAGCTGCTTCTCCAGGAACAGCAGATAGGAGACCGGGGCCTCACGCAGCAGGGTGCGCCCCTCGACGGTGACATCGGCGCGGGCGGTGCAGTTCGCCCAGTCCTTGGTGGCCGTGACATCGAAGAGGCGGGTCAGGGTGGCGGCCGTCTCCCGAAGCACGTCCTCGGCCTTGACCTGCACCCGGGTGGACTCGGGCGGAAGCTGCTCGCCCTCCTCGTCCTTGGGCTGGTAGGTGCGGGATATACCGGCCAGCAAGGCGGGCTTCGCCAGGCCGTGCTGAGCAGCCGCCAGGTCCTGCTGGGCCTTGGACTTGACGCCCTTCTCGACCGCGATGATCTGGTTCAGTTTCGCCACGCCCCGACGCTAACAGAACGTACCGACCCGCATCGAACGGTTATTCCTCATGGTCGGGCGCTGGTGGTGGCGGGCGGCCCGGGTGGGCCCGGAGCAGGAGTAACGTCGAGAGAGAGGCCGCGTACCCGACCGCTTCGGGAGATGGGTGCGATGTTGCGCACCGGCGATGAACCCGTACACGCCCGCAGCCCCCTGCGGCTGCGCTGCGGGCTGGCCGTCTTCGGCTTGGTGTGGTCCGCCGCGGGCACCGCTCTCTTCGCCCTGGCCGACCGGCCGGGCTGGGCGATCGCCTGCGGAGTGCTGTGGGTGATCACCGTCATCGACCTGGCCGTGGTGATCCGGCACATCCGGCAGGGGCCGCACTTCCAGCCCGGGCGCGACGTCCCGCCGTACGCCCCGGTCGACGGACGGGACCCGCTGCGGCCCCCGATGCCGCACCCGCGCCAGGATGACGAGGACCACCGGCCCTGAGGCGCGTGCGTACGCGGGGCGACACCGTACCCCCGGACGCCGTGGCGAGGCCGGCGGACCCGGGCCAGGCCGGGCCAGGCCAGGCCGGGCCGGGCCGAGGACCGTGGACCACTCGCCGGCCGCGGATCCGCGTCGCACGCTGTCACGGTCGGCGGGCCGAGCTGAACGTCCGCCCCTCGGGACGACCCGGCCGGAACCCTTGGGCGCCGGTCAGGCCGCTTCCCCGAAGCGCGCGGCGGCCACGAAGTCCGGGCGCGGGTCGAGGGCGGCGGCGAGGCGGAAGTGCCGGGTGGCCTCCGCCGACCGGTTGGCCCGCTCCAGGGTGCGGGCCAGGGCGAAGTGGGCGAAGGCGTTGTCGGGCTCCCGCTCCAGCACGATCTGGAACTCCAGCTCGGCGGCGCGCAGCTGGGCGCCGAGGAAGAGGGCGCGGGCCCGCAGCAGGCGGGCCGCGGTGTTCTCCGGGTGGGCGGCGATGACCGGGTCCAGCAGCTTCACGGCACCCCGCGGGTCGCGGGCGTTGAGCAGTTGCTCCGCGGCGCGGTAGTCGATCACATGGTTCTCGGGCGTGGGCTGGGGCACGGCCGGTTCCTTCCCATGAGCGCGTCGCCGCCGGCGGTACGCACCACCAGCGCTCGGTACGAGCAGCACAACGAGCGCCCGGACCGGCGCATTCCCGCAGCTCAGTCGTGCTTGCCCGCGGCCCGCTCCAGCAGCTCCGCCCAGACCTTCCTGACCTGCGGCTCCAGCGCCTCGAGCGGCCCGTCGTTGTCGATGACGACATCGGCGACGGCCAGCCGCTCGGCGCGGGGGGCCTGGGCGGCCATCCGGGCCCGGGCCTCCTCCTCGGTCATGCCGCGCAGCCGCACCAGCCGGTCGAGCTGGGTCTGCGGGGCCGCGTCCACCACGATCACCAGGTCGTAGAGCGGGGCCAGACCGTTCTCGGTGAGCAGCGGGACATCGTTCACCACGATCGCGTCCGGTCCGGCCGCCGCCGCCAGTTCCGCGGAGCGGTCCCGGACCAGCGGGTGGACGATGCCGTTGAGCACGGCACGGCGCTCGGGATCGGCGAAGACGAGGGCGCCCAGCCTGGGCCGGTCCAGGGCGCCCTCGGCGGTGAGCACCTCGGGCCCGAAGGCCTCGACCACCGCGGCCAGTCCGGGTGTGCCGGGCTCCACCACCTCGCGGGCGATCCGATCGGAGTCGATCAGCACCGCACCATAGGAGGACAGCAGCCGGGACACCTCGCTCTTGCCCGCGCCGATTCCGCCTGTCAGGCCCACGGAGAGCATGGCCGCCCCTCCACTCACTCGCCCCGCCCTCGCGGGGACGCCGGTCCGGCACGGATCCGGTGCCGGTCGGCGCCACGCTACCCGACGGTACGTGGGGCGGTGGGCCCGGTTCGCCCGTGACTACGCGGGGCTGCGCGGGGCTCCCGCGAACCTGGCCCACCGCGGAACCGGGCGGGCCCGGCCGAGCCTGCGCTCAGCTGCCGCCCTCGCCCTCCCGCTCGGCGAGGAAGCGCTCGAACTCGGCTCCCAGCTCGTCCGCCGAGGGCAGGTCCGCCGGCTCGGCGACCAGGCTGCCGCGGGTGCCGACGCCGGCCACCGCGTCGTACTGGTGCTCGAGCCCACGCACCAGGGAGACCAGTTCGTCGCCGCCCTCCGACAGCTGCCGCTCGATCTCCTCCTGCGTCTTGTGGGCCTCGGTGCGCAGTGCGTGGGCGGCGCCCGGCAGGACCAGGCCGGTGGCCGCGGTGACGGCCTCCAGCGCGGTGAGAGCCGCGTCCGGGTAGGCCGAGCGGGCGAGGTAGTGCGGGACGTGCGCGGCCACGCCGAGCACATCGTGGCCCGCCTCGGCCAGCCGGAACTCGATCAGGGACTCGGCGCTGCCGGGCACCTGGGCCTCGGTGAAGTAGCCGCGGTGGCCGGGCATCAGGTCCGTGCGGTTGCCATGCGGGGTGAGGCCCACCGGGCGGGTGTGCGGGACGCCCATCGGGATGCCGTGGAAGTTGACGGAGAGCCGGACGCCCAGCCGCTCGATGATCTGCCGCACAGCCGCCGCGAAGCGCTCCCACTCCACGTCCGGCTCCGGGCCGGTGAGCAGCAGGAACGGCGCTCCGGTGGCGTCACGCACCAGGTACAGCTCGATGGCCGGGGTCTCGTAGCTGGTCCAGTGGTCGTTCTCGAAGGTGAGCAGCGGGCGGCGGGCCCGGTAGTCGACCAGCCGGTCGTGGTCGAAGCGGGCCACCACCTGGCGCGGCAGGCCGTCCAGCAGTCGGTTGACGATCTGCTCGCCCGTCTCGCCCGCGTCGATATAGCCCTCGAAGTGGTAGAGCAGCACCAGCCCGGCCGAGTCCCGGGAGCTTATGGCGTCGACCGTCGCGAGCCCGCTCGGGTCCCATGCGTACACATCCTGCGGATCCAACACCGTGACGCTCCTCCTTGCGTTCCGTGTAGCAGAACATCCGGACCGTGCGCGGGCATTCCCGAATCCCGGGTACCGGGCCTTCTACCGCCGCTCCCTGGCCGCGTCCGTCCCACTACGCGCCGGTGGCCCGCGCCGCACGCCCCCCGGTGCGCCGGGACATGCCTGAGGCCCGCTCCCCCGAAGGGGAGCGGGCCTCACAACTCAGCTAGCGACTAGCCGCGGGGCAGAGCCTCAGCTCTGGCCGCCGGCGAGCTTCTCGCGGAGCGCGGCCAGCGCCTCGTCCGACGCCAGGGCGCCGGAGTTGTCCGCCGACTCCGAGGAGTAGGAGCCACCGGAGGCAGCGCCACCGCCCTGCGGGGCGGCGTTGCCGGCCTCGGCAGCGGCCTGCTCGTCGGCCTCGCGGGACTTGATGACCTGAGCCTGGTGCTGCTCGAAGCGCTGCTGCGCCTCGGCGTACTGGGTCTCCCACGCCTCGCGCTGGGCCTCGTAGCCCGGCAGCCAGTCGTTGGTCTCCGGGTCGAAGCCCTCGGGGTAGATGTAGTTGCCCTGGTCGTCGTAGGACGCGGCCATGCCGTACAGGGTCGGGTCGAACTCGACCGAGGCCGGGTCGGCACCGAAGGACTCGTTCGCCTGCTTCAGCGAGAGGCTGATGCGGCGGCGCTCGAGGTCGATGTCGATGACCTTGACGAAGATCTCGTCGTTGACCTGGACGACCTGCTCCGGGATCTCCACGTGGCGCTCGGCCAGCTCGGAGATGTGGACCAGGCCCTCGATGCCCTCGTCGACGCGCACGAACGCACCGAACGGAACGAGCTTGGTGACCTTACCCGGGACGACCTGACCGATCTGGTGGGTCCGGGCGAACTGCTGCCACGGGTCTTCCTGGGTCGCCTTGAGCGACAGGGAGACGCGCTCGCGGTCCATGTCGACGTCCAGGACCTCGACCGTGACCTCCTGGCCGACCTCGACGACCTCGGACGGGTGGTCGATGTGCTTCCAGGACAGCTCGGAGACGTGAACCAGACCGTCCACGCCACCCAGGTCCACAAAGGCACCGAAGTTGACGATGGAGGAGACGACGCCGGAGCGCACCTGGCCCTTCTGCAGGGTGGTGAGGAAGGTCTGGCGGACCTCGCTCTGGGTCTGCTCCAGCCAGGCGCGGCGGGAAAGGACCACGTTGTTGCGGTTCTTGTCGAGCTCGATGATCTTGGCCTCGAGCTCCTTGCCCACGTAGGGCTGCAGGTCGCGGACGCGGCGCATCTCGACCAGGGAGGCCGGCAGGAAGCCACGGAGGCCGATGTCGAGGATGAGACCACCCTTGACGACCTCGATGACGGTGCCGGTGACGATGCCGTCCTCGTCCTTGATCTTCTCGATGGTGCCCCAGGCACGCTCGTACTGGGCGCGCTTCTTCGAGAGGATCAGGCGGCCTTCCTTGTCCTCCTTCTGGAGGACCAGGGCCTCGATCTCGTCGCCGACGGCCACGACCTCGTTGGGGTCGACGTCGTGCTTGATCGAAAGCTCCCGGGAGGGGATGACGCCTTCGGTCTTGTAACCGATGTCGAGCAGGACCTCGTCCCGGTCGACCTTCACGATGACGCCGTCGACGATGTCGCCGTCGTTGAAGTACTTGATCGTCTCGTCGATCGCGGCGAGGAAGGCTTCCTCGGAACCGATGTCGTTTACCGCCACCTGCGGGGTGGTGCGGGTTGCCTCGGTGCTGCTCGTCATGTGGGAAAGGGCTCCGGTACGGACATGAAGTCGTAGGTACTGCTACGCCGTGAGCCCGCTATCGCACCGTAGAAGCCGGACAGCCTTGGAGGTTTCCTCCGCACTCCCTGGGGAGTTTGGAGGTCACCTCGGCAACCGAGGGGACATACAACAGATGCGAGCGCGGCCTGCTCTGTCTGAGGCACGCAGGCCCGCAGCGCAACTTGTAGCATACGGGGGCAGCCGGGCAGGGTCAATGCGCGAAGAGGCGCACATGGGACATTCGCCTCATACCTGGTCACTGCATGTCCGTGCTGCGACGCGATTCACACCGTGCCCCGCAGCCACAGGTCGACACAGAGAGTACGACGACGCGCCCGATGATCCAAGACAACGAGCTGACGGGGCCCGCGGAGCCGACCGCGACCCGGCGTACCGCGGACGACACGGAGAGCAGCCGGGCCAGCCGGGGCTGGTGGGACCGGAACGCCGACGAGTACCAGACCGAGCACGGCGGCTTCCTCGGCGACGACCGCTTCGTCTGGGGCCCGGAGGGCCTGGACGAGGCCGAGGCCCGGCTGCTCGGACCGGCGCGGGCGCTGCGCGGGCGGGACGTACTGGAGATCGGCGCGGGCGCCGCGCAGTGCTCCCGGTGGCTGGCCGCCCAGGGTGCCCGCCCGGTGGCGCTCGACCTCTCCCACCGGCAGCTCCAGCACGCGCTGCGCATCGGCTCGGACTTCCCGCTGGTGGAGGCCGACGCGGGCGCCCTGCCGTTCGCGGACGCCTCCTTCGACCTGGCCTGCTCGGCCTACGGGGCCGTCCCCTTCGTCGCCGACCCGGTGCGGGTGATGCGCGAGGTGCACCGGGTGCTGCGGCCCGGAGGGCGGTGGGTGTTCTCGGTGACCCACCCGATCCGCTGGGCCTTCCCCGACGAGCCCGGCCCCGAGGGGCTGAGCGTCGCCGCCTCCTACTTCGACCGCACGCCCTATGTCGAGCAGGACGAGAACGGCCGCGCCGTCTACGTGGAGCACCACCGGACCCTGGGCGACCGGGTGCGCGACGTGGTCGCCGCCGGCTTCCGGCTGGTCGACCTGGTCGAGCCGGAATGGCCGCACTGGAACCACCAGGAGTGGGGCGGCTGGTCCCCACTGCGCGGGAACCTCATCCCGGGCACCGCGATCTTCGTGTGCGAGCGGTAGGGGGGCGCCTCCGGCGGGGGCCGGGGAGAGGCGCGGCACGCTTCACCGGGCGCCGACCCGGCGGAGCCGTCGGCCACGGCTGTCCCGGGGCCGCGGGGACGCGCTGTCTCCCTTGGCGGTCGGGGCTGCCGTCACGTTCCGGCCGCTGATGCCCGGGCCGCCAGGGCCGCCCGGCCCGGGCGG
>NZ_SRID01000284.1 GCF_004684805.1 Streptomyces palmae
GCCCCCGCCCTCCTCGTCGACAGCCGCGAGGCCCGGCACGAGCGCACCCGCTCCCAGCTCGCCCGCGAGCAGCAGGGCGGCCTGTGGGGCGACATCCTCGGCGCCCTGCGCCAGGAGGCGCCGCGGGCCCAGCTGATCCTCAACCAGCTCAACCCGCTGGTCCGCACCGCCGTCGCCATCGACGAGCCCGAGCTGGCGCGCACCAGCGCCGAAGCCCTCTACGGGCAGGCCGCGCTGCTGTCCCGGCGCCCGCTCAGGCCCGCCGAGTCGAGCCTCATCAACCGCTCCTTCCTCGACCTTCTCGCCCACGCCCTCCGCAAGGACAGCTGACGATGCCGACCGCACCCCAGAACACCGACGAGCTGTACCAGGCGCTCCAGGAGAACGACCGGCTTCCCTACGGCCGCACCCGCACCGTCACCGCCGAGGAACTCGTCGACGCCGCCGAGCAGTTCGCGGACCCGGTACCGCTGATCGACGCGCTCCTCGAACTCCAGGAGGCGTACACCTACGGCTCCGAACCCCGGAAGTCGCCCGTCGTCTTCGCCCGCCTGCTCACCCTCTTCGACGAGCGCCCCGAGGTCTTCGACGAGCGCCTGCGCCACACGCTGTTCTGGCGGTTCAAGTGGGTGGCCAACGCCCTGCGCTCACTGCCCGAGATACCGCTGGCCAGCCTCCGGCAGTGGCTGACCGAGATGCGCGACCGGTACGAGAAGGCCGGCGTCGGCCTCCAGCCCTACTACGGACAGGCGTACCAGCTCGCCGCCCACGTCGGCGAGGACACCGCCCTCGCCTACGAGTTGTGGGCGGGCCGCGCCCGCACCCGGCTCAGCGACTGCGAGGCCTGCGAGACCTGCGAACGCGCCCTGTACCACCTCGCGGCGGGCGACGACGAGCGGGCGCTGCGCGCCTGGGAGCCCGTCCTGGCCGGCAAGGAGTCCTGCCAGGAGGAGCCGGCCCGCTCCGTCTCGTACGCGCTGCTGCCCCTGCTGCGCACCGGCCGCGCCGACCAGGCCCGTGAGCTGCACCTCGCCGGCTACCGCGGCTGCCGCCGCAACCCCTCGATGTCCGGGGAGGTCGGCCGGCACCTGGAGTTCTGCGCGCTGACCGGCAACGAGGCACGCGGCCTGGAACTGCTCGCCGAGAACCGGAGCCTGTTCGACGAGGTCGACTCGCCGCTGGACCTGCTCTCCTTCCTCACCGGCGTGGAAGTCCTCCTCCAGCGCGTCGAGTTCGTCGGCCACGGCGAGCTGCCCGCCGCCGGGTACGCGGGCCGCAGCTGGACGGTGGCCGAGCTGCGCGCCGAGTTGGGTGCCCGCGCCGACCACCTCGCCGCCCGCTTCGACGCCCGCAACGGCACCACGGCGCACACCGACCGCCGCGGGGCCCGCCTGGAGCGCGCCCCGCTCCTGGACGGGCTGGAGCTGACCCTGCGCACCCGCGACCTGGACGAGGTGGCGCCGGCCGCCCCGGCCGCCCGGGTGGGTACGCCCGCCGCCCGCACGGCCGCCGCCCTCCCCGACTCGCTTCCCGAACTCATAATCCGCGCACGGGAGTTGGACGAGCAGGGGCACCCGGACGCGCGGGCCTGCTGGGCGCGACTGCGCACCCTCACCGCCGCCCGCGACTACACCCACCCCGAGGACCCGGCCGTGGGCCCGCTCGTACGGCTGCGCGCGGACCTGCTGGCCGATGAGGCGGACCGGGCCGGCGAGAGGGAGGACTTCGCCGCCTCCGCGGCCCTCCGCGAGGAGGCCGCGGGGCTGTACGAGGAGGCGGGAGCAGTCGGGGACGCGGCCCTCGCCCACGCCTGCGCCCTGCTGGCCGCCGCCGAGGTCCCGGCGCAGGGCGCCGAGGACGAAGCGGAGGCGACGGCCGCCGCGCTGACCGCCGCCCACGCCTCCATGGTCCGCCTGCACGAGGAGACGCCCGGCCTGGCCCCGTACCAGGAGGCCCGCCTGCTGCGGCTGCGGGTGACCGCGCTCGCCCTGCGCCTGCAGTCCTCGGGGAGCGAGGAGCACATCGCGCCGGTCCTCGCCGAGCTGGACCTGCTGGACGCCTTCGCCACCCGGCACGGCATCGCCGGGCAGATCTCCGGCGCCCGGCTCATGCGGGCCAGCACCTACGCCCTCTCCGGCGACCTGCCCCGCGCGGTCAGCGAGATCGACGCCTCCCTGGACTGGTCGAGGGCGCACGGCCCCGCCTGGCACCTGCCCCGCGTGCTCGGGCTGCGCGGCCGGCTCCGGCTCGGCCTCCAGGACGCGCGGGCCGCCCACGCGGACCTCACCGAGGGCCTGCGACTGGCCGCCGACTGGCCGGCGGACGTGGTCGACACCTCCCGCCTGCACGGCGATCTGGCCGAGGCGTGCATGCACCTGGGACGACCCGAGGAGGCGCTGCGGCACCTGACGCGCTCCGCGGAGCTGGACCTCCGCCGGGACCGCCGCACCGACGCGTTCTGCACCTACAGCAACGCGGCCCAGCTCAGCCTCGACCTGGGCCGCGTCGAGGACTGCATCGCCCTGCTCGACTCGCTGCTGGCCGAACCGGACGCCGCCGCCGGGGAGCTGGACGACCGGCTCCTGGCCCAACTGTGCCTGACCCGCGCCCGCGCGCTGCACGCGGGGGACGACCTCAAGGCCGCCACGGCGGAGTTCGTCGCCCTCGCCGCCGAGTCGGCCGGCTGGGACGACGACCCGGGAAGCCACGCCATGATCGCCGCGGAGACCGCCGTACTCCTCGGCGAGTCCGGCGAGTTCGAACGGGCCCGCGAGGTCGCCGACCAGGCACTCGCCGCCCACGCCAAGGCCCCGCGCTACGAGCAGCTCAGCAACTGCCTGCGCGAACTCGCCCGCCTCCAGGCCCAGCGGCAGGGCGCCGAAGGCCTGGCCGACGCCCGCGCCTTCCTCGCCGACGCCGGCCGGATCGCCGACGCGGCCCGCGCCGACGCCTACCAGGCCCGAGGCCGCTCCCTGGACACCGCCCTGGCCTACGAGCACGGGCGGGTCAACGCCTACGCCGGTGAGTACGAGGACGCCGTGGCCGCCCTGGAGAAGGCGCTCGCCCTGCTCGGCGAGCCGGGACCGGAGCAGGAACGCGCCGCCGAGTGGGCCGAGTGCACCCGTCTCGCCGGTGCCGTGGAGGGCATCTACCTGGAACGCCCCGCCCCCGCCCTCACCCGCCTCGACGCGGCGGTATCCCGCCTCACCGCCCTGGGCCACACCGAGGAGGCCGAGCCGCTGACCGCCTTGGCGGCCCGGCTGCGCGAGCAGGAGTGACCCGCCGGTCCCGGTGCCGGGGCCGGCCGCTGCACCGGCATCGGGCCGAGATGTGAACTCCCCGTCGCGGCACGGGTCGGCCGGCGGTGAGAGGCGGCGAGGTTCTCGACTTCGTTCGGCACCTCGCACCGCCGGGGGCGATGGCGGCTGAGTCGGTGCCGTGCGGGTCCGTGCGCCGCCCGAGCCGTTGTGACCAGGGGAGACGGGCGGCTTCGCGGCTGATCGGGCCGCCGTCTCCCCCTTCGCGGCGTCCGGTGAGGCCGTATGGTTGACCAAGCTGTGGCGCAACCTGCCCCACAGTACGGCCTCATAGCGGGGAGTGTGGAGATGGGGAAAGCGGACCCCAAGGAGTCGTACGCCCTCGGGACCGCCGGCCGCGGCCTGGACCCGAGGGCGGAGCGCAGCAGGGCCGCCGCGCTGGCGGCCGCGAGCGATCTGCTGATCGAGAACGGCTGGGCGGGGGTGACCCACGCGTCGGTGGCGGCGCGCAGCGGTGTGGGCCGGACGACGCTGTACCGGCACTGGCCGGAGGCGGCGATGCTGATCCAGCAGCTGCTGGCGGAGCTGTTCCAGGTGGAGCCGGTGGAGCGCACCGGTGAGCTGCGGGCCGATCTCATCGGGGAGTTGCGTTCTTTCCTCAGGGTGCTGCACAACCCGAAGTCGGAGCGGGCGCTGCGGGTGATCATCGACCAGGCGCCGCTCGACCCCCGGTACGCGGAGGTGCTCAGCGCGTGCAGCTGCAAGGGGACCGACGGGCTGCGGGAGATCGTGGACGAGGCCAAGGCGCGCGGGGGGCTGCCCAAGGAGCTTGACACCGATGTCGCGATCGACCACCTGCTGGGCCCGCTGGTCTTCCGCAGGCTCATCTCGGGGCAGGAGTTCCCTGATCAGTACGTGCCGGAGCTTGTCGACAGCTTTCTGGAACCGCTGACTCCGTGATCTTGATCGGTCCTCCAGCGAACCATCAGTGGGGCACCATGTCCCGAAAGAATCCTGGGACCTGTGAAACATCTTGTGCCACGGCGGAGTGGTCGATGTTTCCGTTGAGAGGCTGCCCGGGATTGCATCTGACGGGCTGTTAATCGCGCGGTCGTCTCACATTTGGCGTTTTCGCAGCCAAGAACTGATGGGAGTGATGTCGTGGACCAGCTCATGGACCGAGGTATCCACCCGGATCTGCGTCTGACTCGGGATGCCCGGTTGCATGGCAGGGAGCAGGAGATCGCCGAACTCATCCGCATCCTGAGCGAACCGGGCATCCGGCTGCTCACCGTCACCGGCCCGGCCGGCGTGGGCAAGAGCGCCCTGCTGCACGCGGTGCTCGCCCGCACGGCGTTCCCGGCGGCCCCGGCCGCGGCAGCCGACGCGACCCCCGCGGCGCGGGCCGCCCGGCCGACCGCGGAGGTCGTGGTGGTCGATCTGGCCCTGGCCGGCAGCCGCACCGCCGCCTGGCGCACGGTGGCCGCCGCCCTCGGCATCGCCGAGGACTCCGGCGTCCCGGGCGGCCTCGGCGGCTGCCTCCCGGACCTGATCGGTGCCGCGATCGGTGAGCGCGAGCTGATCCTCGCCCTCGACAACAGCGACCTGGTGGCGCCGATGCTGCCCGCCGACATCGCGGCCCTGCTGCGGCGCTGCCCCCGGCTGCGAACGCTGCTCACCAGCCGTTCGTCCCTCAACGTCTACGCCGAGCACCTCTTCCCGGTCGCACCGCTGCCGGTGGCCGACCGGAACGGTGAACCGGGCGACTCGGACGCGGTCCGGCTCTTCCTCGACCGAGTCGGCGCCCATTACCGCAGCGATGTGCTGCACAGCGGCGAGCTGCGCGACATCGCCGAGATCTGCGCCGAGCTGGACGGGCTGCCGCTCGCCATCGAGGTGACCGCGCGCGCCGTCGGCGCCGTCAGCACCGGCGCGCTCCTCATGGCACTGCGCCGCGGCGAATACCCGTACACCAGCCGCCCGCTGGACGTACCCGCCCGGCACCAGTCCGTCCCCGGCGCGCTCGCCTGGGGGGACCGGGCGCTCAGCACCGGCGAGGGCGCCCTGCTGCGGCGGCTGGCGGTCTGCGAGACCTCCATCGACCTGCTGACCGTGCAGCGGCTGGGCGACCTGAGCCGCACCCAGGCGATGTGCCGACTGGACGCGCTGGTCCGCAAGAGCCTGCTGGTGAGTGCCGGACGCGTGGCCGGCGAACCGGAGTTCCGCCTGCTCGGCGCGGTACGGGCCTACTACCGCGAGCAGCTCGCCGGGACGCCGGGGGAGGAGGCGGAGGCGTACGACCGCCACACCGACCACTACATCCGGTTCGCCGCCGCGGCGGAAGGCGGTCTGCGCGCCCCCGACGAGCGGGCCCGCTGGCTGGCCCTGGTCCCCGCCCGGATGCCCGACATCCGCGCCGCCGTCCGGCGCCTGCAGGACGCCGGCCGGCATGCCGAGGCGATCCGGCTGCTCCTGGCCCTGGACGACGCGCTCACCGTGCACAACCTGCTGCCCGAGACGGCCGCGGTGCTGACGCGCTCGCTGACCGCCCTGGAGAGCGCGCTGCCCGACCGGTCCGCCACCGCGCCCGATGCGGCCGAGGCGGAACGCGCAGCCCTCGCCGACGGTCTGCGGACCGCCGGGAGCTGGGCCCTGGCCCGCGGTGACCTCGCGGCCGCCGAATCCCTGCTGTCCCGCGCGGCCGGGCTCGACAGATGCCCCGACCCGCACATCGGTGACGGGTCGCACGGCGGCCCGCAGATCACCGTGCTCCGCGCGGAGCTGGCCCGGCAGGCGGGGGATGCCGGGACGGCGGAGGCGCGGGCACTGTGGGCCGTGGTGGAGTTCGACGCCCGGCGGGACGTCCGCGGCGCGGCCACCGCCCGCCGGCTGCTCGCCCGGGTCCGCGCCGAACGCGGCGCGCCGGACGCCGAGGAACCCCTGCTGCTCGCCCTGGAGGACCTGCGGTCGCTCCAGGAACCGCACGCCCTCGCTCCGGCGCTGGTCGACCTCGCCCGGGTACGGCTGGCGCTGGGCCGGACCGAGGAGGCGTACCGCACCGTCCGGGAGGCGATGGAACTGCTGCTGCTGCACGGCGGCAGCCCCGCCGAGGTGGTCGGGGCACTGGCGACCGCGGTCAGCGCGGCACCGGACGGCGGCAGCGCCGAACGGCAGCACATGCAGCGGATGTTCGCCATGGCCCGGGCCCTGCGGGAGCACCACCAGGTGGCCTGCGACGAGGGCTTCGCGGCGGCCCGGCGGCGGGTCGCCACCGACCTGCCCTGCCCGGGCGGCACCCGGTCCGAGCGTGTCGTGGCGCTGCCCGGCACCCCCGCCGACTGCCCGTCCCCGCAGTCCGCGCTCACCCTGGCGCTCTCCGCGCCGCCGCCCGCTCCGGTCGAGGAACCCCAGGAGGACCCCCGGCTCGCCGGGCTCACCCCGCGCCAGCACCAGATCGCCGAACTGGTCGCCGAGGGCATGACCAACCGCCAGATCGCCCGGACCCTGGAGCTGTCCGAGTGGACCGTGGTCAACCACCTCCGCCAGGTGATGACCAAGCTGGAGTGCCCGTCCCGGGTGCACGTCACGCGTATCGTGCAGCGCCGGGCCGCCGGCTGACGGCCCCCCACGACGCGGCCCCGCTCGGGCCCGAGCCCGGGCGGGGCCTTCGGGTCGCCGGCACGGGCCGGGTGCCGCCCCGCGAACCGCCCGGCCGCGACCGGCCCCGGCACCCGCGGCCGCGCCGCCGCCCCGAGTGCGGCGGCTTCCCGGCGAGTGCGGCGGCTTCCCGGCGAGTGCGGCGGCTTCCCGGCGAGTGCGGCGGCCGGCCGGCGGACGGCGGAGGCCGCGCCGCCCGCCGAGCGGCCGCACACCAGGGTGGGTCGCGTCAGGGCGGTGGGCCCCGAGGATCACTTGTCGCGGTGGACCGCGGCCTTCGCCATCGCCTGGAGCTCGGCCGCCCACCGCGGGGAGAGCGAGGCGGCGACCGCCTCGTTCGCCACCTTCAGCCGCTCGGCGATGACGGCCTCCACCCGGTCGCGGATGCCGGTGCGGATCAGCAGGGCATGCAGTTCGTCGGGGTCGGTGCCCGGCAGGTCGTCGCCGACCAGGTCCCGTACCTCGGGCTCGTCGGCGAGCGCGAAGGACATCAGCAGCGTCATCTTGTGCTGCTTGAAGTCGAGGCGGGCCGGCTTGCCGGTGACCTCCGCGCTGCCGAAGGCGTCCAGCAGGTCGTCGCGGAGCTGGAAGGCCTCGCCGAGCGCGAGACCGTACTCCTCGAAGACCTCCTGGAGGCCCGGCGTGCCGTCGGCGAGCGCCGCGCCGACCGCCAGCGGCCGGGAGACCGTGTAGCGGCCCGACTTGAACAGCGCGATCCAGCGGGCGAGCGCCGGATCGGGGCGGAACCGGGCGGCGGCCCGGACGTCGAGGAACTGCCCCACCATCAGCTCGGTGGACAGCTCCCCCCAGATCCGGCGGCTCCACTCGGTGCGCGCCGCGCCGGCCATCAGCCGGTCCGCGTAGACCAGGGCGAGGTTGCCGGCGAGCACCGCGACGCTCTCCCCGTACCGCCGCGGCTCGCCGTGCCAGCCGCGTTCGGTGTGCAGCACGGCGTGCCGGATGTGCGCGGTGGGTTCGTTCCGGCGCAGTTCGGAGGCGTCGAAGACATCGTCGTGGAGGAGGGCGGAGGTGTGCAGCAGCTCCAGCGCGGCGGCCGCGTCGACCACCGCGGACGAGCCGGGGTCGCCGCCCGCCGCCAGGTACGCGGCGACGCAGAAGGACGGCCGCAGCCGCTTGCCGCCGCTGGACACCATGTCGGCCACGCAGTCCACCAGCTCCACCGCGTCCGGGTTGGAGGCGGCCCAGGTACGGCGCTCCTCGGCGAGGAAGCCGGCGAGCCGCTCCTCGACCCGGGCCAGCAGCGCCGAGCGCGCCTTCCGCGGGCTCATCGCCGCCTCTGCGCGGTGGGCGTCCGGGTTCTGGGTCATGGTCACTGCAGGCTCCCTGGCATGGCGAAGACGACGTCCTCGGTGGCCGTGGTGATGGTGTCGACATGGCCGTAGCCCAGTTCGGCGAGCCGGGACACCAGCTGTTCGACGAGGATCTCCGGGGCGCTGGCGCCGGAGGTCACACCGACCGTGGTGACGCCCCGCAGCCAGCTCTCGTCCAGCTTGGAGACGTCGTTGACCAGGTAGGACTCGGCGCCGTGCCGGATCGCCACCTCCACCATGCGGACCGAGTTGCTGGAGTTGTCCGAACCGACGACGAGGACGAGATCGGCCTGGGCCGCCAGCTCCTTGACCGCGCTCTGCCGGTTCTGGCTCGCGTAGCACACGTCGTCCGAGCCGGGCCCCCTGAGCTGGGGGAACCGCCGCAGCAGTTCGGCGGCGATGTCCCGGGTCTCGTCGAGCGACAGGGTGGTCTGGGTCAGATAGGAGACCTCGGCCCCCGCGGGCAGCTGGAGCGTGCGGGCGTCCTCCAGGTTCTCCACCACGACGATGTGCTCCGGCGCCTCGCCGACCGTGCCCTCCACCTCCTCGTGCTCGGCGTGGCCGATGAGCAGGATGGTGCGGCCCCCGGCGGCGAACCGCTTGGCCTCCTGGTGCACCTTGGAGACGAGCGGGCAGGTCGCGTCGATCACGTTCAGCTCCCGGGCGTCGGCGCTCGCCCGGACCGCCGGGGAGACCCCGTGGGCGGAGAAGACGCACACCTCGCCCTCCGGCACGTCCTCCTCCGACTCGACGAAGATCGCCCCGCGTTTCTCCAACTGGCGGACGACGTACTGGTTGTGGATGATCTGCTTGCGGACGTAGACCGGGCTGCCATGGATCTCCAGCGCGCGCTCGACCATGCCGATGGCGCGCTCCACTCCCGCGCAGAACCCGCGCGGCTCGGCGAGCAGGACCCGCTTGCGGGCGGCGGAGCCGGGCGCGGCGGCCGGCGAGGGTGTGGC
>NZ_SRID01000285.1 GCF_004684805.1 Streptomyces palmae
GACGCGGGGCGGGCGGGCCCGGCGACACCCCGACCCTGGACGAGTACGGGCGCGACCTCACCGAGGAGGCGCGGGCCGGCCGGCTGGACCCGGTGGTCGGCCGGGCCGAGGAGATCGAGCAGACCGTGGAGGTCCTCTCCCGGCGCACCAAGAACAACCCGGTGCTCATCGGGGAGCCCGGCGTCGGCAAGACGGCGATCGTCGAGGGGCTGGCGCAGCGGATCGTCGCCGGGGAGGTGCCCAGGGCGCTGCGGGACCGCCGGGTGGTGGGCCTGGACCTCGCCGGGCTGGTCGCCGGGTCCAAGTACCGGGGGGAGTTCGAGGAGCGGCTGAAGAAGGTGATCGACGAGGTCACCGCGGCCGACAAGAGCGTCATCCTGTTCATCGACGAGCTGCACACCGTCGTCGGCGCGGGCGGGGGAGGCGAGGGCGCCATGGACGCCGGGAACATCCTCAAGCCGGCACTGGCCCGGGGCGACCTCAGCGTGGTCGGCGCGACCACCATCGACGAGTACCGCCGGTACATCGAGAAGGACGCCGCGCTGGAACGCCGCTTCCAGCCGGTCATGGTGCCCGAGCCGAGCGTGGCGGAGACGGTCGAGATCCTGGGCGGGCTCCGGGACGCCTACGAGGCCCACCACCAGGTGCGCTTCACCGACGAGGCGCTGGACGCCGCCGCGGCCCTGTCCGACCGCTATGTCGCCGACCGCTTCCTGCCGGACAAGGCCGTCGACCTGATGGACCAGGCCGGGGCCCGGGTGGGACTGCGCAGTGTGGGCGGTTCGGTCGAGGCGGACGAGTTGGAGGACCGGCTCACCAGGCTGCGCAGGGAGAAGGACGAGGCGGTCAGCACCGAGGACTACGAGCGCGCCGGGGAGCTCAAGGAGCGCATCGGGCAGGTGGAGGAGGAGCTGGCCGCGGTCGGCGGCGGGCGGGAGCGGGCGCCCAGCGTCACCGCCGAGGACATCGCCGAGGTGCTCTCGGCCCGTACCGGCATCCCGCTCTCGCAGCTCACCGAGACCGAGCGGGACCGGCTGATGAGGCTGGAGGACGCCCTGCACGAGCGGGTGGTGGGTCAGGAGGAGGCGGTGTCCGCGGTCGCCCAGGCGGTACGGCGCGGCCGGGCCGGCATGGGGGACCCGGACCGTCCCACCGGCAGCTTCCTGTTCCTGGGGCCCACCGGTGTCGGCAAGACGGAACTGGCCAAGGCGCTCGCGGAGTTGCTGTTCGGGAACGCCGACCGGATGGTCCGCTTCGACATGAGCGAGTTCCAGGAGAAGCACACCGTCTCCCGGCTGGTGGGCTCCCCGCCCGGCTACGTGGGGTACGAGGAGGCCGGCCAGCTCACCGAGGCGGTGCGCCGCAAGCCGTACACCGTGGTGCTCTTCGACGAGGTGGAGAAGGCCCACCCGGACGTCTTCAACCTGCTGCTCCAGGTGCTGGACGACGGGCGGCTCACCGACGCCCAGGGGCGTACCGTCGACTTCCGCCACACCGTGGTCATCATGACCAGCAACCTCGGCTCCCAGCGGATCCTGGCGCACCAGGGGGCGGTCGAGGAGATCCGGGACGAACTGATGGCCGACCTCCAGGCGCACTTCCGGCCCGAGTTCCTCAACCGCGTCGACGAGGTCATCGTCTTCCACGCGCTGACCCGGAAGGACCTGGTGCGGATCGTGGACCTGCTGCTGGACCGCAGCCGCCGCCGGCTGCGCGCCCAGCAGGTCGACCTCACGGTCACCGAGTCCGCCAAGGAATGGCTGGCCAACCGCGGCTACCAGCCCGAGTTCGGCGCCCGTCCGCTGCGCCGCACCATCCAGACCGAGCTGGACAACCGGCTCTCCACCATGCTGCTGGACGGCACGCTCAGCCCCGGCGACACGGCCGCGGTGGACGTGGCCGACGGCGAACTGGCCGTGCGGCCGACCGCCGCGCCGGCCACCTCGGTGTCCGGATGAGCCGATCGGCCGACCGGCCGGCACGCGGGTCTCAGCGCGGCGGGCGCCGGGCGTTGTGGCGGACCCGGAGCCCCAGGTAGACGAAGGCGGCGAGGAACACGATCACGCCGATGACCAGCAGGTAGCCGAGGCTCGCGGCGACCACGCCGATCAGGCCGAGCACGATGGCGATGAGGATCAGTAGCAGGAAGAGCGTCATGGCACCGGGTCCTCCTCGGCCGTCGGTGCGTCGGCCGGCCGGGCCTGCCGCCGGTCCCCGGCCGGCGCCGGCGGGGCAGGCCCGAGTCGGATCGGTACGCCCGGGGGCGCCGCCTCAGCGGCGGGCCAGGCGTCGTTCGCCGCCCGTCCCGGTCCGGTACTCCAGCTTGTAGTGGGCGAAGACGGCGGATTCCTCCTCGGCGGGCAGCACCCCGTCGAGGTCGATGGACGGGGCGTCCTTGACCTGGTTCTTCGCGTAGCGGACCTTCAGGTAGCCGGGACCCACCCGGGCCCCGTCGAGGGGTACGAACACCAGCCGGCGCCGCATCGGCATACCGGTGGCGACCGTGGCGAAGGCAGGCTGGTCGGTGGCGGTGTCCACGTAGATCGACTCCAGGCTGCCGATCTTGCTGCCGCCCTCGTCGACCACATCATGGTCGCGCCACTCGCGGATGTCGTCCGGCTCGAACACGATGGACCTCCCGCTGTCGGCTGATTACATGGTCCATCGTTCGCCCGGTCCGGGCCACTTCATGGCGCCCGGACCGGGCGTTCCGCGATTCCGCGCACGGCCTCAGACGCCGTCCACCGCGGCGACGGTGAACGGGCCGTCCGGGGTGCCCGGGCCCATCGGGCCGCCCTTGTCGAACTGGGAGCGGACGACCAGGATCCGGCCCTGGCTGCGGACCAGGGTGGTCGGGGTCTGCAGGGCGGTGTCGGTGACCCTGCGCTCCAGCCGCGCGCCGCGGCCGTCCCCGGACAGGTGCCAGCGGGTGATGCTGTCGCTGCGGTTGTGCGCGGCCCACAGGGTGCCGTGGCGCAGCTCCAGACCGTCCCCGTCGACCAGGTCGGCGCCGCGCAGGGCCACCTCCTCCACCCCGCCGGAGGCCGGGTCCAGCCGGTACAGCTTGCCGCTGGTCATGTCGACGGTGAGGACGTAGCGGCCGGCCGGGTCCACCGCGATCCCGTTGAGCGCGAAGGAGCCGGCGGGGTGGCCGGGGAGGGCGGCGGCCAGGTCGTAGCCGGTGCGCAGGGCGGCGGTGCCACCGTTCTCGGTGGCCCGGCGCAGGTCGCCGGGGGTGACCCGGTAGACCAGGTCGAGCCGGCTGTCGGTGACGTAGGCGGTGCCGTCCGGGGCGAGGGCGACGTCGTTGAGCCAGGCGCCCGGCTTCGGCGGATCGAGCCGGGCCAGCAGGGTGCGGCTGCCGGTGTCGTACACCGACAAGCCGTCCTGCGAGACCACCCACAGCCGGCCCGCCCGGTCCACCTTGAGGCCGCCGGCGGTGGTCCGCCCGTCCGTACCGGCCGGCAGGAACACCTCCGCGGTGCGTCGGCCCGGGGTGACCGTGTAGACGGCGCCGGTGGTGAACGAGGAGACGTAGAGCGCGCCGGAGCGCGGGTCGGCGGCGATGCCCTCCGGGTAGACGCGGTCCCCGGGCAGCACGTAGGCGGTGCTGATACGGGCCGTGTCCCTGGTGAGGGGTGCCGAGGCGGCAGGGCCCGCGGCGGGGCCGGCGGCCAGCGCCGCCGGGCCGAGCGCCCCGGTGAGCAGGGTGAGCGCGGCGGCGCCCAGCGCCAGAGCGGTGGTCCGGGCGGTGCCGGTCGGGCGGGTACGCGGACGGGGGTGCGGAAGGTGCCGAGGCATGGAGGTCTCTTCTCCCGAGCTCTCAAACGATCAGGTGAGCCGTAACCATAGTTAGAACCCTAATCTTCGGCAAGGTTCGAATGACCGTAAGGAGGCGAATGCAGGCAAGAGTCCTAAGTTTCGTGAGGGATCGAAGGGCTGATTACGATGCGAAGATGACGATGCCCAGCTCCGAACGCCTCGGTGCGTACGTCAAACGCACCCACCAGGCGCTTCATGCGACCAAGCAGGCCGTGTTGAAGCCGGCGGGGCTGACCGTCCCGCAGTACGCGGCGCTGCTCCACCTCTCGGAGCACCCGGGTATCTCGGCCGCCGGCTTGGCCCGGGCCTGCGCCGTCACCCCGCCCACCATGAACACCGTGCTGAAGAACCTCCAGGAGCGCGGGCTGGTGGACCGCACCCCGCACGCCTGGCACGGCAATGTGCTGGAGACCCGGCTCACCGAGGCCGGGCAGACGGTGCTCGCGGACGCGGACGCCCGCGCGGTACGGGTCGAACGGGCCCTGGCCGAGGAGTTCACCGAGGAGGAGCGCACCACCCTGATCGCCCTGCTCGACCGCTGCGTGGACCTCCTGGAAGCGGTCCGCCCGGGCCCGGAGCCGAAGTAGCCCCAGACCGCCGGGGGCAGTCGGTTCCGCGGTGGTGGCTCTCCGGGCTCCGGGCTCAGCCGGTGCCGGCCACCGCCGCGGCGGCTCGCAGGCATTCGGGGCGGGCGGGCGGATGTTCGAGCAGCCCCGGACACCTCCGGGCGGCTCCCGTCACGCCGCCCCCATCCGGTACTCCTGCGGACTGACCCCGCGCACCCGCTTGAACGCCGCGCTCAGCGCGAACGCGCTGCCGTACCCCACCCGGCGGGCCACCGCCTCCAGGGTGGAGTCCGGCTCGCGCAGCAGATCCGCGGCGAGGGCCAGCCGCCAGCCGGTCAGATAGCCCATCGGCGGTTCACCGACCAGCTCGCTGAAGCGCCGGGAGAGCGCGGCGCGGGACGCCCCGGACTCGGCGGCCAGCTCCGCCACCGTCCAGGGGCGCGCCGGATCGTCGTGCAGCAGCCGCAGCGCGCGGCCCACCACGGGGTCGCCCTGGGCCACGTACCAACCGGGGGCCGCCGCCTCCGGGCCGGCGAACCAGGCGCGCAGCGCGGCGATCAGCAGCAGGTCCAACAGCCGGTCCAGGACCACCTCCTGACCCGGCCGGTCCTTGGCTATCTCCTCCTCCAGCAGGGCGATCAGCGGGGAGTCCCAGGAGTGGTGCGGGAGCACCAGCATGGCCGGCAGCATCCCGAGCAGCCGGCGGCTGATCTCGCCGCCCATCCGGTAGGTGCCGACCAGCAGCATCGTCTCGGCGTCCGGCCGGTCGCCCCAGGTGCGCACTCCCAGCTCCATGGACTCGCACAGCTCCGTGCCGTCCAGGGTGCTGGTGTGGCCGTCGGGGTGGACCAGGATGGTCGGCGCGGTGGCCGGGTCGTCCGCGAAGACGTACGGGTCCGGGCCCCGCATGATCGCGATGTCCCCGGGGCCCAGCCGGTGCGGCGCGCCGCCGTCCGGGATCGCCCAGGCCGTGCCGCGGACCACGCTCACCAGGGTCAGCGGTGCCCGGTCCGCCACCCGCATCGACCACGGCGGATCGAGGACGGCCCGCAGGAGAAAGGCCCCGCGGGCCCGCGGCCCGTCCAGAAGTCCGGCGAGAACGTCCATGCGCCACAGCGTAGATCGCGCCGAGACGCAGACGTATGGGCGCGAGCCGATCACTCATGTTCCGGACGGCGTGCGGCGGCTTGACTGGGAGCACCGAAGAGAGGCGCGGCACGGCGGAGAGCGGCCCGCGCGACGGCAGGAGGACGGGGACGATGACGGCGACGATACGGAGCGCGGCACTGATCGCGGCGACGGTGACCACGGGGCTGGGCGCGGGGCTCTTCTACGCCTTCTCCTGCGCGGTGATGCCCGGGCTGCGGCAGTCCGACGACCGGACCTTCGTGACCGCGATGCAGCGCATCAACGTGGCCATCGTCAACGGCTGGTTCATGATCAGCTTCATGGGGGCGCTGCTGCTCACCGGGCTGGCGCTGTTCCTCCAGTACCGCGGCGGAGACCGGGCGCCGCTGCCCTGGCTGGTGGCCGGACTCGCGCTCTACCTGGCCATGTTCGTGATCACGGTGGCCTTCAACATCCCGCTCAACGACCAGCTGGACGCGGCCGGCGACCCGGCCCGCATCCACGACCTGGCGGCGGTACGGGAGCGGTTCGAGACGGTGTGGGTGCGCTGGAACATCGTGCGGGCGGTGGTCTCCACGGCTGCCTTCGGCTGCCTGAGCTGGGCGCTGGTCCTGCACGGCCGCACCAGCCGGGGGTGACCGGTAGGACGCGTGAGCGTGCGGGCGTGAACGCGAGGGCGCGAACGTGCGGGCGTGAGCGCAGCATGAACGCGATGGCGCGAAGTGCGGCGCGAACGCGAGGGCCCGCCGCCCGGCTTCTTTCTCGGCCGGGCGGCGGGCCCTCGCGTCGTCGGGGGTCAGCCCCGGAGTTCCGCCATCCACGCCTCGACCGCGTCCGCGGTGCGCGGCAGCGCCGCGGAGAGGTTGCGGTTGCCGTCCTCGGTCACCAGGATGTCGTCCTCGATCCGGACGCCGATGCCCCGGTACTCCTCGGGGACGGTGAGGTCGTCGGCCTGGAAGTACAGGCCGGGCTCCACGGTCAGGCACATGCCCGGCTCCAGGACGCCCTCCGCGTAGGACTCGCGGCGGGCGGCCGCGCAGTCGTGCACGTCCAGGCCGAGCATGTGCCCGGTGCCGTGCAGCGTCCAGCGGCGCTGGAGGCCGAGCTCCAGCACCTTCTCCACGTCCAGGTCGCCGAACAGACCCCACTCCACCAGCCGGGTGGCCAGCACCCGCTGCGCGGCCTCGTGGAAGTCGAGGAACCGCCCGCCGGGCCGGACCGCGGCGATACCGGCCTCCTGGGCCTCGTACACCGCGTCGTAGATCTTGCGCTGGAGCGGGGTGAAGCGGCCGTTGATCGGCAGGGTGCGGGTGACGTCCGCGGTGTAGAGGCTGTGCGTCTCCACCCCCGCGTCCAGCAGCAGCAACTCGCCGGAGCGGACCGGGCCGTCGTTGCGCACCCAGTGCAGGGTGGTGGCGTGCGGGCCGGCCGCGCAGATGGAGCCGTAGCCGACGTCGTTGCCCTCGACCCGGGCGCGCAGGAAGAAGGTGCCCTCGATGTAGCGCTCGGAGGTGGCCTCGGCCCGGTCCAGGACTTTCACCACGTCCTCGAAGCCGCGCACCGTGGAGTCCACCGCGGTCTGCAGCTGGCCGATCTCCCACTCGTCCTTGACCAGGCGCAGCTCGCTGAGGAAGACCCGCAGCTCCTCGTCGCCCTCGGCGGTGGTGCGGCCGGCCAGCGCCGCCTCGATGCCCGCGTCGTGGCCGCGCACCATCCGTACCGGGCCGGTGGCCGCGCGCAGCACGTCGGCCGCCTCGCGCACATCCGCGCAGGCCAGGCCGAGCAGCTGCGCGGCCTCGGCCAGGCTGTTGCGGCGGCCCACCCACAGCTCGCCCTGGCCGTCCAGCCAGAACTCGCCGTTGGCCCGGTTGGAGCGGGGCAGCAGGTAGAGGGTGGCCTCGTGGCCCTGTTCGCCGGCGGGCTCCAGCACCAGCACGCCGTCCTGGGTCTGGTCACCGGTGAGGTGCACGTACTCGGTGGCGGCGCGGAAGGCGTACTCGGTGTCGTTGGACCGGGTACGGAGGTTGCCCGCGGGGATGACCAGGCGCTCGCCGGGGAAGCGCGCGGAGAGCGCGGCGCGGCGGCGGGCGGCGTAGCGGGCCTGCTCGACCGGCTGCAGGTCGCGCAGCTCGGTGTCGGCCCAGCCGGACTGCATGTTCTCGGCAAGCTCGTCGGAGACGCCCGGGTACAGGCCGTTCTTCCGCTGCTTGATCGGCGCTTCCTCCTCCGCGGTCTCCAGGGTCTCCGGGGACTCGGCGGCGGTCGGCTGCTCGGTCACGTGTTCCTCCTCGCAATGGGCCGACGTCCATCGTAGGCGTGGGCCCAGTGGCCGGAACACGGGTGTGACGTATCTGGCGAACAGGGGCGATCCGGCACACCGTCCCGCGCGGCTCGGCCGCCCGATCCCCACCGGCGAGGTCGGTTCCCGTCCCGCCACCGCGCTCTCCGCCCCGGCGGCCGGTCGCCGCTCGGCCTGCCGAGTCCGCCGAGCCTGCTGAGTGCGCTGAGTGCGCTGAGTGCGCTGAGTCCGCTCTGTCTACGGCCGAGTCCGCCGAGCCGCCGGGCCCGCTCTTGCTACCGAGTCTGCTGAGGCCGCCGAGCCCGCTCAGCTTGGTCAGACCGCCAAGCCTGCTCGGACCGCCGAGCCCGCCCCAGCCTGCCGAGTCCGCTGAGTCTGCTCGGCCCGCTCAGTCGAAGTGGGCGGCGAGCAGCACCACGTCCTCGGTGCGGTCCGCGGCGGCGGGCGGGTGCGGCAGTACGGTGCGCAGTACGTGGTCCGCCAGCGCGTCCGGGTCGTGCCGCAGGGATCTGGGCACCCCGGCCGCCGCGGCGTGCAGCCGGGCGAAGGCGCGGTCCATGTCGTCGCCGGTGCGGTGCAGCAGCCCGTCGCTGTACAGGAGGAGCGTTTCCCCCCTGAGCGCCTCGATCACCACGCTGGGCGCCTCCCAGCAGGACAGCATGCCCAGCGGCGCGGAGAGCGTGGTCTCCACGAACTCGGTGCGGTGGTCGCCGACGATCAGCGGCGGGCAGTGGCCGGCCCCGGCCAGCACCACCCGGCGCAGCGCCGGCTCGCAGTAGCCGAAGAGCGCGGTGGCGGTACGGGCCGGCTCGGTCAGCCGCAGCAGCAGCTCCAGATCGGAGAGGACGGCGACCGGATCCTCGCCCTCCATCACGGCGTACGCCCGCAGGGAGGCCCGTAGCCGCCCCATCGTGGCGACCGCGCTGGGTCCGGAGCCGGAGACCGCGCCGACCGCCAGCCCCAGCGCGCCCTCGGGCAGCGCCAGCGCGTCGTACCAGTCACCGCCCCCTTCCGCGCCGGCGCGGTGCCGGACCGCGAGCCGGACGCCGGGGACGCGGGGCAGCCGAGCGGGCAGCAACTCCTCCCGCAGGGTGGCGGCGGTCCTCCGGGCGCGGGTGAGCTCCACCAGCCGGGCCAGGTGTTCGGCGGCGTACTGGCAGTACAGGCCGAGCAGCCGGCGCTGGCGCTCGGCCGGCTCGGTCGGTTCGTCATAGAGCCAGACCACCGCGCCGAGCCGACCGGGTACGGCCGCGTCCCCGTCGGTACGGGCCCGTGGCGGCCCGGAAGCGGAGGGGATGCCGCCGGTCGGCGCGGGCGCGGCCGGTCCGGGGCCGCGGGGTCCGGGACCCCGGGGTGCGGGGCCCGGGGTCCCGGAC